>JBJOOF010000117.1:0-4906 GCA_046051425.1 Bacteroidota bacterium
TGAAAACCTACGAATCGATTCAATTGCTCAATCGAGCCATGAATTTGGCTTACTATGCGCATTTAGGGGATCCTGCCTTATATTGGCAAGAATTTGACCAAAAGGCTTCCTGCCAAGCGGAGCAACTTTCGAGTTGGGCCAAGCGATTGCTGCAGGAGGATCAAGCATCCGTTTTGTATTACCAATCAAATCCCTCATGACACCATTTCGAATAGGCTTTGGCTACGACGTACACCAGTTGAGTGAAACCCATGAATTTTGGTTGGGAGGCATTCGCGTTCCCCATAGCAAAGGTGCAGTGGGCCATTCGGATGCCGATGTGCTCATCCATGTGATTTGCGACGCGCTCCTTGGAGCAGCCAACATGCGTAACATTGGCTACCATTTTTCGGACAAAGACCCTAAATACAAAGGAATCGATAGCAAACTCCTCCTAAAAGAGGTGATGGGGATGATTCGTGGCGCAGGCTACGAAGTTGGAAACCTAGATAGCACGGTTTGCCTTCAAGTTCCCAAGCTCAATCCACACATTCCAGACATGAAGGCTTGCCTAGCAGCGGTGATGGGAGTCGATGAAGATGCAATTTCCATCAAGGCCACGACTTCTGAGCACTTGGGATTTGTAGGAAGAGAAGAGGGCATATCCGCCTATTGCACCGCCTTGATTTACAAAGTATGAATCAGCCCAAGGTAAAAATCATCACGACCGAAGACGGTTCCCATTCGCTGTACCACGAAGAGCTCCAAGAAACCTATCACAGCTTTCACGGCGCCTACCGCGAATCCATCCACGTATTCATGTTGTACGGATTGGATTCCTGGCTCGCACGTAATCCGAATAAATTCCCTATTCGGGTATTTGAAGTAGGATTTGGCACAGGTCTGAATGCCTGGCTCGCATTGGTATGGGCTGAACAAAATCAGGTTCCCGTACTCTACCATAGCATCGAACCATTCCCGCTACCTGCTGAAGTGTATTCCCAGCTCAACTATACCGAGCACGACCACGGCATCTGGCATTACCATAAGTATTTTCAAGCGCTGCACGAACTCCCATGGAACGAGGGAGGGCCTGTTTCCGAGTATTTCAATTTCAAGAAGGACTACACGACACTAGAAGAAACCGATTTGTATCCTGCCGATCTAGTGTTTTATGATGCCTTTGCTCCGAGCAAGCAGCCAGAGCTTTGGAAAAAAGAGGTGTTGGCACCCGTGGTGGATGCCATGCGCCCAGGAGGGGTATTTACCACCTACTGTGCCATGGGCCAATTGAAACGGGATTTAAAGGATTTGGGACTCGAGGTAGAAACCCTACCTGGCCCTCCTGGCAAAAAAGAAATGACTCGGGCTTGGAAAGGCGTTTAGTGATTTTTAAGTAATGTACAAGGTACCAAGTACGAAGTACAAAGTAAGGATGGTTAAGATATGAATCTACCATTTATTAGGGTTGAAATACGATGGAAATAGAATGGAAATAATCCGAGCCCTCCGCGGCGGGCAGGCATGCTCGGAGAAACAGGGATTCGCAGCATTATTTCACGAAGCCTAGCTGCGGAACTAAGTACAATTAGCTTTACCAAGTACCATGATCTTTTTCAGAACCCGAATCCCTACTTTGTACTTGGTACTTAGTTCTTCGTACAATCTTGACACTACTTTCCTAACGTAGACTTTTAGCCGTTGACTAGTTTTTAAGTCGTGCTATAGGCGTTCTAGCCCCTTTGGTCACTTGTCCCATCTCACAGAGGATCTCTGCGTCCAAGGGCAAGTATAAATCTACCCGTGAACCGAATTTGATAAAGCCAAATTCTTCTCCTTGCTGGAGAGAAGACCCTTTGTCCACATACCACTTGATCCGTCGAGCCAAGGCTCCTGCAATTTGACGAACCATCATTGTATTTCCCTTAGCATCACGAAGCACCATGGAAGTGCGTTCGTTTTCGGTACTGGACTTGGGATGCCATGCTACTAGGTATTTGCCAGGGTGGTATTTGAAATAGTCTACGGTGCCCTGAATTGGGGAGCGATTCACGTGAACATTGATAGGAGACATAAAAATAGATACCTGTCTGCGTTTTTCTTTCAGGAATTCGTCTTCGAAAGCCTCCTCTATCACCACCACTTTTCCATCCGCAGGAGCAAAGACAATTCCCTCCTCTTGAGGTACCTCGAAAACTGGATTTCTAAAAAATTGAAGAATAATCAAGTAAAAAAGAATGCTTACCCCCAAAGAAAGGTTGAAGAGCAGTCTTTCTTCTGGAAGAAAGTAGTAGAGCAAATAGTTGGCTAGTGAAAGCACTAAGAGCATCCAAAACAACAGGGTTCTTCCTTCTTTATGTATTGTCATCATATCCAGCTGGTTAAGACGTCGGCACTATCCTAAAATAGGGCCTAGACGCGAATCCCTTGCATGAAAAAGGGCGTGGAAAAAATTCCCCACGCCCAAAGTTATCATTTTTTAGGAAAAATAGAGTTAGAACCCTCCACGATAGGTGTAGGTTTGTGCTACTTTGTCGATTGCTACGATGTAAGCAGCGATACGCATCGGCACATTGTATTTAATGGAAGCCTGATACACATTATCAAACGCATCTTTCATGATTCGATCTGAGCGTCTATTCACACGATCGGCTGTCCACTTGTAGCCCAATCGATTTTGCACCCATTCAAAGTAGGAAACGGTGACTCCGCCGGCATTCGCCAAAATATCGGGTACCGCCATAATCCCTTTTTCATTCAATATTGCATCTGCCTTAGCCGAAGTAGGTCCATTGGCACCTTCTACAATCAGTTTGGCTTTGATTTGGTCCGCATTGGCGATGGTGATCACATCCTCCACTGCCGCGGGTACCAATACATCCACTTGCAAGGTGAGTAGATCACCTGCATTCTCCATCTTATCTCCACCAGTATAGCCTTCCAAGGTTCCATTGTTTCCATCACGATAAGCAATAGCCTCTACTACATTGATGCCTTTTTCATTGTAAAAAGCACCTGTATGATCGGAAATCGCTACCACCTTTAGCCCTCTCTCTTCTAGAAGTCGAGCCGCCCAACTGCCCACATTTCCAAATCCCTGTACTGCACAAGTGGCGGTGAATGGATTGATCTTCAATTTTTGCATCGCTGCAAGTGCGGATACCATTACCCCACGACCTGTGGCTTCGGTACGTCCCAAAGAACCTCCTAACACCAAGGGCTTGCCTGTTACCACTGCTGGGATGGTCATACCATGTGCCTTGGAGTATTCGTCCATCAACCAGGCCATTTCTCTAGGTCCAGTGCCCATATCTGGTGCAGGAATATCTTTGTCCGGACCAATTACATCGATCATGGACATGGTATAGGCACGAACCAATCGTTCGATTTCACCTTTTGACATTTCGCGGGGATTGCAGCGTACACCCCCTTTTGCTCCACCGTAGGGAATATCTACTACTGCACACTTCCAAGTCATCCAAGCGGCTAGCGCCCGTACCTCATCCAAATGCACATCTGGAGCGAAGCGAATTCCTCCTTTGGCAGGTCCAAGAATGTTGGAATGGATCACACGGATCCCCTCAAAAACTTGAATTTTCCCATTATCCATAGTGATAGGAAGGGAAACAATCACCTGCTTGGCAGGATTCTTTAGCACATTGTACACTTCATCGGAAAGTCCGAGTTTCTCGGCTGCGATGTTGAATCTCTCCATCATGGACTCCAAAGGATTCTCTCTATCCTTTATCGGTGCCGGTTCTATGTAAGCCATATTGGGTTATTAAGTAGTAAACTGGATAGCAAATTTAAGCAGATTTTTAATTGCTAGGGGTAGAATTAACAGATTTTCAAAAATGCGGTGATAAACGGCGCAGAAAGTAACAATCCGTCAAAACGGTCCATAAATCCACCATGTCCTGGAAGAATAGATCCCGAGTCCTTGATCTCGATCGAGCGCTTAAAAAGGGACTCAATCAAATCCCCATAGGTACCCGCAATAATGATGATTCCTGCGATGACAAGCCACTTCCAATCTTCAAGCACTACAAAGAATTGGGAAAGCACAAATGCGACCGCAATCGCTGAAAATGCTCCTCCTAAAAATCCCTCCCAGGACTTTTTGGGTGACACTCGTTCAAAAAGTTTGGTCTTTCCAAACCGCGTTCCCGCAAAATAGGCTCCCGTATCGCTGGCCCATAAAATAAGAAGGCAGCCCACAAGAATCTCGTAATGGTACACAGCATCCACGGAAAATACCGCCAAATTCAAAAGTGAAAAAGGTACAGCTACATAAAAAATCCCCAAGTACGTGTAGGCTACACCTGTGAATGGCTTTTTATCCGTTTTTTTATAAAGCTTGATGAAGAAGGTCAAGGAAACCAGCGGAAAAATCAGGTAGAGGTATTCGTGTGGCAAGCGCTCCTTCTCCACCATGAAGGTGAGGGCAAAAATCAAAAGCCCCAGGATTGTACCAAAACTCTTCAAGGGAAGCATCCCATCTAGGCCAGAAAGCTTGTAAAATTCCATTTGAGAGAATCCCAAGATCCCAGCAAAAATCAAAAAATACGTCCAATCGGAATAGATGATTGCTGCTAAGACCAGTACCCCACCCACCAAAGCCGTGATGGCCCGCTGTGCCAGATTACTGTACTTGTTGATATTAAAACGTGATCTCATGCTGAATCAGTTGAAGTGCGTAAAGCGTTTGGTCAGTGGGAACAAGCACCTCATAGGTACCAATAACCTGATAGATGGATTCTTTTTTGTTGAGTACAAAAGCAGCCACCCCCTTGTCTTCCAAAACTCCCTTCACAATTTCCACTCGAATTTGATTTTGATCTTCAAACACTTTGGTCCAGTTTTTCATCCTTCCCCCGATTGACTTTTTTAAAATAAAGGAATCCAAGGATAAGAACCAAGAAACCAA
>JBJOOF010000118.1:0-13781 GCA_046051425.1 Bacteroidota bacterium
TCCCATCGGGCTCCGCATGCAAGGAACCTGGAAGAAAAAGGCCTGTATTGTGGACAATCACGTCGGGAATACC
Organism: Bacteroidota bacterium; assembly: GCA_046051425.1. Classification (GTDB taxonomy): domain Bacteria; phylum Bacteroidota; class Bacteroidia; order Cytophagales; family Cyclobacteriaceae; genus Algoriphagus. The sequence goes on from JBJOOF010000118.1 coordinate 74, forward strand.
AATAGCCTTGACACCAGTTGCAAATGCCATCACCTCCTCCTTTTTGGAAAGGTCTGCTACAAAGGTATGAACGATGGAGCTTGGGTATTTTGAAGCAAGAGAAGCTCGCAAGGCGGTTAAATCACCTTCATTCCTGGAACAGGTGAAGATGTCAAATCCTTCCTGGGCAAATCGCTCGATGATCGCTCGACCGATTCCCTTGGTACCCCCACTCACTAGGATGCTTTTTCTCATTTGTTTCGTTGCTTAATAGTTAGTGTAACAACTATTTACTTCAGACAAAGTTACATTTTTTTATGAATTGATTCGTAGGCTTTGTGTGGTTGAAGTAGCTCGCATTTTTGGTTGATTTTTTCCAAAAGAAAAAATCTTACCACCGCTTAAATCTTATCCGTCAGCAAGGGAAAAGTGAGGAAAAAAGTGCTTCCCTTACCAACTTCTGTTTCAAACCAGATTTTACCTCCCGCAGTTTCTACCCCGCTTTTGGCGATGGCCAAACCGAGTCCCGAACCTTGGCTTTTGGTACTAAAGTTGGGTATAAAAATTTTATCTCGGAGCTCCTCAGGAATACCTTTTCCATTGTCAGAGATTTCTAAAAATACAGCACGATCCGACAGCCAAAGCCACACCCGGATTTGGGGCTTTTTACCTGGCTCCACCGCCTGCATACCATTGATGATCAGGTTGGAAATCACTCGCCCAAAAAGTTTGTCATCTCCCAAAATTGGGATTTGCTCATTATAGGAATCATCCTGAAACTCCAGTTCCATCCGCTTATCGGTTTTGAAGAGCTCCAATACCTTAGACAACACCTCCTTGAAATTCATGGGCTCATTGTTGGGGAGAGGCATCTTGGCAAAGGTGGAAAAGGAAGAAGCAATGCCGCTCAAAGCATCCACCTGATGAATGAGGGTTTCCAAGGACTTTTTCAATTTTTCCGCATCCTCCAATTTTCCTTCTCGATCCAAGCGCAACAAATGCTGCAAGGTAAGTTTCATTGGAGTAAGTGGATTCTTGATCTCGTGGGCTACTTGCTTGGCCATCTCTCGCCAAGCGGTCTCCTTCTCATTGGAAGCAAGTACCTTTTTACTTGCTTCGAGTTTGTAGAGCATCTGATTGTATTCGTTGACCAATAGCCCAATCTCATCCTTAGATGCCCAAACCATGGGTTCATTGTCCTCCAAATTCGTAGCCTTGAGTTTTTGGGTCAGCAATCGGAAGGGAAGCGTTAGGTTTTTAGTTACCAAAAAGGAGATGACCAAAAACAGAATAAAAATCACTACAAAGGCATTGAACACACTCCCCAACACATCTGAAATGAGCGCATTCAGTTCCTCTTCAGACTCAAAAAATGGTACGGCAACCACTGCATTGCTTCCCAATGTTGCCTGCGAAGGAATGGCCAAATACACGGCCTGATACTTCAGCTTTCCGACTTCCTCCTCCAAAAGCACTTCAGCGCCCTTATTCTCCACCAAAGCGGCCATCGCACCTGGATGCATTAAATTGGACAATAGTTTCTTGTCAAAAATGGGCGCTCTACTCGAAGTGAGCAACAAACCCTCCCTGTCGTACAGGTGAATATCTGTACCTACAGTAGTGGCAAGTGTATTGATCTCTTCCGTAAGCACATCTCGATCCAAATCTTCTAAATTTTGATCTCCAAGGAAGCGAACGAGATTCCCCTTGATTAGCAAAGCCTTTTGAAGGTATTGTTCATTCAAATCTTCCTTATAACTCTGGGAAAGCAATCCCGTGGTGATCAAGGAAATGATTAGGATGGGAAAGAAAAATGCAAAATTCAGGTAAAGTTGAAGTTTTGTGGAATAGTTAAACTCAAACTTTCGATACCTCTGGAAAAGAACAGAAATCAAAATTGCGAAAAAGGTGAATGCAACAAAGACCACAAAAAATAGGGAGAGCGTTCCGAAAAACTGTTTGATCGAAATTGAAGGCGAGGATATTACCCAGAAGTCTTCCCCATTTTTAATCCCCAAATGCTGGTAACCTAAGGCCTCTACTCCTCCTTCCATCAAGTCTGAATTTTCAAGTAGGGAGCGTACCTCCTCCTGCTGATAATTGAAGTTTCCTGAACTGCGAATCAACTCTCCCGCTCTGAATACCGCAAAACCAAAAGGATCCTCTTGCAATTTCTCAGCATACTGTTGATCCACAAGCAAGCGAGGATAGGCATTGTCAGGCTGAATCCTGAGTTGATCCAATTCTAAATAGATCGTTCCAAGGGCAAGATTACCTTTGACCAAGGGAATAAAGGCGACAAAAGCATTTCCAGCAGTTTGCTCCTTACCTGGAACAAAATATAGATTGGGAACCTGAGTCGCAAAATCACTCTTGACATATTCTTCTTGCAACTCCTTAAAGGATTTCCCTTCTAGCGTGCCTCCAATTTGTACTCCTGTTGGAGAAAAAATACGAATGACTACTTCAAATTGGTCAAAGTAATTATCTAGGTAAATTTTTCGGATTTTACTGATTACCGGATCCTTGGATAACAAGGGGTCTGCTAATCTATTTTGAATGAACAGATCATTCTTTAGCCTGGCAAAAATGTCAGCCAAAAACAAGGTCGTTTGGCCATCCGTTGCGAGAAGTTCTTGATTTGCAAAGGCGACTTTTGCTTGCACCAATCGTTCGGCAGCTGCTTGGTAACTACTTGCCGCTACTATACTTGCAGCAATAAGACTAGCATAAAACAAGGTCAAGAATGTTTCTAATCCTAAGCGGTAGACATTCGCAACTAAATCAAATCGAAGTATCGAAAAAAGAAAAAGGAAGTGGATCAATCCTGCAATTCCTAGCCAGAAATTCCAAACGAAAAACCCCACTAAGCAAAGACCAGCTACCAAAAACAGTAAACGGTAAACTTTGCGTCTGTCTGAACCTCCTCGAGTAACTAAATGGATTAAACTAAGACTCAGAAAAACATAAGCAGCAGCCCATAAAAACAGGATAAAAAAACTTGTCCCTACCCAACTATCAAAACTAGGAATAGCAGTAATATCCAGGCTCCAACTTGCATGAAGGACTAAATCACGCGTCAATGCCCACAGCCCAGCAAAGAAAAAGGTGGAAATCAGAAAAGTACCTACTAGCAAAATTTCTTCCCGAATTCGCTGTCTCCAATTAGTAAACTTCTCCGCAATTTCCTTTGAAGAAAGCTGAAACACCAAGAGACCAATAATGAACACGAGACAAAGCGTATGGGCAAACAAATCGCCTAAACTGGGCACTATCCAGGAAGGTTTATATCCGCTGGAATCAAATAATGAAAGATTAAGATAAGCTTGAGGAAAATTGAAAAGCAACATGCTTGCCCTCACCATTAATAGAATTAGAAAGCCATAGCCTATTGCCTGCCATACCTGTCCCTTTTTCCATTTCTTTCTCAGAAAATTAAAACTGAGAAAAACATAAAGAAGAAAGATGGAACAACTAAAAATAAGCAAGGGGGTATTCCAAGCTTTTCCTATTGACACAAAACCCGGCTGAAAGTCAATTCCAAAAAGCGGCTGTCCAAGCGTGGACTTCACCTGCAAGGACCCTTCCTCTGATTTGGGATAAAGCGTAAACAGCGCATTTCCAAAAACGTCTGGATTAGGCCCCATCACGACATAGTCATTTTTTATGGTGCCAGACCATACTAAACGGAAGGCTTGTACTAAATATTCGTTTTCACCTCTAGTAGATATTTTTTGTTGCTTCACTAAAAAAGTACCGGAAGAAGAGCTGAGGACTTGAAAATCCTTTTTAAAATCCAAAGCTGAAAAATCCAGCGTGAACTCATTAGTAGACCAATAAAGGGGCTCCTTTTCTGAATTAACAATAAAAATAGGATGAGTATAGGCACCTGTACTTACTCGTTCAAAACTCAAGGAATCAAATCTAGCCCCTTGCGTCTGAAACACCTCAAAATCCTGGTTGAAAACGTCCTCTACCTCATGAATCTTCTTTTCGATAGCCTCTATGTATTCCTCCTCTTGACTTTTTTGATAAACAAAAAAATTCAAAATCAGGGTAACGAGCAGAAGAAGTACACTTCCTATAAGAAGGATGCGGCGGATCGAGCGTTTCATGAAGACTAAAAATAAAAAAGCAAAGTCTGGTATCAAACTTTGCCGGTTAGTATTAGTGCGATTGGAGTTTCGCTTTCTTCTTTTTGGAAGCCCGATACCACAAATAGCCGATGACACCAGCCATCAGGTAAGGCATCACTACCAAATACAAAATTCCATTATTTAGCCCTGCACCTATCGAGGTCTCTCCATTACTCACATTATTTTCTACCGAAGCACGGCACATGGCACATTGAGCCTGTGCATCGAAGCGAATTAGAAAACTTGCTACCACTAAGAATAGGAATTTGAATTTCATTTTTTCTTCTGAAGATGGAAGGTAAACTAATCGAATATTAGAAAGACTGTGTGTAATACGGGGAAATCATCAGGTAAACAATCACACCGGTTACAGACACATATAACCAAATTGGAAACGCATATTTCACCACTTTACGGTGTTTTTCCCGCTGATTGGTATACCCATAATAATAGGCAAACAAGATGGGGAAAAGCGCTATGGCTGCAAACAAAATGTGCGTAATCAACAAGAAATAGTACACAATCCGGATGGTACCTTCACCGCCGAAAGAAGTACTTTCTGCTGCTCCATGGTAGATTACATAAGACACCAAAAAGATCGCTCCCAAAATAAAGGCTACCGTCATGGTGGCACCGTGCTGAGAATACTTCTTCTGCTTAACAAACACCAAAGCAACTACCAAAGCAATGGATGCTGCAGAATTAATCACTGCATTGAGGTGTGGGAGAAAATACACCCAGCCCCCCAAAGAGGTGAGTTTGGCAGGCATAAACAAAAGTACTGCTACTGCCAATGGTATGGCTATGGAAATGCCAATAATCCAGTTTTTAACTTTTGCCTCTTGCGAAGCTGCGGGGGTGTTATTCTTTGCCATGAAGTAAAATTTTGGTTTCTAACATCAACAGATCCACTTCCTCACGGGTGGTCCCGCTGTAATAGCCACGGATCCGTCCTTGGTCATCTATCAGTATAAACTTATCACTATGTACAAAATCATCCGGCACTCCATTACCATCTAACGCTGGAAGCACAAATCCACAGCGGGCTAATTGGAAGGTCTCTTCCTTTGAACCTGAGAGAAAATGCCATTTACCTTGAATTGCATGATGCTCTTCGGCATAGGCTTTCAAAATTTGAGGAGTATCGTAAGTAGGGTCAATGCTGATGGAGAAAATCTGTACATTCGGATCGTCTCGAAAATGATCATTTACCCGTTCCATCTCCTTAGACATCACGGGACAAATACTCGGGCAGGAAGTAAAAAAGAAATCCACGATGGTGATCTTGCCTTCCATCTCTTTCCTACCCATCAACTTCCCGTCTTGATTGGTAAACTTAAATTCCGGGATATAATGCTGCGAACTATCGGAAGGGGGACATTCCTGAAACGGATTATCCACTCCTGTTTGAAAGAAAATAGGCAAGTCGTACTCATTCTTCCCGAAGCCCTTCAAAAACAAGAAGATCAACACAGGAATCATTAAAATACAAACAAGGACAAAGCCCTGGAGAATTCGTAAACTTCGCATACTAGACATAACAAAAAATAAGGTTGAAGTGATTCACCTCAACCTATTTTTTTTTGATAAATAATTTTTTTACCAACGCATCAGGAAGATATCCGAGCCTTCCTTAATTAACGCGATGACCAACCAGACCAAGAAGATCAATGGAACAATGATGGAATAGAAAAGAGGCTTGGCTTCATCACCCAAGTGCATGAATTCCATCATGATGTACTTAGCCTTCCAAATTGTCAATATAATGAACAAGGAATACAACAAAATTCCTCTATCCATGGTAAATGCCATGATAAATTCAGCTACCGTAATGGCAAGAAGAATAAAGGCAGTCTTCCAGATTTTTTTGATTTTTTCTTCGTTTCGAGGTGCAACCTCAAGCGTAGATTTAGTGTCTTGAACTTCCATAATGAGCGAATTGAAATGCTTAGATCAAATAAAATAAGGTAAATACAAATACCCAAACCAAATCTACAAAGTGCCAGTAGAGACCAATTTTCTCCACCATTTCGTAATGGCCACGCTTGTCATAAACACCTACTGCCGCTTGGTAGAAGCAAAGGAATAGTAAGAATACCCCGATGGTCACGTGGAATCCGTGGAACCCTGTGATGAAGAAAAAGAGTTGGGCAAACGCAGCAGGCCCATATTCATTGACCATCAGATTGGCGCCAAAAACAGTTTCAGTCACATTCTGTCCCAATCCATTTACATAAGTAAGCAATGATCCTCCGTCTGTACCATGGATAAAGTGAGACCACTCCCAAGCCTGACAGCTCAAGAAGGTAATGCCTCCAAGAAGTGTCCAAAGCATCCATTTTACGACATCGTTCCGGTCATTTCTGTGGCCCGCTTCTACAGCCAATACCATCGTAACCGAACTAGCAATCAAAATGAAAGTCATGATTCCTACAAATATCAAAGGAGCATGAACACCATGAAGGAAAGGTAAGGCCTCAAAAACCAATTCAGGCACTGGCCAATATTCATTGGATCCTGTAAAGGTCTCTGCAGCACCCGCATAGGCAGGATAACTTACACGAATGGCCAAATAGGTGATCAAAAAGGCAGCAAAGGTGAAGATGTCAGAGAGTAGGAAAAACCACATCATGAGTTTTCCGTAGCTGGCTTTTAGGGGTTCATTTCCTCCTCCCCAAATGCCTCTTTTCGTGCTTACTTCGATAGCAGTAGAATGCGCAGACATAGGTAAAATTTATGGTACTGGGTTAATTTTAATGATTCAAAAGCAAAAATAGAAACAAATACAGCCACAAACCACCTAGAAAATGCCAATACGTAGTGGCCATTTCTAAAGTATTTAGTGCTTGGGAGTGCACCTTATCTCTAAAGGTCGAAATTAATACAATAATCAGAAATATCACACCGCTGATCAAATGAACCGCGTGTAATCCAGTGAAAACATACAAAAAAGATCCAGCAGGATTTCCAACAAAAAACACCTCTCTATCCACTAACGCCACCCAGCTGTACCATTGCCCTACTAGAAAACCTATTCCTAGTAAAACTGTAGCCACCATTCCTATTCGTAAACTTAGAAAATTATCTTTTTTGGCGGCAAAGTAGGCAAACTGCATGGCAATGGAACTTAGAACCACAATGCCAGAAGTTACCCAGAAAATTTCAGGCAATTCATACTCCAACCAATTGCCCTCCGCTTGACGAACAATGTAGGCACTAGTCAATGCCGCAAAAATCATCAGCACAGTAACCAGGAACAACCAAAGCGCAAACTTCTTAGGATGCATACTAATTGGCTGCTCGACGATATCGATATACTTCAACTCACTTTCCATCACTTAAGGCATTTTGTCTAACAAATACGCAATCTGTACTACCGGCAAATAAATAAAGGACCCAAACATGATTTTCAAAGCCGACTTTCGCGAACAATCACGCATCAATGAAAAGGTCTGAGCCAAAAACAACACTCCACATACCGTGGCTACGATTCCAGAATTCAATCCCACCAAACCAAAATAGCTTGGCAAAAGACCTAATGGAAGTAGAAAAAGCGTATAAATCATGATTTGAATGGCCGTATTCAAATCTTGCCCTCCTCCACTTGGAAGCAACTTAAATCCAGCACGCTTGTAGTCTTCATCACTTACCCATGCTATCGCCCAGAAATGAGGAAACTGCCAGATAAATTGAATCCCGAAAATGATCAGAGCCTGATGGGTAATCTCTCCTGTGGCAGCAGTCCATCCCAATAACGGAGGCATTGCACCTGGAATAGCACCCACAAATACAGCAATTGGTCCCACACGCTTGAGTGGAGTATAAGCAAATACATAAAGCAACATGCTCAATACTCCTAATCCAGTAGTCAAAGGATTAGTAAAAATCCAAAGCAAAGTAATTCCCATTAGCGCAACAATCCCCGTAAACCAATAGGCCTCTTGCAAAGAAATAAGTTGCAAAGGAAGTGGGCGATTCTGAGTACGCTTCATCAACTTATCCAGATCACGCTCCATAATTTCATTGGCGGCTCCAGAGGCTCCAGAAATAAAAAATCCACCCAAGACTAAACCAACAAAGCCTGACCAACCAAAGTCTATCCCGCGGTCACCCAAGATATAGCCAAATACCGCAGAGAAAGTAACCAATGCGGAAAGTCTAAACTTAATCAAGTCATAATAGGCACTCACCCTACCTTTCAGTAGACTGACAATACTGTTCGACGTTATCCCAACGGCATTCATACCTGCAGATTAGTTTTAAAATTAGTCTGATCCTTCAACTGAAGTATCAAAATAAATTGCACTCCCAAAATAAGAGAGCCAAAAAGCAAATGTATAGGTTGCAAATAGGCAGGCAAACCAAAATAAGCCATCCCAATTCCTGAAGCAATCTCTATCACAAGCAGTGCCAAAAGGGCTTGATTCCAATTGTTAAATGAGGTGCTTCGCGTAGAAAACTTAAATGCCCAGATAAAGTAGAGCACATGTACCACCAAAAGCACCAAAGAAAAGGAACGGTGAATTAAAAACACCATACCCACTTTGCTTACCCACTCCTCACGAAGCAAGTTGCCCATAGCAAAGGAAACACGATCTATTCCTTCTCGAACTTGGGTACCGAGCACCACCTGAATCAACATCAAGAAACTAACAGAAAGCAGCAACCAAAGAATTTTTTTAGGCATCGGATGGGTACTATTTTTTTCAGCAAGTAATCGAGTGGCTCTGCGATGGCTATACAACAACACCGCTACCAAGGCAAGAGCTAGCAACATGTGGAAAGTAATCATCCAAGCCAAAAGGTTGGTCGAAACTACAATTGAACCAATCCAACCAGTAAATGAAACAAGAACAAGTGCTAGAAAGGCAGTTCCAGGTATCCATTTGTCTTGTGACCAAAGCGACAAAGATTTGATCAACGTAGCCAAGATAAGGAGGCCAATAACCACCCCAATAAGTCGATTGATGTACTCAATCCAAGTTTTGGTGGCATTGAATTCTTCTTCAACTTGAATGGACTTGTCGTTGGCAAGCTGCTCGGCAGTTTCTGTAAATCCCAACTTCGACAGCGTGGCTACAAAGCGGTCATTCTTGGCAAGCCTTTTTTCTAGGTAAATTTCCTGATAGTTTGCAGGGAGTTGCTCCACGCTTGTAGGAGGCACGACTGAACCAAAGCATTTTGGCCAATCTGGACAACCCATCCCGGAACCCGTGCTACGCACAATTCCCCCTACCAGAATAAGAAAATAAACAGCTACCACGGTGATGCCTGAAAGGCGGCGGTAGCTGTTTATCGATTTTTTAGTGCTTGGACTCATTTGCTACCAAATCGGCTTCCTCTTTCATGATCTCCAACTCAAGTTTAACGAGTTCTTGCTCATGAGGCAAATTAGATTCTGGTGTTTGAGACAATGGAATATGCTGTGGAATAAAATCTTCAGCAGCTCCAGGCTTAGAGTAGTCATAAGGCCAACGGTATACGGTTGGAATTTCGCCAGGCCAGTTACCATGTCCAGGATGCAATGGAGTAGTCCATTCCAAGGTATTTGAGTTCCAAGGGTTCAAGGAAGCCTTTCTACCACGATACATGCTGTAGAAGAAGTTGAAAATGAAGATAAACTGGGCAGCAAATGTGATGATTGCGGCAACAGACACAAACATATTCAAATCAGTATACAAGTTCGTGAACTCAAAATTGGTCCAGGAATAGTATCTTCTTGGGAAACCAGCAATACCGATGTAATGCATTGGAAAGAATACCATGTACACTCCAACGAAGGTTAACCAGAAGTGAATGTATCCCAATTTAGCATCCATCATTCGACCAAACATCTTAGGGAACCAGTGGTACACCCCAGCCATCATGCCGAAGAAGGAAGCAGAACCCATCACCAAGTGGAAGTGAGCCACTACGAAGTACGTATCGTGCAATTGAATATCAATAGCTGAGTTACCTAAGAAAATACCTGTCAAACCACCAGAGATAAAGAAAGAAACCAATCCAATGGAGAACAACATACCTGGAGTGAAAATCAAATTACCTCTCCAAAGCGTGGTCAAGTAGTTAAATACTTTTACTGCAGAAGGTACCGCAATGATCAAAGTCAAGAACATAAAGATCGATCCGAGGAAAGGATTCATCCCTGACACAAACATGTGGTGAGCCCATACGATAAAGGAAAGAACAGTGATACCCAATAGTGAAATAATCATCGCCTTGTAACCGAAAATAGGCTTACGTGAATTGGTAGCAATCACCTCAGAGGTGATACCCAATGCAGGCAACAATACGATGTATACTTCCGGGTGACCCAAGAACCAGAACAAGTGCTGGTACAATACTGGGCTACCACCTGTATTTGGAAGTGCTTCACCCGCTACATAGATATCTGCTAGGTAGAAAGAAGTACCAAAGCTTCTGTCGAACACCAACAATAAAGCAGCTGCAAACAATACAGGGAAAGACAAAATACCAATGACAGCAGTCAAGAAAAACGCCCAGATGGTCAAGGGAAGTCTAGAGAAAGACATTCCTTTGGTACGAAGGTTGATTACCGTAGTTACGTAGTTGATACCGCCCAACAAGGAAGAAGCAATGAAGAATACCATTGAAATCAACCATAGGGTCATTCCCATACCTGAACCTGGAATAGCTTGCTCCAAGGCAGACAAAGGTGGATAAACCACCCATCCACCACCAGCAGGGCCAGTTTTAAGGAAAAGGGAGATAAACATGATCACACCTGATACAAAGAAGAACCAGTAGGAAAGCATGTTCATAAAACCAGAGGCCATGTCTCTAGCACCAATTTGAAGCGGAATCAAGAAGTTGGAAAAGGTACCGCTCAAGCCGGCTGTCAATACAAAGAATACCATGATGGTACCGTGCATCGTAACCAAAGCAAGGTAGAAGGTAGGATCCAATTTGCCTGCCTCGTCTATCCAGCCTCCCAAAATAGGGCGAAGAACTTCCAAATTCATGTCTGGGAATCCAAGCTGTAAACGGAATAATGTAGAAAGTAAACCACCAATAAGAGCCCAGAACATACCTGTTACCAAGAACTGCTTGGCAATCATTTTATGGTCTGTAGTGAAAAGGTATTTGGTGATGAAATTATCATGGTGCTCGTGATCGTGGTGATCCTGGTGCCCATGAACTTCGGTGTCGTGATGTGCAACTGTCGCTGTAGCCATAACTTAGTTAATTTTAATTCTCTCCCTTAATTAATCCCTGCAATTTCTTTTTTCTCAGTCTTTAACCCTTCAGCTAAAGAAGGGTTTTGCTGAAGGAACGATTTTTGTTCCGACAACCACTTTTGGTATTCAGCTGGTTCTACTACCTCAATAATTTTCTTCATGGAGAAGTGACCGCGTCCACAGATTTCAGTACAAGCAATTTCGTATTCAAATTCCGGGTTTTTCAACTCAGCACGCATTTCAGCGGTAGTCTTTGTAGGTACAAACCAGAATCGAGTAGGCATGCCAGGAACAGCATCCATTTTCAAACGCATGTGAGGTGCAAACACAGAGTGCAAGACATCACGAGCTCTGATTTTGAAAAGTACAGGCTCTCCTTTTGGAATTACCACTCTTGGAGAAGGAAAATCATCAATCGAATTTTTATCAGTGAAGTCAATTCCATGCGAATTAGAGGCGTTGATCAAACGGTAATCGTAATCACCCAAAACATTGTCTTTGCCTGGGTAACGAACATCCCATGCAAACTGATAACCCATGATTTCAACCACATGCGCCTTTTCTGGTGCAGGAGCAGTAATATCGGACCAAGCCATCCAACCTGAAATCACAAGACCTGCCATCACCACACCTGGTACAGCAGTCCAAATCAATTCAAGTTTGTGGTTATCCGGATAAAAGGCAGCCTTTCGACCTTCTTTGTACTGGTACTTGTAAGGAAAAATAAACAGCAATACGTGCGTAATCAAAAACACAATTCCTGTTACTGCCATCGTGATCCAAAACAATTCGTCAGTGATGACGCCATGCTCAGAAGCTACCGGCATTTGGTAATTATCAAATTCCTTGATGGAATACCAGAACATCAAAGCACCAGATCCAAATAGGAAAACTAGAAATAAGATTGCATTCACTTTGTTGCTTCCAGACGCGATCTTTCGATCGGATCCTTTGACAACTGACACCAACGTCTGAATTCTGTAAACCATCCATACTAAGGATAGTAACAAAAGAGCTCCAACTGCAATTAGAAATGTGTACATATCTTAATTTTTTTTCAGCTAACTAATTAAATGTGATGATTGTAACTCTCCTGAAGCATAGGGTGATTTTTTGCAATCAGGTTTCTCTTCGCGAGGGCATTTAGCACCACAAAAGTGGCTGCAGAACCATAAATCAAGAACATACCTACTTCCAACAAACCTATGCCACCATTGTGTCCAAGGGTTCCAGGCTGAACCATCAAGGTGAAGTCAATCCAGTGACCAACGATCAAGATGGTACAAACCAATTTCAAGAAAACTCCATGTCTTTTGGCATCTCTAGTCATCAAAACCAGAAACGGAAGGAAGAAGTTCAACCCTAAATTCACAAAAACAAAAGGTCCATAAATATCACTCTCCAAACGCTCAACGAAGTAAACGGTCTCTTCAGGAATGTTGGCATAGTAGATCAAAAGGAACTGGGAAAACCAGAGGTAGGTCCAGAAAATGGAGAAACCAAATACGAACTTACCCAAGTCATGCACGTGGTTTTCATTCACCATTTCCAAGTATCCTTTGCCTTTCAAGAAGAGTACAATCAAGGTAATCGCAGAAAGCCCAGATACAAACCAAGAAGCAAACATATACCAGCCAAACAAGGTAGAGAACCAGTGCGTGTCAATCGACATGACCCAATCCCAAGCAGACATCGAAGAAGAAACAGCAAAAAACACGAGGAAGAAAGCTGACCAACTTCTCATTTTGTACCAATGACTTGAACCTCCCAGTTGATCTTCTTGAGCAGAAATCTGTTTGAACTTTGTAAAGAAGAATACCCAGAAACTAAAGAAGATTACCATTCGCGCAATGTAGAACACAGGGAAGGTTCCCTTTTCCATTGGCCAATAGAAGAATGCTCCCTTACCATCAATGATTTTATCGTATTGCGGATCGTTTTTGTCAAACAAATAGGAATGCGTCCAGTGGAATAAATCGTGGTTGGCAACAAAGAAGGTAGCAAGCATCAAGACCCCTGCGATTGGCAACCAGTTACCTAAGGAAAGCATGACACGCAAAATTGGAGCAGACCAACCTGCTTGTGCTGCAAATTGAATGGCAAAGAAGAAAACGCCAATAATAGAAATACCCGTAAAGAAAACGTTATTCACCCATAAACTAGCATACAAGCGCTCGTACCAGTGGAAGGCATGACCTCCAGCAGCAGCACCTTCTTCCTGGTGACCACCCGTCATGGCCATTACAATGCCAATTCCTAGAAGTACAGCACCAATGACCAAAACGGTCAAAATTGATTTTTTGATGGATGCAGTGAAATCAAATCGCTGATCCAAATTGTAGTGATGTTCGCCGTGATGAGCCATGATTACTTCGCTGGATTTACTGTTGCTAC
>JBJOOF010000119.1:0-4180 GCA_046051425.1 Bacteroidota bacterium
TCCTCGGAGAACTTGCCCTCTTTTTGGAAGAACCTTAAAAGTTGACCCCAAACTTTTTCCCTAGTTCAGTCAAATCTTGGATCACGGGATCGAGTAAAGGAATCCCTTCTTTTTTTCGAAGGAGTTCGAGTTCCCGCTCTGGGTCTCCGGGGATCAATACCCTCTCATGCCCTGGAGTAGGTTCTGCAGATCGAAATCTACGGATCCACTGATCCATGTGCCCTTTGAATTCTTCAGCAGGCCGGAAGGCATCCACCCGCATGGCCCCAAAAAAGTGTCCAATCCCTTCGCCAACGAGATTGGGGAGGGGGTCCAAAAACGCCACAAATGGAGGGACCCATGGTCCGTAATTGGCGCCGGAAAGTACGGCAGAGAGAATGTCTACGACCGCGCCCAAGGCATACCCCTTGTGCGAGCCATGTTCCCGATCACCGCCTAGTGGAAGTAATGCACCCCCATCTTTTACCCCATTGGCAGAAGTGGTGGGGTTTCCAGACTTGTCCTGCACCCAGCCGCTTGGGGTATCCAAACCTTTGCGCTGAAGGATTTCTAATTTACCATTGGCAGCCGTTGTAGTCGCCATGTCTGCCACAAAGGGAGGCTCCTCCTTGGCGGGAATGGCCACTGCAATGGGATTCGTGCCGAGCAGTCGCTCTTTGGAGAAAGTCGGGGCTACCAGTGGACTGGCGTTGGTCAAGGAAATGCCAATCATGTCCTCCTCCAAGGCCATCATGGCATGGTAGCCAGCGATGCCGTAGTGGTTGGAATTTTTGACGGATACCCAGCCTGTACCTACTTGCTTTGCTTTTTCCATGGCCACTTTCATGGCAAAAGGTGCCACCACCAAGCCCAAGCCCCCGTCCCCATCTACTACGGCAGTGGAGGGGGTTTCGTAGCTCACCCGCAAATTAGGCGTTGCATTGATTCTTCCTTTTTCCCATAGACGCACATAGCCACTGAGTCGGGCTACTCCATGGCTGTCTACTCCGCGAAGGTCTGCCGAAAGCAACACCTTTGCCGCCAGATGAGCATCCGATTCGGGACAGCCAATCTTGAGGAGCGTGTCGTAGGTGAAGCGGTACAAGTGGTCGTAGGAGAATTGTTGCATGGCTGCTGTGGTAAATCGCGAGAAAGTATGCTGCAAAGATAGAAATCAAGAGGCAGGGTGTACTCCCTTGCTCTTTTAAAAAATAAGCGATGGCCTTGTTTTACTCAAGTGGAAATGAGGGCGACCTCAGAGGTTTATTTCCCCCGAGAGCATTCGGGATACCGCACCCTCTTTTAAGGAATAATGGGAGCAGCGAATGCTTTCCACTTGGACATGTTGCAAGATAAAGTCGATGAGGCAGCTGGCGACCACAATCATGTCCACCCGCATGGCAATCATGCCCGGGATAAGTAATCGTTCTGCTCTATTTTTGGTAACCAGCAACTGAAAAATCTGGTGAAAATGGTTCACTGGCAACTCGAACACATGCTCTCCCGTGAGTTTGCTTTGCAGCATGGTCGCGTAATGCATGTCGATCAGCGTATCAAAGGTGCCTGAGGCACCCACAAATCCACTGGGCTGGTAGGTAGCAATGGCTTCGAGTAGGGGCTGCAATTTTTCTCCACAATACTGCTCCAACTTTTCCACTTCTTCGGGCAAAATGGGGTCATGGTAATGGAATGCATCCAAAAGACGCTGTCCGCCTATTTCAAAACTTCTTTTCCAGAATACCTCTTCTGCATTGCCGATGATAAACTCCACAGAGCCCCCGCCGATATCCATCATGAGAGAGGTACGCTGGTCCAGCGCTCCCGAAAAATGGATGCCCTCGTAAATCAGTTGGGCCTCTTCTTCTCCAGAAATTACATGGATTTGAATGCCAAGTTGCTCCTTTACCTTGTGGACAAAATCGGGACCATTGGTCGCGTTCCGTACAGCCGAGGTGGCAAAGGCAAAAATTTGGTCGATGTTTTCCCCGTCAATCAAATTTTTGAAATGTTCCAGGGTGTGGAGTGCTCTTTTTTCGGCTTCGGGAGTAATCTGATTTTGGGTGATGCCTCCTTGGCCCAGTTTTACAGCAATTTTTTCCTTGTAAATGGTCTTAAATTCTTTCCCATGCAGCTCCACCAACAACAGGTGAAAGGTGTTGGTCCCCATATCGATAACCGCTGCTTTTTTGGGATTTGCCATTGTCCTTTTTTTTGGATGGGCGAATATAGAAAGTTTTTTAAAAGTTCTATTTTAAGTTTTTATACATCAGCTAAAACGCAGGTTAGTAGCAGGTTGAAGGGGCCTTGGGATTTGATTTGCTGCGCGAAGGCTTTTTCTATCCGTTGGAGCGTTTATATTTGGTAGAAGAAATAATCCCCGGTGATGACAGATCCAAAGAACCCAAATTACAGCCCATCAGGCCATCTAGAGAAAACCGCCCTTTTGGCACAAAAAAATGCAGAAGCAGAACAAGGGGGTGGGGCAGCACGAATTGATGCCCAGCACAAAAAAGGGAAGCTTACCGCTCGTGAGCGAATTGCTTTGCTCTTGGACGAGGGCACCTTTGAAGAGTTAGATAAGTTTGTGATGCACCGCGCCAAAGACTTTGGTTTGGACAAGGAGCATTACCTCGGGGATGGAGTAGTGACCGGATATGGGGAAGTAAATGGACGCTTGGTGTATGTTTATTCTCAAGATTTTACTGTTTTTGGAGGTTCCCTTTCAGAGACCCATGCCGAAAAGATCTGTAAGGTGATGGATTTGGCACTCAAGAATGGTGCGCCAATTATTGGAATGAATGATTCGGGCGGGGCTCGAATTCAAGAGGGCGTCAACTCCCTCGGGGGCTATGCGGATATCTTTTACCGCAACACCCTTGCTTCAGGGGTAGTGCCTCAGATTTCTGCCATTATGGGTCCTTGTGCAGGTGGAGCAGTGTACTCTCCTGCGATTACGGACTTTATCTTGATGGTAGAAAATACCTCCTACATGTTTGTGACGGGACCGAATGTGGTCAAGACCGTCACTCAGGAAACAGTCACTGCGGAGGAATTGGGCGGGGCTTCCACCCACAGCACCAAGTCAGGAGTTACCCATTTTGCCTGCGCCAATGAGGTGGAGGCATTAAAGCGAATCAAATCCCTACTCAGTTACCTTCCACAAAATTGTGAGGATCGAGCACCTCAATATGCATACGAACCCAAGAAAGACGAGTCAAGTCCCGTATTGGATAACTTGATTCCTGAAAATCCAAACCATCCCTACGACATGCGGGAAGTGATTGGTGGCATTGTGGATGAAGGCTCGTTTTTAGAAGTACATGAAAGCTATGCAGACAATATTGTAGTTGGTTTTGCGCGGATTGCCGGCAGGAGTATCGGCATTGTAGGCAATCAGCCCCAATCCATGGCAGGGGTTTTGGACAATCATGCATCGATCAAGGCAGCACGCTTTGTGCGCTTCTGTGATAGTTTCAATGTACCGCTATTGGTATTGGTGGATGTGCCAGGGTTTTTGCCGGGTACCGATCAGGAGTGGAATGGAATCATTACCAATGGAGCGAAGTTGCTCTATGCCTTCTCCGAAGCGACGGTCCCTCGGATCACCGTCATTACCCGAAAGGCCTATGGAGGAGCCTACGATGTGATGAATTCCAAGCACATTGGAGCAGATTTGAATTATGCTTGGCCCATGGCTGAAATCGCCGTGATGGGGGCAAAGGGGGCCGCAGAAATTATCTTCAAAAAAGAGATTGCTGAAGCGGAAGATTCAGAGGCCAAACTTCAGGAGAAGGTGGAGGAGTATACCGCCAAATTTGCCAACCCGTACCGTGCAGCTCACCGAGGCTACATTGATGAGGTGATTCTCCCTTCTGATACACGAACCAAATTGATCAAGGCATTTAAAATGCTCGAAAATAAGGTGGCTCAATTGCCTAGAAAGAAGCACGGCAACATTCCACTCTAAGCAGTATTCAGGTGTAAGTTTTCACCTTTTTAAAATTTTCACTTTCCCAAAACCATTGTGCTTTTCAAGCATGCTGTATGAATTACAAAGCAATGAATGAGACTCAATTTTTGAAAACCTATTTAAACAATGCTTCCCCAACTGGGCATGAGGCTTCGGGGCAACAGATCTGGCTAGATTACATCAAGCCCTATGTCGACAGCTACTTTACCGACTCCTATGGTACCGCTGTGG
>JBJOOF010000120.1:0-14428 GCA_046051425.1 Bacteroidota bacterium
TTTTCCAGAAAAATACTTGGTAACCAGCAAGCTACATAACCGAATTTTTATTGACTTGTCTTCCAAGGGCATCCGCTTGGCTCCCCAAGAACGGGTGCTGCTAGGCATTCGGTTTATAGAAAATGTCAATCCCGCAACGCCAAATATGTTCAATATTTCTGTTTTAAGTGGTAGAATGGATGATTCCACCTACCTCTTGTACTGGGACGGCCGGGTACCGGAAAAAATATTCGATTCAGGTAAGCCTTCGATGGGTCTCAAGTATTCGGTAGTGTATAAGTTGAAGGAATGAGTGTGGTTCTCTGCGTAGGGTAATTCAAACCCTTGAAAAAGATTAAATGTGAACCTTAAATTTTAGCTTATGAATCTTATGCAATTAAAACCGATCGGAATTGGATACTTTGTTTTTGGGTATGTGATGGTCCTGCTCACAGTTCTTTGGGAAATTTCCATTTTCCCCATTACACTAGGTATTCTCGTTATTATTGTATATTTCCTTATGCAGGCGCTCCGCGCGCTTTTTGCATCCAAGCAAGAAGGCTGGGCCTTGAATTTTCTTATTTTTTGGGCGCTAGCGGTGGTATTGTCCATGCAATTGATCCTTGTCTTGACGAGTTTGTTTCAGGGTTTTATCCTAGCGGTCAGCCTTGGGGTTTTAGCACTACTTTTGTTACTTGCCTATCGCTACCGAAGGGAAACGCAACTCTCTTTTTTGGTTTGGGTACTGTTAGTGACTACAGGAACCTTTGGTCTTAGTTTTTGAGACTTGAGTCTCCCTATCCCTCCGCATTCCAATAGGCCATGCGCTCCATGCGCTGCACCTCAAGTGAGTAGAAGCCAAATTCTTCCACTACCTTCCCTTCGAGGCAGTAGATCGCTCGACCTTTGAAAGGATACTGTTTGACCGTAGGAGGGAAGTGAACCGTGTCGATCCAATGCCCTTCCGAATCGATAAAGGTCCCAAAATTCATCACCTCCCCCTTGATCGTCCGGGTGTACTTGACGGTGACCAAGTAGCCAATTACCTGTACGATTTTTCCTAACCGCTGCTGTAGCTCCTTTGCCTTCACCCCTTGGATGTTTGGATCCTGGAGTAAGTGGAAGGGGGATTCCAGTGGGAATTCCAAAATGTCGATTTGATCCAAGATGTCCTGACGCACATCCAACTCCTCCAATACCGGTACCTGAGGAGGCAAACTCTCCCAGGAATTGCCTCCTGCCGAATGCACAAACAGTTCCTGAGTAGGTCGTGCGGCCACCTGCTTGTGGTGGAGAAAGTGGGCCTCCCATAAGAGCTGCTGCTTGGGTTTGCCCGTAAATCGGAATGCCTGAATTCGAATCAAAATCAGCAGCTGCTCCAATCCACAGGAGACCCTCCTCACAAAATCTTCCAGCCCCAAAAAAGGGCCCTGTGCCTGCCGCTCTTGCAAGAGGCGCTCCACGGTTCGTTTTTCAAGGTGCTTCAGGTGGATCCAGCCCAAGTAAACAATCGCCCCGCTGATTCGAGTCAGGTACTCACTCTCGTTGAGGTGGGGGGCTTCTATCGTGGCCCCCTGCATGCGCAGCTCGTGTACGTAAAATTCAGTGGAGTAAAACCCTCCAAAATTATTAATCACCCCCACCATAAATTCCAGAGGAAAGTAGGCTTTTAGGTACAAACTCTGGTAGCTCTCCACTGCAAAGGAAGCGGAGTGCCCTTTGGCAAAGGAATAGCCTGCAAAACTCTCAATCTGCATCCATACCGCAGCAGCCTCGGCATCCTGCCTCCCCAGACGCTTGCAGTTGTCAAAGTAGGCAGCCTTTACCCGTTCAAACTCGTCCTTGGAGCGGGATTTGCCACTCATACCCCTTCGCAGCACATCCGCCTCAGCCAGGCTCAGCCCCGCAAAATGGTGAGCCACCTTGATCACATCCTCCTGGTACACCATGATGCCGTAGGTCTCGGGCATGATCTCCGCCAGCACAGGATGGGCCTGCTTCCTGCGCTCTGGGTCCCGATGCCGCAAGATATATTCCCGCATCATGCCCGATCGAGCCACCCCAGGGCGGATGATGGAGCTGGCCGCCACGAGCTCCAGGTAGGTGTCGGCCTGCAGCTTGGCCAGCAGCATGCGCATGGCAGGAGACTCTACGTAAAAGGCACCAATGGTATGCCCGCTTCGGAGAAGTTCCTTGATCTTGAGGTCTTGCTTAAACTGCGCCACTGCTCGGATATCCACTTCAATTCCTTGGTTGCGGTGGATCAGCTCCAAACTGGACTTGATGTGCCCCAGTCCCCGCTGGCTGAGCAGGTCAAACTTGTGTAAGCCGATGTCTTCGGCCACATGCATGTCAATATGCGCCACTGGGAAGCCCTTGGGGGGCAAACTGGTGGCGGTGTAGTAATGCATCGATTTGTGCGAGAGCAGCAGTCCGCAGGCATGAATGGTCAGGTGAGACGGCATGTCATGCAGCACCTGCGCATAGCGAAGGATCAACTTGCCCAAGCCATCCGGGTTATAGCCTGCCTTGTCGGCCTGCTGGAGCAGGGACTCAATCTCTGCCTTGGGTAGGCCAAAGACCTTACCGAGTTCCCGAATTACGGAGTTGTATTGAAAGGTGCTGTACGAACCCAGTAGTGCTACATAGGCCTCTTGACCCACATTGTATTTTTTGAAGAGGTAGTCAAATACCTCATCGCGGTCGGTCCAACTGAAGTCAATGTCGAAGTCGGGAGGATTTTCTCGGTAGAGGTTGATGAAGCGCTCAAAGTAGAGATCCAGCTCCATGGGATCCACGTCGGTGATTCCCAAGCAGTATGCCACCACGGAGTTGGCTCCAGAGCCTCGACCCACATGGTAGAAATTTCGGCGATGGGCAAAGCGGATAATGTCGTAATTGATCAGGAAATAAGACACAAAACTCTTTTGCTGAATCAGTTCCAGTTCCTTTTCAATGCGCTTGCTAACGGCTGCGGAGAGCTTTGGGTAGCGCTGCTCAGCTCCTCGGAGGGTTTCCTGGCGGAGAAATTCAAAGTCTTCCCCGCCATTGCCGAGTAGGTCTCGCTTATTTTTGATCGCCTGAAAATAAAAGGAAAACTGGCACTGCTCCAGGAGCTTTTGCGCATTGAGGAGCAGGTAGCTGTGGTTTTCGCAGCGAGCGATGAGCTCAGCATAGCCGTAGAGCTGGTCCGAAGGATCTGCCTGTTC
This sequence comes from Bacteroidota bacterium, assembly GCA_046051425.1. GTDB lineage: Bacteria > Bacteroidota > Bacteroidia > Cytophagales > Cyclobacteriaceae > Algoriphagus. Next base: position 3,189 of record JBJOOF010000120.1, read on the forward strand.
CTGCACAGGAAGCTTGCTGAGTAGTGTATTCAGATCCATGCTTCGCAGGAGCCGATGCGCGTTAAACTCCAATTTGGAGTAGAAGTTGACCGGCTGCAGGAGTACCAATTTTTCTCGTTTCCGGTACCAGGGAGAGGAATGCAGCTTGTTGAGCTGGCTGGGGTGGATGCCGACAAACTCATGCTCAGCCAATGGGAAGTAGGTTTGCGGAAAAGGATACACCACAAAGCTGTTTGCAAAGGGAGGGGCCTTGGCTGCAAAAGGCCGCTGCTGGATTAGGTGCTCTGAGAGATGCTTGTTGAGTTCGTACATGCCCTCCTGATTGCGTGCGAGCCCAATGTACTGCTGCGCAATGCCGTTTCTGAAATCGACCCCAATCACCGGATGAATGCCTGCTTTTTGTGCCGCTCGGATAAAGGGAAATACGGCAGCACTGCTGTTGATGTCCGTGAGTGCCAGGGCGTCTACCTTTCGCTTTTTTGCTTCGGATACGAGCGCATCTACCGACAAGGTGCCGTATTTGAAACTGAAGTGAGTATGGCAATTGAGAAACATGGAGTCGGCAAGATCTTTCCCGAAGACTGTCCTCGGGATGAAGGGGTAATGTAAAATGGAACTAAAGGAGTTAGCCTTTCCCGAAGAGTAGGTAGGGATCAGAGAATTAAAATGTTAATATTGTTAACATTTTAATGTTTATAATGTAAACAAAAAGAATAACAAAAAAAGGATGCTGTAAAAAAATGAAGAAGGTTGTCGCAAAAGTGGGGAATGTGGCTGCACAGCTTCACAAACATAGAAAGGATTCCTTCCAGCGACTGGGTAGGGTGAGGGAATGGGAGAGAACTTAGGCCTTGGCTAGGAGGAGTTGGAACTCCAAGGCACTGCAAGGCTTGAACTCATCGGCTTCGAGGTCTTCAAAAATTTCTTCGTCAGCAGCAATGTCCGTTTTTTCAATCCGCCCATCAGGATGCAGGATAAGCTCAATCCCAGTGTAGTCTTCAGGATGGATGCAAACCAAGACTTGGTAGTCGTCAAAAACTCGTTTGAAGTACTGCGAAATTCCTTTTGCCACGGTGAATTCAGGGTTTGGTTAAAAATAATTCAAAAAAACCGGGAGTAAGCATTGCTTATTCCAAAGCCTTTCTAAATTTGTGGCAAGCTAATGAAAACAATCGCAAACAACTACTGGTGGTGGCATTCCAAAACTTTCCTCGGGAAAGCTCAGAAAGCCGTTGCCTAAATTTTGCGCAATACATACCTCAAAAGGCTTACTGGATTTCCCGGTAAGCCTTTTTTTGTGCCCTTTTCCAAACCAAAAATGTCTCAGACCTATTCCCTACACACGCAGTACCGCAAGCGATTGGCCGATACCATCACGCCAGTCAGCATTTACCTGCAAGTACGCGATCGCTTTGCCAATCCTATTTTACTGGAGTCCTCCGATTACCGAGGACAGGACAACAGCTACTCGTACATCTGCTTTAATCCCCTCGCTTCGTTTTCCTTCACAGCAGGTAAGGTCTTGGAAAAAATGCCCGATGGACAGGAAAATTCCTACGCCGTGAGTCCAGAACAACCGCTGATGGATTGCTTGCGACGCTTTGGAAATACCTTTCAATCGAGCCCGGATTCATTCAAATTCAGCACGAATGGGCTTTTTGGCTACACCCAATACGATACGGTAGGCTGGTTTGAGGATATCCAACTCCAAAGTACTCCCTCCCAAGAAGTACCCATGATGCACTATGCGATGTACCAAAACATCATCGTGGTAGATCATTACAAAAACGAGTTGCACCTCTTCGAACACCTGCCGGAGGGGGCTGAGCGAACCTCCTACCTAGATGAAATCGAGACCTTGCTCAACAACAAAAACATTCCTGCATACTCCTTCAAAAAGGTGGGGGGTGAGTTTTCCAACTACAGCGACACGGAGTTTTTGGAACTCCTAGCCCAAGCCCAGAAGCATTGCCAGCGTGGGGACGTGTTTCAGCTGGTGCTCTCTCGGCGATTTACCACTGCCTTCAAAGGGGACGAGTTTAACGTCTACCGAGCCCTTCGCTCGGTCAATCCTTCTCCCTACCTCTTCTATTTTGATTACGGGTCCTTCAAGGTCTTTGGCAGCTCCCCCGAAGCACAAATCGTAGTTAAAAATAGAAAAGCAACGCTCTATCCGATTGCAGGTACCTTCCGCCGCACAGGCAACGATGTGGAGGATGCTGCCCTTGCTCGCAAGCTTTACGACGATCCTAAGGAAAATGGAGAGCACGTGATGCTCGTGGATTTGGCACGAAATGACCTCTCCCGTACTTCCGATCGGGTTGAAGTGGAGGTCTTCAAGGAAGTGCAATACTACTCCCATGTGATTCATTTGGTATCCAAAGTAACCGGTCAGCTACCCGAAGGAGCCAATCCTTTACAGTTGGTGGCGGACACCTTTCCGGCAGGAACCCTTTCCGGCGCACCGAAATACCGAGCCATGGAACTGATTGACGAATTGGAAACAGTGCCCCGTCAATTCTATGGCGGAGCGATCGGCTACCTCGGATTCAACGGGGACTTCAACCATGCCATTGTCATCCGCTCCTTTGTGTCCGAAAACAACCAGCTTCGGTTTCAAGCCGGTGCCGGTGTAGTTGCCAAAAGTGACATCCACTCTGAATTGCAAGAAGTGGCCAATAAACTGGAAGCCTTGCGCGTGGCCTTGAAGACCGCCGAACAGATTTAAGCGATGCGTCCATGAAAATCTTAGTCCTAGATAATTACGATTCCTTCACCTACAACCTGGTGTACCTGATCCGTCAACTGGGTTATGGGGAGCAATTGGACATCCGTCGAAACGATGCCTTTGCCCTCGATGAGGTGGAGCAATTCGATAAAATACTCCTTTCTCCAGGACCTGGTATTCCGGAGGAAGCAGGGCTCATGCCTGCCCTATTGCAACGCTACAGGGCGACCAAATCCATCCTAGGAATTTGCTTGGGTCACCAGGCTATTGCCGAGGCCTTCGGTGGAAAGCTACACAACCTAGCAGAAGTGCAGCATGGGGTAGCAGCCACACTCACCGTAGTTCCCGATCGGCTATTTTCTGGACTACCCAGCCAGTTTGCCGTAGGTCGCTACCATTCCTGGGTGGTGGATGAAGCGTATTTACCTACTGACTTGGAGGTGATTGGTCGTACCCCGGACCAACAAATTATGGCAATTCGCCACAAGCAGTATGACCTCCGAGGGCTTCAATTTCACCCAGAAAGTATCCTCACAGAACACGGATCCCAGTTAATCCAAAATTGGCTCCAATCCTAAATGATCTCAATCCACCGATGAAAGACATATTAAATCACCTCATTGCACACAAGACGCTCTCCCAGCAGCAGGCGAAAGAGGTCTTGAAAAACCTGGCTACAGGATCGTATCCTAGCAGTCAAGTGGCTGCCTTTATGACCGTATTCCTGATGCGTAGCATTACGGTGGAGGAACTGCGTGGTTTCCGGGAAGCCATGCTTGAACTCTGCGTACCGGTAGACCTTTCTGAATACGATGCCATGGACCTCTGTGGCACAGGAGGCGATGGCAAAGACACCTTCAATATCTCAACGCTTTCCTCCTTTATCGTCGCGGGAGCTGGTCAGGCGGTAGCCAAACACGGCAATACGGGCGTGTCCTCCATTTGTGGTTCCTCCAACTTGCTGGCCCATTTTGGATACGAGTTTAGCGCAGATCCGGACCAACTGCGACGCAGTTTGGATCAAGTGGGACTCTGCTTCCTGCATGCCCCGCTATTTCACCCTGCCATGAAAAGTGTGGCGCCTATCCGAAAGGAACTTGGAGTAAAGACCTTTTTCAATATGCTTGGACCTATGGTTAATCCAAGTTTTCCCCGCAAGCAATTGGTAGGCGTATTCAGTTTGGAACTGGCTCGATTGTATGGATACCTCTACCAAGAGACGGAGGGCCGATTTGCAATCTTGCATGCCCTAGATGGCTACGATGAAATCTCCCTGACTGGACCCTTCAAAATGATTACCAACACGGGTGAGAAACTTTACCACCCCCAAGGCCTTGGCTTGGAGCAACTTTCTCCAGATAGCATTTTGGGAGGAACCTCTATTGCCGAATCTGCCCGAATCTTTGAAGATGTGCTTCGAGGCAATGGTACCTCTGCTCAAAACCAGGTGGTGGTAGCGAATGCCGCTGCTGCATTGGTAACCGCTCGTGAAGGCCTAGGTTTTGCAGAAGCGATCGACCTAGCCAAAGAAACACTCCTCAGTGGCAAAGCCCTCCGTGTCTTTACGGGATTGATTCAACCCCAAACCTTCGTTTCCCTCAATTAAGTTGATCCTGATGAATACCCTAGAAAAAATCATTGCCGATAAGTACCTGGAAGTGGAAGCTAGAAAGCAGCAACGACCTGCGGCTGTTTTGGAAAAAAGCAGTGCTTTTTCGAGAACTCCACTTTCCTTAAAGTCATTTTTACTCAATCCTACCAAGTCTGGAATCATTACCGAGTTTAAGCGAAAGTCTCCCTCCAAGGGACTGATCAACGGTACTTCCTCCGTGGAGGTGGTGTGCAAGGGATACGAGCAGGCCGGTGCTTCCGCGCTATCGGTGCTCACAGACCAAGACTACTTTGGAGGCTCCACGTCGGATCTTGAGTTGGCCAGAAAGCAGGTGACTATCCCGATCTTGAGAAAAGATTTTGTGGTGGATGAGTACCAAATTTTGGAAGCCAAAGCCATGGGTGCCGACTGTATTCTACTTATCGCTGCTGCATTGTCACCAGAAAAGGTTAAGTCTTTGGCCACCTTTGCCCAGAGTCTGGGACTTGAGGTGCTGCTAGAAGTACACAATCTGGAGGAGTTGGAACAGTCGTTTTGTGAGCCTTTGGATGTAGTTGGTGTAAACAACCGGAACCTAAAAACCTTTGAGGTCTCTTTGGACACTTCTCTGGAATTGGTGGATCGTATTCCCAACCAGGTAGTCAAAATTTCAGAAAGTGGAATTTCGGATCCAGCCACCTTGGTGGCCTTCCGAAAGGCAGGCTTCGATGGCTTCTTGATCGGGGAAAACTTTATGAAAACCTCCAGTCCTGCGCAGGCTGCAATGGACTTTATTCAAGAGTTTAGACGCTTGATGGGGGATCAAACCATTGGATAAGCAGCGTATGGAAATTAAAGTTTGTGGCATGAAGGAGCGGGTCAATTGTCAACAATTGGCTGCAACAGTAGTTCCAGATTGGATGGGATTGATTTTCTATCCCAAGTCGCCGCGTTATGTACAGGAAGAAGAATCCGATTGGATCAGATCCCTACCCCTAAAGAAAGTGGGCGTAGTGGTGGGGGAGCAGCATCCCGTAATGCTACAAAAGATTTCCACCTTCGGTCTCTCCGCTTTGCAGTTGCATGGAGGAGAATCCATAGAGCTAGTCCAGGAATTGAAAGCTACCACAGAAGTGGAGATTTGGAAAGTCATTTCCGTAGGGGAGAGCATCCCTTGGAAAGCTATGGAAGCTTTTGTCCCTCATGTGGACCGCTTCCTATTTGATACCGCTTCGGCGAGTAAAGGAGGATCAGGAAAGCAATTCGACTGGGGACTCTTGGAGGACTATCCCTTCGATAAGGGATTTATGCTCAGCGGAGGTTTGACTGCTTCCCATGCTTCAGCAATCCGAGATTTGGCAGACCGTATCCCGCAGTTGCTGGGAGTGGATGTCAACTCAGGATTCGAACTGGCCCCTGGGCTAAAAGATATTTCTGCCTTACAGGCATTTAAACAAAAATTAAGTAATTAATCAGTGCAAGACGATAACTAGCGAGAAGATGATACAAGTTGACGAAAAAGGCTTTTATGGAAAATTTGGGGGAGCGTATATCCCCGAAATGTTGTACCCCAATGTGGAGGAACTCCGAGAAAACTGGGAGGCCATTGTAGCAAGTCCAAGTTACCAAGTGGAATTTCAACAGCTGCTCAGGGACTTCGTGGGTCGCCCTACACCTCTATACTTTGCAGCTCGACTTTCCGAAACTTTTGGAGCCAAGATTTACTTGAAGCGGGAAGATCTCTGCCATACGGGTGCCCACAAGGTCAACAATACCGTAGGGCAGATCATTTTGGCGAAGAAACTAGGCAAAAAGCGCATCATTGCCGAGACCGGAGCAGGACAGCATGGAGTGGCTACGGCTACCGTCTGTGCGTTGATGGGCATGGATTGCACCATCTACATGGGAGAGTTGGACATCAAGCGTCAGCGGCCAAATGTGGAGCGCATGCGAATTCTTGGAGCCAAAGTAGTTCCGGCTGTGTCTGGCTCAAAAACCCTAAAAGATGCCACCAATGAGGCTATGCGAGCTTGGATTGCGGATCCAGTGGGCACGCATTACATCATCGGTTCGGTGGTGGGCCCGCATCCCTATCCTGAGATGGTTGCTCGTTTTCAGTCCGTCATCTCCGAAGAGATCAAATGGCAATTGCTGGCCAAGGAAGGCAGAGAAAATCCGGATTTGGTGATTGCCTGCGTAGGTGGAGGATCCAATGCCGCGGGAGCATTTTACCATTACTACAACCAGCCGGCAGTGAGACTAATCGCAGCGGAGGCAGCAGGCCTGGGAATTCATTCCGGGAAGTCTGCCGCTACCTCGGTACTGGGCACGCCTGGGATTTTGCATGGTTCCAAGACCTTGGTGATGCAAACAGAAGACGGGCAGGTGATTGAGCCACATTCCATCTCAGCAGGATTGGATTATCCTGGGATCGGACCGGTGCATGCCCATTTGCATGCAGTGGGACGGGCGGAGTTTGTAGGGGTAGAGGATGAGGATGCGATGAAGGCAGGTATCCTGCTGAGCCGAACGGAGGGAATCATTCCCGCCATCGAAACGGCCCATGCCATCCATGCTTTGAATCAAATTTCTTTCAATCCAAACGACCTCATCGTGATCAATCTTTCCGGAAGAGGCGATAAGGATTTGGAAACCTACATCCAATGGGGAAATTATTAAAATGTAGTGCTCGGAAGAATTGCTACCCATCCCTTTTCACAAAAGCATTGAACTTATGAATCGTATCGACTATTTATTTCAAACCAAAAAAGAGCGGGTGCTTTCCATCTACGTGACGGCAGGCTTCCCGAACTTGGAGGATACGCTACCTGTGATGGAAGCCATCCAGGCGGCTGGTGCAGACATCATTGAACTCGGAATACCGTATTCTGATCCGATTGCAGATGGACCGACGATCCAACAAAGCAATACCCAAGCCTTGGAAAATGGAATGAGCATCAAAACCCTTTTCAGCCAATTGCTGGGCTTTCGATCCAAAATCCATGTTCCCGTAATCCTTATGGGCTACCTCAATCCAATCATCCAGTTTGGTGTGGAGCAGTTTTGCAAAAAATGCAAGGAGGTAGGGATTGATGGACTGATTCTACCAGACCTACCCATGAGCCAGTATCTGGAGGAGTACAAGTCCCTTTTTGAAGAGTATGGTTTATTTATTAGCTTCCTAATTTCTCCGCAAACCTCGGAAAAGCGAATTCGAGAGGTAGATGAAAACTCCAGTGGGTTTATCTACATGGTGTCTTCCCATGCGATTACGGGTGCCAAGGCAGCGATTTCTAAGGAGCAGGAGGAGTACTTTGATCGGGTGGCGAATATGAACCTGACGCATCCTCGCTTGATTGGTTTCGGAATCTCAGATGCAGCTACCTTCCAACTCGCTTCTCGGTACAGCAAAGGAGCGATTATCGGGTCGGCATTTATCAAGAATATTTCCAATTCCATTGATTTAAAGCAGGATATCCAAACCTTTATCCGAGGTGTCTTAGCCCAGGAATAGGCAAGTGAAGGATGCTGCTAATTGAAAGTTGCTGCTCCTGAAATTCATGCGTAACTTAGTTTCGAGGGTTGGACTAGCAGTTTAAATCTTTTGCCTTGTTTCCTTTTATGAAATAGAGACAACAAAAGCAAGCGAAAAAATAGTTCTGAATTTCGCAACAGACAGGTAGTATTTCGAGTTGAAATCGTAGTTGAAGATAAACTAACTAGCGCACCAACTTTCTTTAAATAGCGTAGCGTACCCAGATTACCCAAAGAATTAAACCCAAATAAAATGATTGAAAAACCCAAAGCATGGGTCTTTTCGGACCCGAGATTAAAAGAAATGCGTCAGGATTATGCTGCTTACACCGAAGAGGATTTCCAGGTTTGGAAGATCCTGTTTGAGCGTCAGGTGCCACAGCTTCCCAAATCTGCTTCCAAGGCCTATTTGGAAGGAATGAAAACGGTGAAATTTACTGCAGACCGCATTGCAAATTTTGAGGAACTAAACGAGATCCTCCGCCAGACCACAGGATGGCAAGTAGAGGTAGTACCGGGATTGATAGACGATGACTTGTTTTTTGGTTTGCTGAGCAACAAGCGTTTTCCATCCTCTACCTGGCTTCGAAAAATGGAGCAGATTGATTACTTAGAGGAGCCCGACATGTTTCATGATGCCTTTGCCCACATGCCTTTACTGACCAATCAGCACTACGTGGACTTTTTGGAGAAGTTAAGTGCACTGGCCTTGAAGCATATCCAGAACCCCTGGGCCATTCAATTGATCAGCCGAATTTACTGGTTCACCATTGAATTTGGATTGATTCGAGAAGATGGCGAGCTCCGCGTATATGGAGCCGGAATTCTGAGTTCTGCAGGGGAAACTACCTATGCGCTATCGTCTGAGCCAAGTCACTTCCCTTACGATGTCCGACAGATCATGTCGACCACCTATTGGAAAGACCACTTTCAGGATAAGTATTGGGTCATTGAAAATTACGAGCAGTTGTTTGCCTCTCTTCCAGAAATAGAAATTGTTCTAAAGGAACTGATGCAGACGGAAAATAAGAATTAAACGAGTAAAAAGGAGCCCATCTTGAAAGAGATGGGTTCTTCCTTAAATAAGTCCATGAAAGTAGTTTTAATCAAGTACAATGCCGGTAATGTGCAATCCGTCCTATATGCCTTAGAGCGCTTAGGGGTGGAGGCAGAGCTCACGGATGATGTAGAAAAAATCCGTGCTGCAGATCGGGTAATTTTCCCTGGTCAGGGAGAGGCGAGTTCTGCCATGGCCTACTTGAAAGAACGGAATTTGGACCAGGTGATCCGAGAGATCAAGCAACCTTTTTTGGGGGTTTGTTTGGGTTTGCAACTGCTATGCACCCACTCGGAGGAGAATAATACGGACTGCTTGGGAATTTTTCCCGTAAAGGTCAAACGTTTCATCCCAAGTGTCAGTGGCCAAGAAAAGGTCCCGCATGTAGGCTGGAATTCCCTCGAAAATCTGGTTGCCAATCCCTTATTTAAAGACTTGCCAGAGTCTAAGTTTATGTACTATGTGCATAGCTACTATGCCGAATTGGGCGAACATACCCTTGCGACCACTACCTACATTCATGACTTTACAGCCATATTGCATCGGGACAATTACTGGGCTATTCAAGCCCATCCCGAAAAAAGCAGTACCCTTGGGGAAAAGTTGTTGGAAAATTTCCTAGCCTTACCTTCTACTTAAATTCAATAAAACAAGGAGTTTTAGGTGGTTTATGCTACCGATTCCAACCACTAAAACCATGCATGTAATCCCCGCTATAGATTTGATTGGAGGCAAGTGTGTTCGCCTCAGCCAAGGAGACTACAGTCGTAAAACCGATTACCACGATGACCCATTGGAGATGGCCAAGCGCTTTGAAGGTGCGGGGCTGATCCGACTTCATTTGGTGGATTTGGATGGAGCTAAAGCCAAGAAAATCGTGAATGGAGACGTGTTGCAGCGTATTTGTTCAGGAACTCAATTGGCAGTGGATTTTGGGGGAGGCATACAAGCGCAGGAGGAACTCGAAAAGGCATTTTTCCTAGGTGCCCGACAAGTGACAGGAGGAAGTATTGCTGTACGGAATCCAAGTTTATTTGAGACATGGATTGATACCTTTGGTGCGGATCGGATTATTCTGGGTGCCGATGCAAAGGATAAGAAAATTGCCGTTGGGGGCTGGGAGGAGACTACTGCACTGGAATTGATTCCCTTCATTCAAGGATATTACCAAAAGGGTATTCGTGAAGTAATCTGTACCGATGTAGCAAAAGATGGATTGCTTCAAGGCCCTTCATTTGGCTTGTATGCAGAAATCTTGCAAGAGTTGCCCGATTTAAAACTCATCGCCAGTGGGGGAGTGTCTTGCTTGAAGGACCTAGAGGACTTGCAAAAACTAGGCGTCTATGGGACTATTGTAGGCAAAGCCTATTACGAGGGGAAGGTGACTTTGGAAGATCTTGCCCAATTCCTTGAAAATTAACAACCTTACTACATCACTACATTGTACAACCATTTAACTTACTTGTTTCTAGCGCACCCATGCTAACCAAAAGAATTATCCCTTGCCTCGACATTAAGGATGGCCGCACGGTCAAAGGGGTCAATTTTGTGGAGCTTCGAGATGCAGGAGACCCTGTGGCTTTGGCCAAACTCTATTCCGAGCAGGGTGCGGATGAACTCGTGTTCCTGGATATTACGGCCACCGTGGACAAGCGAAAAACCTTGGTGGATCTAGTGACTCAGGTGGCTAAGGAGGTTCGAATTCCCTTTACCGTAGGTGGAGGGATTGGATCGGTGGAAGATGTATATGCTTTGCTAGCTGCAGGTGCGGATAAAATATCCATCAACTCTGCAGCAGTGGCTCGGCCGGAACTTGTGGATGCCTTGGCACGGGAGTTTGGCTCTCAATGTGTGGTGGTAGCCATTGACTCTAGGCAAATCGATGGAGCAGATTGGGTGCATACGCATGGAGGAAGAAAAGTGACTGCTTTGCAGACTAGGTCTTGGGCGAAGGAACTAGCAGATCGAGGCGCAGGCGAGATTCTACTCACTTCCATGGATCATGACGGAACCAAGGGGGGATTTGCGCTTGAATTAACTGCCGCTATCTCAAGTGCTTTGCCTATTCCAGTCATTGCTTCTGGGGGTGCAGGCAGTATGCCGCATTTCAAAGACGTGTTTACCCTTGGAAAAGCAGATGCAGCCTTGGCGGCAAGTATTTTCCACTTCAAGGAAATTGGTATTCCAGAATTGAAATCCTATTTGGAGAAGGAAGGGGTAGTAGTACGGAATTGAAATAGGTAAGGGAAATACGGTAGAAATACAATGGAAATACACTCCGCTTCGCTTCGTGAAATAGGATAGAACGACGAGTGGGATGACCTATTTCA
>JBJOOF010000121.1:0-19970 GCA_046051425.1 Bacteroidota bacterium
TACATGGGGTCAAACCACATAAAGCGTTCACTGAAAGCAAAGAAATCCCCCTGCTCGAGCATCCAGTTGATTTCCTGAACCTTTGTCGCCTTATCAGTTAAATAATACGGCAAATACTCCAAGAGTTGAAATACAAAAGGGAGGAAAAACAAAAGATGGTTTTTCTTGAAGGAGGCATTTGGGTGAAACAAATACCATAAGAATAAAAAATTGAGGGGTGGCAACAGATAAAATAGCGGCGCCATGGTTCTAAAAAAATAAGGCGTTTCAATAATATTTTCAGGCAGTAGGAAGAAGGCCGCCACTACCAAGTAACCAAGCAACAAAAATTCAACCGCTAGTATTCTAGCCACGACTAAGTTTCCTTTTCGGAATAAAAAATTAAGTCCGAAAAGAAGGCAAAGAGCGCTTACTAGGGTGAATAGATAAACTGAGCCTACACTTGACATTTAGACATTAATTTAATTAATGCCTCAACTAACAAAAATTGGACAGAGGATCTTGTAACGGATTAGGTTTATTACAAATTCGAGACAAATTTTATTCCGCTGCCTTGGTTGCAAAAAAAGTGGCTGGAGTCATTCCATGAAGCCTATTGATGGCAATGTACATGCCTTGTCTTGACCCAAACCCGCTTAACTCCGCCAACATCTCCTGCGAATAGGACTGCCAGACTGGATTTTGTTTTCGTTGTTCCAAGATGTAGTTAATTCGCCAAGAATTGACAAAATCTGGATAGCTCAATTCATACATGTAATGCACGGTTCGCGACAATTCCCGTGCTGAAATCCCCATGATTTTCGCCATGGCATCCAAGCCCACCTCGTCCGTCAAAAAGGGTTTTTTTGTGACAAAATACTTCTCCAAGTGCGAAGCGTGCATTTCGTATTTCTTCAACTTCTCGGCATTCTCATCTGGTTCTGCTTGCCGTTCTTCCTTTTGCAAACGCATCACCAAAGACTGAAAAGCAACTCCATCCAAAATGGAAGGCCTATACAACACCACCCCAAGGTTGACCAAGGCGGATAAATGCATCAATAAATCTGAGTAAGAAAATTGTAAATTATTAAATCCAATCCAGCCTACTACATAGGCGATAACACAAACAATAGAAAGTAAACTCAGGGAAGTAAAGGCAAACATCCAGTTAAAAAAGAAGGTGTTTTGAGCATAATTCCTCCTATTCTTTCTGAAAAACTGAATTACTATGCAAAATGAGGAAATAGAGTAAATAATACCAAAGGCCAACTTCAACAAAGACATGGTCATCGGAGAAAAAAAAGTAGCCGTTCCTGGATAGTTGACTAATGATTTATACTCCAATACGAGCTGTATTTCTTTGATCTTATTTTCTACCGGACCTAGGAAAAATGGTATTAATTCCAACAGGTGTAATAAAAATGGTAAGAACAATAAGGCTTGCCACAAACGAAATTTCCGCTCAGGAAATAACATCGTATAGACGAACAAAAAGGCCACCGGAGGCCCAAAAAAATGAAAGGGGGCACCTAAAAGATACAAATGAGGATAGTCTATTAAACGACCTCCTGTAGCGAAATAGGCTAAAACTATGCGTATGCAAAAGTTCAAAAAATACAGTCCCAAGAATTTGGAGGCTAACAAACCCTTCTTCGTCAGCAAGTGCAGACCGAACAGCCCCACCAGGGTGGAGATGACAAAATCATAAAATAGTTCGACGATGGTGAGCAAGTAGGTGTAATTAATTATATGTGCAAAGTATGTTATTTTCAATGATTCATACCTAGAATTTTTATGAATTGACATTTAAGGGCATTGGATGGGAATCGGTATATTTGCTTGTATGAAACAACTCCTTGCCTTACTACTTTTCATTCCCCTATTCGCCCAGGCGCAATTTAAAGTCACTGTTTCAAAATCAAATGCCCCCGTTTATTTCCGCGGAACACTCTTCGACGACAAAAACTACCTCGCAAAAGACACCCTTACAGGTACCGTCTTGTCTTCTACCACTCCCATCAAGGGCGGCATCTACTACCTGCAATTTTCTTCTACCAAGGAGCGGATCTATTTCACAATCGAAAACAAAGAGCAATTTTCGTTGACTTTTTCCGGAACCGATGTATTGGCAAACGCACACTCCTCTGATCCAAAAAACGAGGTTTTTTTAAACTACCAGCGCTTGGAAAAGTCCTATGCACAACTAGACTCCTCCTACCAAGCCGAACTTTCCAAAGGACGGAAATTCAAGTTTGCTGAAAAAGCTGCCTTTTTTCAATCCAAAACGGATGCCCTTGTGGCCTTTCGAAACAAGCAATTGGAATCCCTCCCCGCCACTTCTACACTAGCCCTGTATTTCAAAGCGCTCAATGCACTCGATGAATCGGTGCCCAATCGCCTGGATACCGAAGCACGAGACCGCTTTTTTTCTAAGATTCCTTTTCAAGATTCCCGCCTGCTATTCACCCCTATTTTCCGTAGCCTTTTGGTAGAATACCTCTCCTATTATCCCCTAAATGCGGAATCCATTCAACTTGGGATGGAAAAAGTCATGTCCCAAATCACCTGCAGCTATAAATCCTTCCCTTTTGTTTTTGACTATTTCAACAGCGTCATCCGAAATCGAAATATTTCCCAAAATACAGAAGGCACGATCTGGTTTTTGAAAAATTATGGGATTACCGACCCTTGCGAGAGTTTCACGGACAGCCAAAAGAAACTTTTCAATGAGGAAATTGAAAAATTAAGCCGCTTAAGCGCAAATCAACTGTCCGAAAATCTAATCCTCAAGGACACGGCTGGCCAGGTGCAAAACTTACACCAGTTTGCCGCAGAAAACGATTACACCTTGCTGATGTTTTATGCCCCTACCTGCGATCACTGCCAGCGTGAGGTGCCTGAGATGGATTCCATCGCCTCGCAAATTGAACGCATTAAAAACATTACGATTGGCCGCTTTGCCATTTGCAACGAACCGGAAGTTTCTCGAGCGATTTGGGTCGATTTCATCAAACAGTATCTGGTCCACAGCAATACGCTCCATGTGGAATTTCCAGAAAATGCGCCACAGCGGGCCGCCTACGATGCTTTCTCGAATCCAACCACCTACTTAATCAACCGGAAAGGAGAAATCGTCGCTAAAAAAATCAGCCCTACTAGTTTGCGCAGGTACTTTGGAGAACTTCAAAAAACCGCCCTTCAGTAACCCTCACCTCCAGACTAGGGCCTTGTTTACGGCTAGGATTTCTTCATTGGATTGGAAAGGTCGTGGCGATTGCAATAGGCCTCTAAGGACACCATAGGGGATTCAACTCAATACACGATGGAATCCGTGGCCAACTTGGGTAGGGAATAGCTGCCTGCCTCGAGGACAAATGGAAAACTCGCCTTCCCGGACGTGGCCAACTCAAGTGAGACGGGGGTATCGAAAGCAAAGACCTTCTGGAGACTTTTGCTCGAACTCAGCGGCTGCAGTTGGCTCAGGTTAACCCCGGTTTGGTTCAAGTAGAGCAACTTTAAATTGTTGAGTGTTGCCAGTTTTTTCAGGGAATTGCCAGCAATTCCGGTGCTGTTGAGTTTGAGTACGGTGAGGTTGGGCAAAGCGGCCAGCTGCTCCACCACCGCATCCGTCACCTGCGTTCCACTCAAATCCAAATAGGCGATTCTGCTTTTTACTGATTCCAATAACTTCCAATCGGAATCCTGGAAGCTGGGCAAATTGATGCAGCTGACTTTCAAAAGGCCTGAACCCGATTCCACTGCCTCAGCAAACAATCCCGCCTCCTTTAGCCCCGCCAAAGAATCGGCAGCCAAGGGAGCGAGCGCCAAAGTCGGGTAAAATGGAATCTCATTTTTTAGAATAAAACGCTCAATCTGGTTTTTGGAGATCCCTGCGGCTGCCAAGGTGCCGCTTTCTTTTGCTCCGCCTTGAATCCAACTTTCAATCAAGGCAATTTCCTCTTTGGAGGGTTGGTTTTTTTCCGCAGGAGGCATGTGCTTTTCATCTTCCTTGGGCAAAAGAAGCCGAGCAAAAAGCGCGCTGTGGGCCGCATCTCCAGCAGTGAGCGCTTGGCCCTCCTCTCCCCCCTTCCTCAAAGCAGCAAGGGAAGAAAGATCCAACTCACCTTTTCGATTTCTTGGGTTGTGGCAGCTTTTGCAGTTTTTATTGAGAATGGGCTGGATCACTTCTGCATAGAGCTGTGCATTTTCCCAAGTTTCTTCGGTCAACTGTGGCCCCAATTCTGGCTGAACTGCTACTCCAAATAAGGATTGAAGATCTGTAGGAAGGACTTCCGTAAAGTAGCCCTCTCCATGTGTCAGGTTCCCACCCCAATGTCCCGTGATACCCAAAATCAAGCCCAGGACTAGGGCCAACACTCGGATTTTGGTAGTTACCTCCGCGTTTTTTACCAGCGCATACAAACCAAAGCTGCCTACAGCGGTAATCACCCCACCAAATAGGTGCAACTGCACGTCCTCCCAGGCAAAGCCTTCCCATTGGTATTGGAGAAAGCCACTTACCCCTGCCGCCAAGGCAGCAATACCCCCAATCAGAAAGGCCAGCCGAATGGAGGGCAGCAGTGCGTTTTTCTCGTTTTGAGGAAAAAAGCAAAGCAGAATCCCAAAAATCAAAATCCCTATGGGAAGATGGACAAAGACCGGATGCATTCTCCCCAAGAAGGGTAGTAAAAACTCAGTCATTGGAACCGGGATTTTAGTGCATTCATCATCCACACATTTGCTTCCCACTGATCCGCAAGGGGCTGGTTGGTAAAGGGAACCGTAGCCATGTAGGGAGGTGGACCAAATTCGGTAGTCACGGTGAAGACCTTGCCCGTCTGGCTGCGGATGATTTTTTCCCAGATGTCCAGGTGTGCCTTGACTTCATTTTTCCATTCCGGAGCCGCTGGATTGGGTACCTGTGGCCCCTCTGCAAAGCCCACTCTGGCATGAATATGGTCCACTGCTGGGAAGATCTCTTGAAGTAGGGGGTCGCTTTCGGTCAGTAGCCGCTCATGAACCACCATCCAATGGCTGACGTCCAGGGTGTACTTCAAGTTTGGAAACTTCCGAAGCATGGAGACCGCTTCCGGCAGGGTATAGGAAAATCGACCCCGATGTGTCTCATGCAGTACCGGTATGCCCACTTGCTTTGCATACTGATCACCCAGCGCGATAAACGCCAGATTTTGCTCCGAAGTCCAGAAGTCATTTCCGGTGTGACTGTTGACTTTAACAGGCTTCCAAGCCAAGATTTCCTGTAATCCTACCTCATAAACCCGCAAACCTTCTTCAAAAGGTAGATACCTGGCGGTGCCATGCAAAAAAATAACCTCGAGCTCGTACTTTTTTAGGCCTTCTTTTAGGCTCTTTTTTTTGTCTTCCCCAGCGGGCATCCACAGCTCTACCCCATCGTAGCCTGCCGCTTTGGCTTTGGCCAAAAAGGCATCCATGGGAAGGGTATTCCCCCAATCGGTCTGAAAGAACAGGATTTTTTGCTGTGCGGCAATACGCATCGGCAAGAGCAGGATAAGCAGTAGAAAAAGGGGTTTTAGGTACCTCATTTAGGCCATAATTTTAGTGATTAACTCCCCATGCACATCCGTGAGGCGGAAAGGTCTACCTTGAAACTGGTAGGTAAACTGCTCGTGGTCAAAGCCCATCAGGTGTAAAATCGTGGCATGCAAATCATGAACGGAGGTACGCTCCTCTAGCCCAGCAAAGCCAAAATCATCCGTGATGCCGTAACTCGTCCCTTTTTTCACGCCTCCACCGGCCATCCACATCGTGAAGGCATCCACGTGGTGATCTCTTCCCATAAATCCCATCTTTTTCCCTTCCCGGTTTTCTTGCATGGGTGTGCGACCAAATTCCCCACCCCAAACGACCAGCGTCTCTTCCAATAGCCCCCGCTGCTTCAAGTCAAGCAGCAAGGCCGTCATCGGTCGGTCGATGCTGCGGCACTTGTTGCGCAGCCCCATATCAATCGAGCCATCGTGATCGGTGCCGTGCGTGTCCCATCCCCAATCGTAGAGTTGGACGACACGAACTCCCTTTTCCACCAGTTTTCTGGCCAAAAGGCAGTTGTTGGCAAAGGATTCCTCTCCCGGTTGGGTGCCGTAGAGCTCGTGGATATGCGCCGGTTCATCGTTGATGTTCATCACCTCAGGCACCTCGATTTGCATGCGGTAGGCCATCTCGTACTGATTGATGCGAGCTAGGATTTCGGGATCCCCGAAGTTTTGAAAATCTTCTTGGTTGGATTGATTGATGGCCGACACGACATGCTTCTTGAGTTCACGGGACATCCCATGAGGATCCTCAAGGTAGAGCACTGGGTCGCCTTTGGATCGGCATTGCACCCCCTGGTAGACGGAAGGAAGAAATCCCGAACCCCAAACGCTCTTGCCTGCATCGGGGGTTTTTCCTCCGGAAGTCAAGACCACAAAGCCGGGTAAGTTTTGATTTTCAGTTCCTAGGCCATAGGTCACCCAGCTCCCCAAGCTGGGACGTCCCAGTCTCGGCGAACCGGTCTGCATAAAAAGCTGTGCTGGCCCATGGTTAAACTGGTCTGTATGCATGGCTTTCAAGAAAGCCACCTCATCGGCCACTTTGGAGAAATGGGGCAGGTAATCCGAAATCCAGGCGCCACTTTCCCCATGTTGGGAAAACTTGGCCTGCGGGCCCAGCATTTTGGGTACCCCGCGGATAAAGGCAAACTTCCGTCCCTCGAGCAAGCTAGCAGGGCAGTCTTGGTCGTGGTACTTGGCGAGTTCGGGTTTGAAGTCAAAGAGCTCCAACTGGGAAGGGGCCCCTGCCATGTGGAGGTAAATGATTGATTTTGCCTTGCCCAAAAATGGAGCTGGCTGCGGAGAAAGGGGATTTAGATCTCGATCACTCAGGTTGAGCCCGCCATTGGCCGTGCCATTTTTTCCAAGCTCACAACTGAATAGCAAGGGAGCTAGGGCAAGTCCTCCCATTTTGCTGACGCAATCGAGCAGAAAATGCCTTCTCGTCTGAGTTTGCAGTTTTTGGCTGACCAATTCATTCAATAGCTTATCCAGTGACATGGGCTCAGGGCTTGGTTAAATACTCGTCTAAATTCATCATGGCATTCGCCGTTACCGCCAAGGCGGCTAAAGAAGCATCCGCCCCGGGGAAGAACTCGGCTCTTGCTTTTGGATCTCGATCAAACTCCGTTTTGGCAGTTGCAAAGAGCTGCATCATGCTTTTTTTCTTTGCTTCTGAAATCGGCATCAGCAGCAGCTGCTTGTAGACTTCTTGGATGGCTGCGGCTGGATTTTTCCCAGACTTCACCCAAACTTTCTGACTCAAAGCTTTGGCCGCATCCAAGTACACGGGATCATTTAGGGTCACCAAGGCTTGCAAAGGGGTGTTGGTCACCAAGCGCTTGCTGATACATACCTCCCGGCTTCCTGCATCGAAGGAAGTAAAAGAAGGGTAAGGGCTCGTTCGCTTGAGGAAAGTGTACACACTTCTACGGTACTTGTCTTCTCCCTCACTTTCATTCCAAGATTCACCGTTGTACACCGTCTGCCAGATGCCTTCGGGCTGGGCAGGCATGACGGGTTTGCCATACATTTTTGGGCTAAGTAGCCCAGTACTCGCCAAGGCTTGGTCACGGATTTGCTCCGCGGAAAGTCGGAATCGCGGCCCTCGCGCATACCATTGATTGTTGGGGTCCTTTTGATAGGCCGCTGTGCTGATCGTGGAAGACTGCTGATAGGTAGCCGAGGTGACGATCTCTCGGATAAGCGATTTGATGCTCCAATCGTAATTTTGAACAGTTTTCCAGGCCAAATAATCCAGCAGCTCTGGATGGGTTGGTGGGTCAGATTGGGTACCCATATCCTCCAAGGTTGCTGTCAACCCACGTCCAAAAAGCTGGTCCCAAACGCGGTTGACTAGGGTGCGGGCGGTGAGTGGATTTTCCGGAGCCGTCAGCCAGTAGGCAAAGCCCAAGCGGTTGGCGGGCCATTCCTTCTTCCAGGTGCCCAGTTCCTTCGGTGTTTTTGGGTTTACCTTTTCGCCCGGTACCATCCAGTTGCCCCGCTCAAAGACAAAGGTGGGACGGGTCATGTAGTCTGGATTCTCAATTAGAATCGGAAGGCGGGTACCTCTCACCTGAAGCAGTTCATCCCAGGATTTTTTCACTGCTGTGAAGCCTGGCTTCTCTTTTCCCTTCAGGCTTGGGACAAAGGCAAACCAAACGATGGAGGAGGTGTTTTGTTGAGCTGCTGCCCTTGAATTTTGGGCTTCGAAGTACAAATTGATTTTACCTTGCAGGGGCTTGAAAGGGATTTCCCGGATCACTTCCCCTTGGGTTTTGTTAATGACAAAGCTGGCCAGAATTTCTCCGGCAGGGCCATCTTTCCGGATGGTCATTTTGGTACCATCTACCCCAGACCAGTAGTTGAGCAGCACTTGGTCGGAGCCCTGGCTATTGATGTTTTTATAGACTGCAGATCCTCCTGGCCACAATCCCAGCCATTTGGTATCGATCAGTTCGGCATTTTTAAAGTCGGTGGCGAGGTGCGCGGCATATTTCGGTTCGTAGAATTTCAGGAAGTTGGCCCGTTGCTTGGCACTCACATTTCCTTCATTTCCTGTGGCCCAATTTATAATCTGCTCCACTTTAGCCTTATCCTCCGCTTCGTAAAAACGAAGTTTGGGTTCCTCGTCATGGGTATCCTCATCTCGAGTATTGTTGAAAAAGGAAAGGGACTGGTAGTACTCTTCGTGGCGGATGGGGTCGTAGGGGTGGCTGTGGCATTGCACACAGGCCATGGTGGTACTTTGCCACACTTCAAAGGTGGTATTGACCCGGTCCAAAACGGCGGCCACACGGAATTCTTCGTCTTCGGTTCCCCCCTCGTCATTGTTCATCGTGTTGCGGTGAAAAGCCGTGGCCGTGAGTTGATCCTGTGTGGGGTTGGGCAGCAGATCCCCTGCCAGTTGCTCGATGGTAAATTCATCGTAGGGCTTGTCGGAATTTAAGGAACGAATCACCCAATCCCGGTAGGGCCAAAAGGTGCGGGAGACATCTCGTTCATAGCCTTTGGTATCCGCATAGCGTGCGAGGTCTAGCCACCAGGTAGCCCATTTTTCACCATAGGCTTCTGCATTGAGCAACTGATCCACGGCCTGTTCGTAGGTGATTTTTCCTGCGGAAAAGTCTCTGACTAGTGCTTCGGTTGGGGGCAATCCGGTAATATCCAAGGCCACTCGACGGAGGAGCCGCATTGGCTCCTCTTTTGGAGCAGGGGAAAGTCCTTGGGCGGTGAGTTGGTCCTGAACGAAATGGTCAATCGGTGCTTGCGCTTGGGCGTCATTTCCTCCCAGGCCTGCGGTGCTGAAGTTGCTTGGAAGTTCGGGTGCCTGTACGGGTTCATAGGCCCAATGCTTTCCCCATTTGGCCCCTTGGTCAATCCATTTTTTGAGGATGTCAATCTCTTCTTCTGAGAGTTGGGCGCGCTGGTAGGGCATCCGAAGTTCGGGGTCGGCGTGCGTCAAGCGCTTGATCAGCTCACTTGAAGAAGCGCTGCCCGGGACGATCGCAGGATGGCCCGATTCGGTAGCTGCAAGGGCCTCCTCTTCGAATAGGAGACTAAATCCTCCATTCTTTTTCACCCCTCCATGACAAGAGATGCAATGTTTGTTGAGGATGGGCTTGATATCGGTATTGAAGTCCACCTCTTTTTCTGGACCAAAAAAGTAGAACCCGATGAGGGTGAGCCCAATCAAGACAGAAAAAAGTAACGCGAGGCGGTTGGTGACCATAGTTTGAAATGAAGCATTGAAAATTATCTAATTTCATAATAGAATACAAGCATTCGGGTGGGAGGGATTACCCATGGTTAAAACCATGGGTAAAAATTGAATCGTCCGCTAGGCGCCATGGTTAAAACCATTGGCTACATGTGAGCCGTCCACTACGCGGACTTTGATGGAGGTAGATTGATAGTAATCAAGAAAATTGTTTTGTCTATATTGAGGTAGCATTTCTTTGAGTGCTGTAAGCACGACTCAATCCCAAAAAGCCAATTCATTGGCTTAGCTAAACCGTAGCTAAAGAAAGCCTACTACGGTTGAGTGCTGTAAGCACGACTCAACCGTATCCAGCCAATTCATTGGCTGGATGGCAGGCGGAGCCAAGAAGAAAGCAAAAGACAAGTCCCCGAGTGCCGTAGGCACAGTCCAACTTTTAAACTTTTTTTTTAACCTTTTAACTTTTTTAACACTATGGCTAATACCTATTCCAAAGTTTACTGTCAAACAGTTTTTGCGGTTAAATACCGAAAGGCAATGATTCACGATGAACTAAAAAAACAACTTTTCCCTGTGATGGGCAACCTAATTAATGAAGCCGGAGCCCAAGTGATTGTGGTCAATGGGGTGGAGGATCATGTCCATTGTTTGTTCCGAATTTTCCCAAAAAATTCGATTTCTGAAATCATGAAGATAGCCAAAGGTAAATCTTCCAAATGGGTAAATGAGTCCGGATTACTGGAACATCGATTTGAGTGGCAGTCGGGATTTGGAGCTTTTTCCTACAGCGAGTCGGATCTCCACAGAGTAATCAAGTACATCAAAAATCAAGAGATCCACCATCGAAAAGTCAAATTCAAGGAAGAGTACCTGAAGCTGTTGGTTGACTTTAAAGTTGAATTTTCTCCAGAATATCTCTTTGAAGATTTGGTGTGATAGCCCCATGGATAAATCCATGGGTGAAATGTGAGCCGTCCACTACGCGGACTGGGAAGTTCTTTGAGTGCTGTAAGCACGGCCTATTCGTAACTTGCCAATTTATTGGCAGGACCGAGGGAGTGCCGTAGGCACGACCCATCCCTACCCCGCCAATTCATTGGCTGGGGGGCGGGGCAGGGCTAGCGCTAAGGGACCCCAAAAAAAAACCCCTAGGAGACAAACCATTTTTCCTTATTTTAGCCTCGTATGGACAGCAACTCATCCACCCTCAACCGAAGCTTGGGCCTAGTGGGCTTAACCGCCACGGGCGTCTGTTCCATGATCGGAGCCTCCATCTATGTGGTCCCCTTCATGATTCAGCGGAACGTGCCTGGAATTGGACCCTATGTGCTTCCTGCCTTTTTGTTTGCCTCAATTCCAGCAATTTTTGCAGCACTGGCCTACTCCATGTTGGCATCAGCCATGCCCAGAGCGGGAGGCTCCTACCTGTATGCCAGCAGATCCCTGCACCCTTTTTGGGGCTTTGTTGCGAGCTTTTCCCAATGGTTTGGCTTGTCCATCGTCATTGGCGTGATTGCGTACGTGGTGGTTCCCTTTTTTAGGGATGTCGCCCAGGCCTTGGACTGGACCATGCTGGCCAACTGGTTGGATCAAGGACTCGTCCGGGTGGTACTCGCATTGGTCCTCCTCTGGTTTTTTATAGGAATCAATATCCTTGGGCTATCCTTCTACGAGCGAACGCTCATTCCACTGATGATTTTAATGTTTGTCTTGGGACTCGTGGTTATTGGGGGTGGATTGAGTTATACCCAAGAGGAATTTTTGGCGGCCCTAGCCCTAAAAGAAGGAAGGTCTGTAGACCTAATTGAGGTCCCCTTCAACTGGACCACTTTTCTATCGGCATCGGCCATTTTGTTCTCGAGTTATATTGGGTTCGACTCTATCGCACAGGCCGGTGGGGAGGCCAAAAATCCTGTTCGAAACCTTCCCCGGGCCATTGGGTTGGCGATTACGGTGGTTGGCTTCTTCTACATTTCCTTTACCTATTCCGTCTACCATACGGTTCCTTGGCAATTTGTGGCCGAGGAAGCCCAATCCAAAGACCTGACGGCCGCCGGGCTCCTTTCCTTGCTCCTTCCGGCAGGAATCGGCATTGCGATACTTTTGGGCGCCGCCATTGCCCTGCTCAACGATCTGCCTGCGATGATTCTATCCGTTTCACGCCTCGTATTTGCTTGGGCTGAAGACGGTATTTTTCCAAAAAAGCTGGCCGATATCCATCCCAAGTACCAGACTCCCGTGCCGGCCATACTTCTGAGCGGGGCGGTATCCTCCCTTGGAATATTGGGCAGCCACTTTGCGGGGGACTTCTTCCTTGGCATCGACATCATGGTCACCTCCATGCTCGTCAATTTTATCTTCATGTGCCTTTCTGTGGCCTGGCTACCCAAAAGAAACCCAACGCTGGCAACCCAAATTCTGATTTTCCCAAATCAATTCCTTCGGGCCATTATCGTCGGAATCGGCCTAATTTTTCTACTCTCCTTTTTAGGCATCCACACCTACAAGGATTTGAATGCATCGGTCGATGCCTGGTATTTTCATTCCACCTGGATCTGGTTGATCGTGATGGGGATGGCCTCCCTCTTGTTTTTTTTCCGTTGGAAAAAACTCAAAGAAGCAGACCCAAGCCTACTCGAAAAATTTTCAAAATTACCTTAAGAAACGATGACCCTTTCAAAATATACGGAACTCGCGCCGGGCTTGACGATCAGCCGAGCACTTACTGGGCTTTGGCAGATTGCCGATCTAGAACGTGATGGCACCAAGGTCAACCCAGTGGAAGCCGCGAGGCACATGAAAGCCTACCTGGATGCGGGATTTACCTCCTTCGACATGGCGGACCACTATGGGTCAGCGGAGGAGATTACTGGGGTATTCCGTCAAACCTACGGATCTGATGCTGAGCAATTTTTTACCAAATGGGTTCCCTCACCGGGAAAAATCACTGCTAGCCAGGTGAGAGAAGCGGTGGAAACCGCCTTGACGCGAATGAAAACGGATCAGATCGACCTGATGCAGTTTCATGCCTGGCAATATGCGCATCCCAGTTGGGTGGATTGTCTTTTCTGGCTACAGGAACTAAAAAATGAGGGACTGATTCGAAACTTAGGCCTAACCAACTTTGATACGGCCCACCTTCAGGTGGTGGTCAATTCAGGGATAGAGGTGGTTTCCAACCAGGTCTGCTATTCCCTTCTAGATCAACGGGCAGCGGGCGAAATGACCCAGCTGTGCTTGAAGCATGGGGTAAAGTTGCTGGCCTTCGGAACCGTGGCAGGAGGATTCCTTTCGGAAAAATGGCTCGGAAAACCAGAGCCGGTTTTGAGTGAATCCTTGACCTGGTCTCAAATGAAGTACAAACGATTCATTGATGCTGCCGGAGGATGGGAGCGCTTCCAAAACCTCCTACGCACACTCCAACCCATCTCCCAGAAGCATGGGGTAGGCATTGCCACCTTGGCGAGTCATTACATGCTCCTTCAACCCGCTGTGGCTGGGGTGATCATTGGGGCGCGCTTGGGCAAAAGTGAACATATTACAGAAAATCAGCAGTTGTTTTCGATCCAATTGGATGAGGCGGATCGTGCCAGCATCCAAACTTCTTTAAGTAGCCTCCAAAAAATCCCGGGGGACTGTGGTGATGAGTACCGCAAGGCTCCCTTCTTGACCGCTTCGGGAGATTTAAGCCACCATATCGATGGCTTGCCGAGTCCGTATCCCACCCAAGAAGGAACCGATGGGCGGATCAAAGCCTTGAGTGGCACTATTTGGGAGGATATCGCAGGCTTCAGCAGGGCCGTCCGAAAAGGAAATCACATTTTGGTATCTGGCACTACTGCCACGCATGGATCAGTTCAATTGGGAGGAGATGATCCTGCTGCGCAAATGCATTTCATCATTGATAAGGTGGAAGGGGCGATTCGATCCCTTGGGGGCAGCCTCGAGGATGTGGTGCGCACGAGGATTTTTGTGCAGCGCGCATCCGATTGGGAGGCGATATCCCGAGCCCATGGGCAGCGCTTTGCAGGAATTCAGCCCGCCAATACCTTGGTGCAGGCCACCCTAATCGGTGACGGCTACCTCGTGGAGATGGAAACAGACGCCCTGCTTTCTTAGGGAAATCCTTAGGTTAAACTATCCGAGTAAGCAGGTCTCCTGACGCTGAATTACTAATATGATTATCCGCAATCATGCCAGTAGCTCAGCTCGCCTATTTAAAACTGCGGATAATCGTTGACAGACCACAGTCAACGGCCCACTGCTCACCTAATTGAACCTCAAACCTTTTTTTCTCTGGTTAGTGGTGAAAAACCGGATAATCAGAATTACTGATGGAACTTTGCTATTTAAAAAATTGGGGAAGCTACATTCGGCTTCCTTTTTTTGGATCGAGACTTCAACTCAGTTTTTTGTTGCTCATCCAATTGATACGGTTGGATCAGGAGCTCGACAGGCAAGTTCAAGCCCTCTGCGAGATTTCGAATCATGTCAATTGTCATTCCTCTTTTCTTCGTTAAAACAAGGCTAACCGTAGTTTTGCTACCGATCAAGGGAATAAGATCCTTGTCCTTCAGGCCCTTTCTTTCCATCGTCTCCTTGACGGCTGCAATCGGATCGGGTAGCGAGATGGGGTAATGCTCCTTTTCGTAATGCTCGATTAAGAGCACCAACAGTGCTGCCTCCATCCCTTCGGAACTGACTGGGTCTGCTTCAAAAATTTTGGTAAGTCGTGCAAGAGCCTGCTCATATTCCTTCTCCGTTGTAATTAATTTATCCCACTTCATAAGGTCCTAAGGCAATGCGATTGAAAATGTAAAAGTATCCATAAAGTTTTCATTTTGAAAACTTTATGCTTTTTTATTGTTTAAAAATTAAAAATTGCTTTGGCTGCAAATCCTTCCGTGTTGCTACCCTCCCTTGACAATGCTCGTGGAGAACGTATTCCCAAAGAATGATTGGAGGGGTAGCTCACAAAGCAGCTATCAAATGCTCCGCTGTAGGGTAGGAAAACAGTGTGTCGAATTAAAAAAT
This sequence comes from Bacteroidota bacterium, assembly GCA_046051425.1. Lineage (GTDB taxonomy): Bacteria > Bacteroidota > Bacteroidia > Cytophagales > Cyclobacteriaceae > Algoriphagus. The sequence continues at coordinate 14,803 of JBJOOF010000121.1, forward strand.
GAAGTAAAAAAATAACTTTTAGAAAAAATCGAGACCTAGGGCTACAAAACCAGTATACTTCGAACCCCTAAAAAGGATGCCAAGGGATCCTCCCAAGGAAGCAGGAGTAGCAAAAACATAGGTTTAATTCAAGACCTCACACTTAATTCATTCACAACTAAGGAGACAGGTTTTTCCTTGGGCAAACTATTGAATTCCTATGAGGTGATTTCGAAGTTCAGCCCTCAAACAATTCGTAACGTTTGAGGGGTATTGGGCGTATAAACTGTGCGAATAAAGACTTTTTCCTTCCTTAGCTATTTCCCTACACAATTCCTTTAAAATGAATCCAAAATCAAAGTTTTTTATTTTTAATTTTCGGCAGCAATTCAATTTTGTTGCCATTTTATAGTTATCTATATTTGTCCAAAACGCTACCGCTATCTCAAAGGAAACGCTTTATACAGAAAACCTTAGGAATCATTTCCTAAACAAGCCAAAATTCTCCAAGTCAGAATTAATGGACTTCTATGCCTCAAAAGGCCAAAAAATCAATGCCACTACGGTGAATTGGAGGATTTATAAACTTGCTCAAGAAGGGGTAATTACAAGAGTTTCACGCGGTGAATTCAAACTTGGCTTTGGGAAAAGCTATTTCCCCATCCTATCAAACAAACAAATTTCCATCTACCGAAAACTTAAAGCCGAGTTTCCGTTTCTTAAGATTTGCATCTGGGATACCTCAGTAATTAATGAGTTCATGCTTCAACAACCTGGGAAATTTTACAATTTGGTTGAAGTTGAAAAAGAAGGAATGGAAAGTCTATTCTACTTCCTAAAGGAAAAAAACATGCCCGTGTATTTGGATCCATCGCCAGAGCTGATCCAAAGGTACCTTTCGGACGTGAAAGATCCCTGGATTGTCAAACTACTCGTCACCGAGTCGCCTACCCAAGAAATTAACGGGATAAATACAGCAACACTGGAGAAAATTTTGGTGGACATTTTTTGTGATGCACTCCTATTTGATGCGCAACAAGGATCAGAAATGGATCGAATTTTTATTGAAGCATTTGAAAAGTATGCTTTAAGTGAAAGTAAAATGGTGAGATATGCCAGTAGAAGGAGGAGAAAACAAGAATTGGAAACCTATTTAAACGATATATCGAACTATCGGCAGCAGTCCCATTTTGTTGCCAAAAAATAGTCTAATGATAACTAAAGATTCATTAACTATTGGCTGGATAACCAAGGCCGCTACAGCAAACAAAAAGGCTGATAAGATATTGGTAGAGAAAGTTATCCGAGCGCTACTTTTAGTTGAAGGACTCGCAAAACAAGATTTAGATTTTGTCTTTAAAGGAGGGACTGCTTTAATGTTGATTCTAAAATCATCCAAACGGCTTTCCATTGATATCGATATTATCCTAGAAAAAGAACCCCAAGATTTAGAAGGATATTTTGAAAATTTACTTGTAAATCAAGGGTTTACAAAATTTGAACTCCAGGAAAGAAAAGCTGGAACCAACATCCAAAAGGCGCATTACAAGTTTTTTTACAAGCCAATTCACCAAACACTGGCCGAAGAAGAAAGCATCCTTCTTGACATCATTTTTGAAAAGGTGGACTATCAAAAAATTGAGGAAATTCCAATTGAATCAAAATTCTTACTTTCTGAAGGAAATCCAATCAGCGTACGAGTGCCCTCAAAAGAAGATATACTCGGAGACAAGCTGACTGCTTTTGCCCCTAACACCACAGGTATTCCCTACTTCAAAGGAAAAACGAGCATGAGTATGGAAATACTTAAGCAGCTCTATGATTTAGGAAATCTAATCGATGTTGTGGAAGACTGTGCGTTGGTAAAAACTACCTTCGCGCTATTTGCAGCTAGAGAACTTAAGTACCGAGGATCCAAAGAAAATGTAGATGCAGTTATTGAAGATATTTACCAAACCGCGTTGTGCCTAGTCAGTCGAGGAGTTATAGGGAATGGTAATTTCGAGGAATTGCAAACAGGGATTCAACGAGTTTCTAGATTCATTTTCTCCGAAACATTTTACATCGACAAAGCAATCACCGCTGCTTCAAAAGCAGCCTATCTGGCAGTCCTTCTACGATCCAAAAATGCCGTGATCGAAAAATACGACGATCCCAAAATCATGAAGGATTGGTCATTTGGAGAACCGCTTTGGCCAAAATTAAACAAACTAAAAAAATCAAATCCTGAAGCATTTTTCTACTGGTATAAGCTATCTCAATTAAATCGAAGCTGATCGAAGCTGGAAAATACCGACTAGTTTGTCCGAAATTCCATTCATCTCATCTGTACTCATTTTTAATTCTACCCCAGATGCCCTCGGATCAAAAAAACCCTAGGGACAAATTTTGACTCCCATAAATCTTGAGAGAAAACAGCCCTTCGTACTTCAAGGATAAAAGCGAGTGCAAGGCTGGATTTTCAAAAAACAGCGGAGGATGGAAGATAAAAAAGCAGATCTACCTATATTCCTGTCAACAAGTTGACCAAGTACCATGGGAATATCGAAATGGGGAGCCTTGCTACTCACCTCCACCTTATTTTGGGCCTGTAGCACGGCAAAACACCAATCCTTAGTAGGAATTAGCCAAGAAGTAAGCGTTCGCCGAGACAGCTGGGGCATCAACCACATCGAAGCCAAAAACGAACAAGATCTATTTTTTGCGCAGGGCTACCTCGCCGCCAAAGATCGCCTCTTCCAGTTTGAACTCTGGCGCCGAAAAGCTACCGGCACCACCGCAGCACTGGTAGGTCCCGCCGGCCTCCAAAGTGACATCGGCGCCCGTCTCTTGCGCTACCGCAAGGACATGGATACGGAACTGAATCACTACCACCCCAACGGCAAAGCCATCATCGAAGCCTACGTGGCCGGTGTCAATGCCTACATCGAAGAAACGCGCAAGGACCCCTCCCTACTCCCATTTGAATTTGCTGCGCTGGGCATCGAACCAGGGCTCTGGACACCCGAAGTGGTCATCTCCCGACACAATGGCATCCGATCCAATGCCGAACAAGAACTGTCCATCGGTCGCGCACTGGCCCAGGTTGATGCCCAAAAAATCAAGGAGCTGCTCTGGTTTCACCCGGGCGACCCAGACCTTAGCCTGGACCCATCCATCGACCCCAACTGGCTGGCGGCAGACCTGCTCAAGCCCTACCTTGCCTTAGGCGAAGACATCCCTTTTGAAGACCTTTTTGAATCCGAAGAAATGCCCGAAGGGAGCAACAATTGGATCATCAGCGGAGCGCGCACCCAAAGCGGGTTTCCAATTCTTGCCAACGACCCACACCGTCGCATTGCCCTCCCTTCTTTGCGCTACATGGTCCATTTGAAGGCGCCCGGATGGAATGTGATCGGAGGGGGCGAACCGGTTATCCCGGGGGTGTCCATCGGCCACAACGAGCATGGTGCTTGGGGACTGACGATCTTCCAAAGCGATGCAGAGGATATTTACCTCTACGAACTCAATCCCGAAAACCCCAATCAGTACAAGTATCGGTCCAACTGGGAGGACATGACGCTGATCGAGGAACGCATCCAGGTGAAGGGCCAACAGGACAGCCTCGTGACGCTGCGTTACACCCGACATGGGCCGGTCACCTACCTGGATACCAAAAACCACCGAGCGGCTGCTGTGCGTGCGGCATGGATGGAACCGGGCGCTGCCCCCTACTTGGCTTCGCTACGCATGAATCAAGCCACGAATTGGGAAGAATTCCAAGAAGCCTGTACCTACAGTTTTATTCCAGGAGAGAACATGATCTGGGCAGATAGAACTGGAACCATTGGTTGGCAAGCCGTAGGAATCACCCCCAAGCGCCCAAACTTTTCTGGCATGGTGCCCGTCCCAGGAGATGGACGCTACGAATGGGATGGGTATTGGCCCAATCGCTTGAAGCCTAGCCTAACCAACCCCAAAAAGGGGTTTTGGGGAACGGCCAACCAGCACGTCACTCCAGACGACTATCCTTATCCGGAGGCACTGGCCTTTACCTGGGCAGATCCATTTCGTGGAGATCGTGTGAATGAGGTATTGGCACAAGACAGCAGCGCCACAATCGCCAAGTCCATCGCCTTGCAAGTGGATGTCACCGCTATCCCTGCCCGTCAACTCACTCCCCTCCTGCTGCAAGCGCCGATCACAGAGCCCAAAGGCAATGAAGCCCTGGCTTGGATGAAGGATTGGGATTACCAACTCCTACCCGAAAGTGTGGCCGCAGGCATGTATGTGGCCTGGGAAAAAGCATTGGTCAAAGAGGTTCGGAGCCGAAAGGTTCCAGCAGGCATCCAGGGTCTGATCCAACCGCCATTGACAAAAATCATCGATTGGGTGCTGCATCCCGAACAGCTTTTCTCCGAAAATGCCCTCCAGCAACGGGATCGCTTGCTCGCCCAAACCTGGTCTACCGCCTTGGAGGAACTTTCCATAGCCTTGGGGCACAACCAAGCACTATGGAACTATGGGCAAGCAGCTTACAAGCACATTGCCCTGCAGCATCCCCTATCCAAATGGGTGGACACCCAACTGCAGCAGCAGTTGAATTTAGGTCCGCTGCCTCGAGGCGGCTATGCCCATACGCCTGCGGCAAATGGATCTGGCAACAACCAAACTGCTGGTGCGAGCTTCCGCATGGTAACCGACCTAGCAGATTGGGATTTGACGCAGATGACCAATACCCCTGGGCAGTCGGGAGATCCACGAAGTCCTTTTTACAAAAATCTATTTGAAGACTGGGCTAAGGATCGCTATTTCCCCGCCTATTTTTCGGAGAAAAAGATTGCGGAGCATACGCATGAATACTTGATTTTCACCCCCAGTTCTAAAAAATGAAAGTTACCCGGTAGGTGAGCTGATTTGAGCTAGGTATTCTGTAGGCGTAAATCCCACCCATTTATTAAAATTCCGGTAAAAGGTCCGTCTATTCGCGAATAGACAACGGGTTGCCAAGGAGTCGATGGTACGGGTGTCCAAGTAGCCTGCTTTGATCAACTTTAATGCGTATTTGATTTTCAGGTTATTCTGGTACTCACTGAAAGAACAAAAGGAATAATAGTTGAACACGTATTTCAGGTGACTTTGCGGATAATCCAGTTTAAATGCCAGTTCCTTTAAAGAAGGCAATACCACAAACTCCTCGAGCAATTCCT
>JBJOOF010000122.1:0-5585 GCA_046051425.1 Bacteroidota bacterium
GGCGAGGTGGATTCGGCGTCCTCATTTATGATTCGTCCCTTGATTCCTACGGCTGCTTTTGGCCTTGCGCATGGCTTTGATTTGGATGGAGGCTTGGTTGATCTGGACTCTTCCAGCTACCACCAACGTCTTGGGAAGCGAGGCAAATTTTTACTCCTCCCCGCACTTTACAAAAGTCAATTCACGTCCAACTATCCCTTTGCTACCAACGATGGCGCCATGATTCCAAATCGTGGGTTGCAACAGGTATTTAGCTTGGGAGCATTTGTGGAATGGTGGAAATTCAGTTTGCAGGTGCAGCCCGAACTGGTAATGGCCCAAAACAAGGAGTTCATCGGTTTTCCCATAGAGCAGCAGTCCACCATCCTTTTCTATTACGAATACCTCAACCGAATTGACCTTCCTGAACGTTTTGGGGATCGCGCGTATCAAAAATTAGTTCCAGGACAATCCAGCTTCCGTCTGAACTTGGATGCGATTTCCTTGGGAATATCCACTGAAAATCTTTGGTGGGGACCGGGAAGACGAAATTCCTTGCTGATGGGAAATTCTGCCCCTGGCTTCCTGCACTACACGATGAATACGCGTCGACCAATTAAGTCTGCTATTGGTTCATTTGAAGGGCAAGTCATGACTGGAAGGCTGGAAGCATCTAATTTTCTACCTCCACATTCTGATTATAACTTTCAGCGGATGGATGTTTATTATCCAAAAAAGGAGGACGGTCAGCGTCAGCTTTCAGGGGTAATTTTTACCTACCAACCCAAGTGGGTGCCAGGCTTATTTTTTGGCTATGGCTCCACCAACAATGTGTACCGCTCCGAAGTATCCGATTTAGAGGATGTGCTTCCGGTATTTAATGGAAGGAAAAAGAACCAACAGGTGCTGGATACCATCCAATCCAAGCGGCAGCAGTTTAGTGCAGGGTTTTTCCGATGGATAGATCCAAAGGGGCGCTTTGAGTTTTATGGGGAGTTTGGCACCCGTGACAACGACCGCCCTTTCATCGATTTTATCACTACCCCCGAATCAGGTAGGGCGTTTACCTTTGGTTTTTCACACCTGATGGATCTGAAAAAAGAGAATCGATTTTTGGAGCTGAGCTCCGAGATGACCTTTTCTGGGCAGACGATCCGAGAAGATATCCGACAACTCCGAACCTGGTACATCCATGACCATGTGCGTCATGGCTACACCCATCGAGGGCAGATGCTTGGATTAGGGAATGGGCCTGCCAGCAACCAAATTTTTGCCGGAGTAGCCTGGATTGAGGGAATGAAAAAAATTGGGATAGAGCTTGAGCGTATCGAGTACAACAATGATTTTTACTACTACCGCTACGAGGAAGTGAAGGATTTCCGGAACAAATACGTGGACCTGGTCTTCTCGCTTGCCCCGGAATGGAAATTTGGGAATGTGCTCCTTGCTGGCAAATTCCAATACGTGAATACCTTGAACTACAAATGGTACCTGGAAAACAAACCAGAAAAATGGTTTATTCCCGGCTATGACCGTACTAATTTTGTTGGGCAACTCTCAGTTACCTACCTGTTTCGCTAATTCAAATACGCTCTACCTATGATTGCTACAACTAATATGGTCATCGCTGTTTCCTATACCCTGATGGTAGACGACGGGGAGACAGGGTTCCGTTGGTACGAAACGGTGACGGATGCCGATCCTTTTTACTTCCTTTTTGGGCACCACAACCTACTTCCTGCTTTGGAAAAGGTCTTGGAGGGCAAATCGGTAGGGGATTCTTTTTCGGTACTTATTGGCTTTGAAGAGGGCTATGGAGATTACGATGATTCAAAAAAAGTCATTATCCCTAAAGCCAATTTTAAAGAAGATGGCAAGAAAAATAGAGACCTACTCCGTGTGGGGAACGTCATCCCCATGCAGGATGATAAGGGTAACCATCTCAGAGGAGAGGTGCTCAAGGTAGATTACATGGGCGTGCACTTGGATTTCAACTCCCCTTTGGCAGGCCTAGATCTTCAGTTTGAAGGAAAAATCGTGAGCATCCGCGAAGCAGTCCCTGTGGAAATTGAGCATGGACATGTGCATGGTCCGGATGGACACCACCACCATTAAATCCGCTTCTCCAATTTTTTTGAAAGACTACTTTCGGATATCTACGCCGTAAGTATGGTAGGCAAGGTCTATGCTTAGGTCTTTCAATCCTTCGATGCGTTCGGAAGGATAAAGCACCAAGGCTTTAGAAAGCAAGTCGATAGCTTGGCGGTATTCTTGCTGGTTGAAATGCACAATGGCCTCGTTGTAATGCTGCAAGCCTGCCAATTCGGACAAATTCACTTTTCGGAAGATGGTATTATCTGAGGTGTCCACTTTGGTACCAGCAAGTCCTTCGTTGATGTTTCGTACCACAGGCTTTCCCTCGTTGAGGTAAGCGCCCAGGTAGTCACTAACAGCCGAAGACGTAGTGATCATCCCGCCCACAGGGAGGGTGCTTTCAAGAATAATCGTTTTCCCATCTAGGTATACCTGAATAAACACATGGTAATCGGTTTCCACCACTTCGTAGGCATAGCCATAGCGGTCCAATAGGAGGCCGAGCGCTGCAGAGCCACTCACGCAGTCATAAGAACCGGTTTCTAATAGGTCAGCGAAGGAGGAGTGTTGGGTGTAGTCTTTCAATAAGCGCTGGTGTGTTTTTTGAAAAATTACGCGGAGCAGGGAAAGTGAATCCAGTTTTTTGGAAGCTTTGGCATCCAATTCCAGTTGAAGGGCTTCCCAATTTGTGGGAGCAGGGCTCTTTTCAGTTTCATCTAAAAAGAGAAAAAATGACGCCGGTTGAACCGGTTGATTTTGTTCAGAAATGCTAGAAATAGCAGTCTGAGAGGCATTTTCTTGGCTAAAGCCAAGGGATGCGACTCCTAGAGAGAAGAGCAAGAAAGGGAGTATTTTTTTCATAGTCCATCAAGCCAATGTTAACTGAATGGATGAAAGTTAACAATTTGTTAACATTGAACAATAAAAAGACTAAAAAATTAACATTGGGGTAATTTCAGTTTTACTCGTGGTGGTAGGGCTCGTTGCGCAGGATGGTCATGGCGCGGTACACTTGTTCGATGAGAAAGGGGCGAATCATCTGATGCGAAAGGGTCATTTTGGAAAGGGAGATCTTTCCATGGGCACGTGCATACACTGCCTCTGAAAAGCCATAAGGACCTCCCACGACGAAAACTAATTGCTTGAGACCGCTATTCATCTTCTTCTGTAAAAAGTCTGCAAATTCTAGGGAAGAATAGGACTTGCCTCGCTCGTCCAATAAAATCAATTCATCGGAGGAAAGCAGTTTCTTGAGGATGAGTTCCCCTTCCTTTTCTTTTTGAAGCGCTTCGGATAGGGACTTGCTCTGCTTCAGGTCTGGGATGACCTCCAATTCAAAACGGATGTAGTGCCCAAGCCGCGCACTGTAGTCCTGGATCAATTCTTGGATGGCTTTACTATCTGTTTTGCCTAAGACGACGAGTTTGATTTGCATGAGCAGGCTTGAAAAAAGGGTGAAAAAAAGGCCGGCTCAATTGGGCCAGCCTTGGTGCTTTAGATCAACTCTTTTCTTTTTAGAATTGCTTCCAAGAACTTTTTATCGTTATCGGAATTGAAAATTCGGAATGGGAGGTGGATAAACTGTGCCTTGGAAAGGTAAAGGACAAAGGCGTCCTTGGTGATTGCTACCCGCTTGATCATGTTCCACTGCACAGGCATGCCTTCCTTGGCATTTATTTTCATCAGGATTTGTCTGCTGTCGATTTCGTAAGCCATTTTTTGGAAGATGGGCTTGTTTTGCTCCATCTGGGTGACCCCTGTGAATTGGATGGCCCAAAACAGCACATACAAACTGTATGCAATCAATGCTCCGAAAAACCACCAGAGCGAAGCAATCCAGAAATAGCCACAGCAGATAGCCAAAGCAATCAAGATTACCCACCACTGTTCTTTGAGGATCGAAATGAGCCCCATTTTGATGTAGGTGGTGGTGGGAAGTTGGTATTTTTTGGTTTTTATAATCATGGCTTCAAAAGTTTCGCGAGCAAATATCCACCTATCCCATTGATTAAGCAAATGCATTGGGCCCAAACTCTACGCTTCTCCGCCTTCACCCCTTGAATTTTTGGTTGAATCCCGTACCTTTTCTAAAAAATTAGCCATGAGTTCCACGCTGATCGACTTTCTTCTTTGTGGCTTAGCCTATATCCTGCTGAGTTACTTTTTAGGGGCTTGGACCAAAAGCCGGCGCAAGCAATCCTCAGGATCAGATGATGGAATGGGGGGAAAATCGGAAACTGAACCGCCAGTACTAGACTTGCCTCCAGGGGTAACTTGGCCTAAACAGGAATTGGTAGAATCAGAATAAGTGGGTTCCTACTCCTTTCAATGACATTTTTCGCAGATTCCCTGTACCAGCAGGTTCATCTCTTTTTTCTGAAATCCCTTTGGAAGTGGGATTACAGGTAAGGAAATGTCTTCGAGGCAGGTAGTCTCCTCGCATTTTTCACATTTGAAGTGCACATGCTCGTGGTTGTGTACATGCGCCTCTTCTCCATGGCTGCAAAAAGCATACTTCGTGGCTCCGCTGTCATCAAGGACCTTGTGGATAAGGTCTTTCTCTAAAAATGTTTTGAGCGTACGGTAGATGGTCACTCGGTCAAACTTCTTGTTGAGCGTATCTTCCAGATCCGCATGAGAGAGGGCAACATTCTTGTCCAGGAACTCCTGAATAATCACCAATCGGCAATCCGTGATGCGCAAGCGATGCGATTGTAAGATTTGGAGAGGAGTGGCCATGGAGGAAGTATTGATTTTCAAAGTAACAAAAAATCAGGTAGAGAAAAAAAGGGCGCCAACTTGGCGCCCTTTCTAGTTTACTCTCCAGAAGATTCCTTCAAGATCTTGTTGATGCGTTCGTTGGCATCCTCGAGGTGAAGTTTGCTCATGCGGTCAGTGGTTCTGCCGATGGCGCCTCTGATTTGGCTTTGTAGCGTCTTCAATTCTCCACGTGCCATCGGACGAATGTCAGATTGAGCAGCATTGATTTGAGCACCAGCAAAAGCTCTAAATTGAGCAGGTAGGGCAGCAACGCTTCCAGTCAATAGCAATTCCAATCGCTCGATATGCGCACGCTGCAAAGCTCTGCGGTGTACGTCGATGGTTTTTCCAGCACCTAGTTCGGTCCAAATGCCTTTTCTCAAATCATCGAATAATTCGGTCATTTTGTAGGCTTGAGCACCATTCAAGGCTTCGTTTTCGATCATTCTACCCAGTCTACCCCACTCCAAGATTCCGTTGAGGGTACTTACTTGGATGCCTCGGATACGCTCAAGCGCACCGAAGTCTTCGATTCTGGCGATGATGGTTTCGTCCATCAACCAGCTTGGGGTGGTGAAAAGCTGCTGGTTTACAAAAGCAACTGCAGCTTTCTGCATTTCTTTGGTTTGGTGCGTGTACACCGCTTCTCCTTGACCAGATGACTTGTACACTTCAGTAACACCACCTACGTGATTGCGCACGTGGCCCATGTAGCGGTTAAACTGACCGATTACCTGACCATACATTTCTTC
>JBJOOF010000123.1:0-6490 GCA_046051425.1 Bacteroidota bacterium
TTTGCAAAAGTTGAATTCCTATACCGTGGCAGACATCAATGCTACAGCAAAGCGTTTGATTGAGCCAGACAAGTTTATCATCACTACAGTAGGGAATGGAGCTGAGATTAAAGAAAAACTAGCCCAGTTTGGTGAAGTAGTCGAGTACGACATCATGGGAGAGCCAGCTAAAAAGTTGGTAGCAGAAGCAGATATGACTGCTGAAAAAGTGCTTGAAAACTACCTGAATGCTATCGGAGGTGCTGCTCAGGTAGCTGCCATCAAAACCGCAAAAATCAGCATGGACGCCAATGTCATGGGTACTGCTCTGACTATCGCTTTTGTGTATGATTCTGAAAATGGCCGTTATGGACAGAAGCTCTCCATTGCTGGAAATGTGATGCAAAAGACGACGCTTGCCAACGGGAAGGGATCTATGTCTGCCCAAGGCAATGTGCTTGAAATGGATCCAGCTCAGCTTGCTGAAGCACAATTGAATTCCTATCTTTTCCCTGAGGCAGTATACAAGGCCAATGGCTATAGCGTAACGCTTGATGGACTTAAGGATGTGGATGGTAAGCCAGCGTATAAGGTAGTCATTACCAATGCCTCTGGATCGAAGCTTACAAATTACTATGCCCAGGATTCTGGCTTGAAGATCAAGTATGAAAATCCTTCTTTTGGTGATACCTACTTCGGTGATTACCAGGCTATGAATGGGGTATTGCTCCCAATGTCTTGGACCATCAAATCCCCACAGATTCCTGTGCCTTTGGAAGCCAAAGTAACTTCTTTGCAAGTGAATGTGCCGGTGACTGACGGAGACATTAACTAATACTAAAAAAGGAGGGCTTGCCCTCCTTTTAATTAACTAGGGGTTGGTAGAAATACCAACCCTTTTTTTAGTGCATCCAGGTAGTTCGCAAGGCGGTCACTGTACCCATTTCTAAATTTAGCAGGGGGTAATAGTTTCCAGATTCCAAATCAAAGTTGAGTTTCAGTTTTCTTCCTTGTCGTAGGACTTCTACTTCCCATAATGGAGTTTCTGAATTCAGACTCAGAAGTTGATCGTGGACCATCAAGTGCTGGTATGCCTTGCTTTCTGGGTGGATTTGCTGGATAACCTGATCGCCATTCAGTTGGATGCCTACTTGATGTAGCAACGTGTTTTCCGAGAGCGTTTTTTGGATTTCAATGCCTAGAGCGCTGAAGCAGTCTTCCAGAACTGGAAAGAGTTCCTCCTTTCCGCGAACAAACGCATCGAAAAAGCGGGTGATTTTTTCCGGCTTACTAACACTTGCAGCAACCAGCTTTTCAAAATCCTGGACTTCATACCCTTTAAAGGGGAGGCCGAAATTTTCCCACATGCCTTTCATGACTTGTGCCAAGGAACTGCCCTCTTGGAGGAGTAGTACGTCCAGGCAAATACTAAGTAGCGCACCCCGGGAATAGATGTTGACTTTTCGATCGGGAATGCCAGACACATAGCCATCGAGCCAGAGGTCAATGGATGATTCTTCAATGGATGAATTTTTCCAGCCGTAGTGGGCCGCTTCTCGTTGGACAATTTTCTCCAAATGACGAAGGTAGGTAGGCAAATCATATACCCCTGATTTCAGTAAATACAAATCCCCGAAGTAGGTAGTCACCCCTTCCAGTACCAAGCCTGCCCGGGTATAGGTTTCTTTAGAAAAATCATATGGAAGAAATTCCTTGGGCCGAATTCGGCATACATTCCAGGCATGGTAGAGTTCATGGCAACTGATACCTACTAATTCTTCCAAGGCTTCTACCTCGGCCAAGGAACTAGCCGGCCCAAAGGTGATGACCGTTCCCCGTCGATGCTCTACCCCATGGTAATGGGGATAGGGCAGGAGATGAAAAATAAAGTGGTACTCTTCTTCGGGAAAGCTCCCAAAATCAGCAATCATTCGGTTGGAAAATGCTTGGAGTTGATCGATAAATCGGGTGCGATCAAAATGGATTTCTCCGTGGAACCATGCGTAGAATCGGGTATTTCCGATAGCGTAAGTTCCCTGTTCCACCTTTTTTGCGGCCAAGACAGTCGCATCTGCAAGCACTTGGTAGTTTTCAGCCATCCAGGTGGAGGTCCCCATCTGTTTTAGGGTCAGGATTTGCTTGGGGTAGTTTGGCAGGTCCAACTTCACCTCGAATGCCTCTTTACTTCTGCTCAGGATTTCAAAGCAGCAGTTGACTAGATTGACATAAACTTGCTCGTCATCCACCCAAGCGCTTCCTGCATCCATTTTTCCTACCCAATAGTCGTAAGAAAGATGGATTGGTGTGTCATCCTCTACTTCAAACGCCCAACAGTCTTTTGTTAGTTTTTGGAGTGAGATGGGGTTGCCTTCTTGATTTTGCGCTCTTAACCCGCGTAGATTTTGCGCGTAATTAGCGATTTGATACCTTCCTGCTCGCCAAGCAGGGAGTTGAAGTCGTATATTTTCCCCAGCTTGACAGGAAAAGTTGAGGTCAATTCGTAGAAATTGAGAAGCTGGGTTGGGGCAGGAAATGGTGTAGTGAATCATTTTTCTAGAATTGAGGTAAACAAATGTAGGACCTCGATTTGTATTTAAGAAAATGGTACTTATCTTTGCAATCCTTTTTAGGGGCAATCTTAAATGGGAAAGACAAGAAAGCAACTAGATTAAAGATATTCGATCATGAAAAGAACATTTCAGCCTTCTCGCAGAAAGAGAAAAAATAAGCACGGATTCAGAGAAAGAATGGCGACTGCAAACGGTAGAAGGGTATTGAGAGCCAGAAGAGCAAAAGGCAGACGTAAATTGTCTGTGTCTGACGAAAAGACACTGAAGAAGTAATTCTTTGGGTAGTTTTTCGTATGTTACCATACGATAGCTTTCTTGCAATGGAGTACACACTTCCGAAATCAGAGCGGCTTCACGCCGAAAAAAGCATAAAGGAACTTTTCGAAAAAGGTTCCTCTTTTTTTTTATACCCATTCAAGGTGATGTTTTGGGCAGGGGAGGGTTTGGAAGAATCTCCGAATCAGGTACTTTTTTCAGTTTCCAAGAAGAAAATTAAGAAAGCAACGGGAAGGAACTACATCAAGCGCAGGTTGAAAGAAGCCTATCGATTGAATAAATCGCTACTTCCTCCATCTGGCCTACTTTTGGGCTTTATTTTTGTTGGAGAAGCTAAAATGAGTTTCGGTGAGCTTGAACCCAAGATGAAGCAAGTGCTTCAAAGATTGCCGAATGAATTGTCGAAAAATTTAGGAAAACATGATTCAAAAAATTAAACGTCCAGTAGTCCTATTAATTTTTGCCTTACTCCTTTTGGGGGGTACCCTTGCTTTCCAAACCAAGAACGATCGGCTTTTTGCTATTGCAAAGAGCATTGACATTTTTGCGACCCTCATTCGGGAGTTGGACACCTATTATGTGGACCAGATTGATCCTGAAAAATTGTTGACCGTAGGAATCCAAGCCATGCTAGAGGAGTTGGACCCGTACACAGAATACATCCCCGAGGAGGAGTCGGATGATTTCCGCATGCTTACGACGGGCGAATATGCTGGTGTGGGAGCTTTGATAGGAAATAGAGGTGAAGGAAATATTGTATTGATGCCCTACACGGGATTCCCTGCTCAAAACGCTGGAATTCGAATTGGTGATTTGCTGTTAAAGGTGGATAGCGTTGCGGTTCAAAAGAAATCTACTTCCGAGGTATCCGAATTATTGAAAGGACCTGCAAACACAGGCGTCACCGTAACGGTAAAAAGAGGGGATGACACCTTGCAATTCTCCTTGAACCGCAAGAAAATCAGCTTGAAGAATGTTCCCTTTTATGGGAAATTGGATGAGAAGACGGGATACATCAAGCTTTCCGATTTTACGCCCAATGCCTCAGCAGAGGTGCGAAATGCCTTAGTGACTTTAAAGGCCCAAGGTGCAACGCAATTGGTATTGGATCTGCGAGACAATCCAGGCGGATTGATCAATGAAGCGGTAGAGATCGTCAACTTGTTTATTCCGAAAGGCAAGGAGGTCGTGAAGACCATTGGCAAGTTGCAGCAGGTCAATTACACTTACAAGACCTCAAAGACTCCATTAGATAAAGAGATTCCCCTGGTGGTTTTGATCAACGAGCGAAGTGCTTCCGCAGCAGAAATTGTGGCTGGCGCGCTGCAAGATTACGATCGGGCAGTCTTGTTGGGCCAAAAATCATTTGGTAAAGGCTTGGTTCAGACCACCCTGCCTTTGAGTTTCAATGCTCAAATCAAAGTGACCACAGCCAAGTACTACATTCCAAGCGGACGATGTATCCAGGCCATTGACTATGCCAAATCAAGGGAAGATGGATCTGCAGGTACAGTTCCTGATTCCTTGAGAAAAGCCTTTAAAACTGCCAATGGAAGAATTGTGTTGGATGGGGCGGGTATTGAGCCGGACGAAAAGGTGACCGAGAAATCCTATGCGCCTATTTCCTACACTTTGGTGGCGGGGAATCATGTATTCGATTACGCGACTACCTTTTTCTACAAAAATCCTTCGATAGCCAGTCCAAGTAAATTTCAAGTGAGCGAGGAAGTCTATGCCGAATTCAAGAAGTTCTTGGTGGGCAAGGAATACGATTACACCACCTATACTGAGAAGTCGGTTCAGGACATGGAAAAGTATTTGACAAAGGAGCCCTATTTTAACGAAGTCAAGGAGCAGTTGGAACAAATCAAATCCAAGGTCAATCATAGCAAGGAAAATGACTTGGAGACGCATGAAAAAGAAATCAAGAAAATTCTCGGAGAGGAGATTGTTTCCCGGTATTATTTCCAAGAAGGGATGATTGAAGCTAGTCTTCAAGGAGATCCAGTCATTGATTTGGCCAAGCAATACTTTGCTTCGCCAGCGCGCATGGTTAAAGTTTTGTCAGGACCAAGTAAGTAAGTAGGATGGCCCGGATACTTTCCCTAGAGACTTCTACTTCCATTTGTTCGGTAGCACTACATGAACGGGGGGCTTTATTAGCCTTGGCAGAAATAAAGGAGCCGGGGGCCCATGCTGAAAAGCTATTGTTATTGGTGGATGAAGTGTTTGAAAAAGCAGGGCTGAGTTTTGCGGATTTGGATGCAGTGGCCGTTTCTCAAGGACCAGGATCTTACACGGGACTGAGAATAGGAGTGTCTACAGCCAAGGGGATTGCATTCGGACTGGATATCCCATTAATCGGAATCAACACCTTGCAGGCTATGGCGGCAAGTCAAGCAGTAGAACGAGGAGAATATGTAGTAGCCGTTTTGGATGCGCGCCGCAAAGAAGTATACACCCAGACCTTTGGCGATACCCTGGAAGAGATCACTTCGATTGAGGCCTTGATTTTGGAGGAGGGTGTATTTGCTTCCATTTTGGAAAAAGGGAAGGTCTATTTTGTAGGAGATGGAGCGGAAAAGGTAAAGGAAGAAATTCAGCATTCGAATGCCTTCTTTCCGGCGAACTGGGAGCAATCGCTTTCTGCAAAGAATATGGGGCAATTGGCATATGAAAAATTTGCTCGTCAAGCCTGGGAGGATCTGGCCTATTTTGTGCCCAATTATTTAAAAGAGTTTAAAGCCTTGCAATCATCCAAGAATCCATTTGTTAAGTCATGAGTGAATTGATCAATCGAGTTGCTGCCAGTGCCATCGTGTCTTTGAACATGGAGGAGTTTTACCCCCAGGAGGAGCGAGTTCAGTTTGATCTTGCTGATTATTTATTCCAGGGCTTGGTACTTCGTGAAAAGGAATTTCGTGCTGCGCTTAAGAGTTTGGATTGGAATCAATTTGCAGGCCATTGGGTGTCAGTCCACTGCAGTGCAGATGCGATAGTGCCTACTTGGGCCTACATGTTGGTTTGCACCTATTTGGAGGGTGCGGCCAAGGGATATTGTGTAGGGGATTTGGAGGCTTTGGAGCAGTACATCGTGGAGGAGACCCTGTCCAAACTCCCGCTGGAATCCTTTAAAGATCGGTCTGTAGTGGTGAAAGGATGTAGCAAGGTGACCATTCCGCTTTTTGCTTATGGGCGATTGGTGTCTTTACTTCAACGTGAGGCGAAGAGTTTGATGTTTGGAGAGCCTTGCAGTACGGTGCCTTTATTTAAAAAAGGAAAGTCCTGATTTTTAGCGGATAAATTCTGGCCGCGGCAAAGATTGCAATTTTTGTTGCTGAAATTCTTGCGTAATCTATTTGAGTGCGCTATGTTTGCACTCCCGTTCAAGAATATGTCTTGAGAGTCGGGAAATTTTAAGTGTTGATTTCGTGATTTTTCTAACTTTTTTCAAGACTTGGTTTTGTAAAGAAGAAACTAAATCCGATCTTTGCGCTCGCATTTGGGACAAGTGTCTCGCTATTTTCCAAAATCGTTGGAAAAAAAGTTCTTTGAAGTGATGTAAGGCAAAAAAGATTAACCTGAGTAAGAGGTTGTTTATGGGTATGCTTTACCTGTAGACAGACTTATTAAAATAGACAACATACAATGGAGAGTTTGATCCT
>JBJOOF010000124.1:0-5731 GCA_046051425.1 Bacteroidota bacterium
GATACGGGTGCTACTGGTCCGGCTGGTCCGAAAGGGGATACCGGAGATACCGGTGCCACGGGACTAACTGGTCCCAAAGGTGATACTGGGGATATCGGTCTGACTGGACCAAAAGGGGATAAAGGAGATACAGGTCTAACGGGACCCAAGGGCGATACGGGGGATATCGGTCCTACAGGATTGAAAGGAGACACGGGTGCAACTGGCCCGACCGGCCCCAAAGGAGATACCGGAGCCACGGGACTAACTGGTCCCAAAGGTGATACTGGAGATATCGGTCTGACTGGACCAAAAGGGGATAAAGGAGATACAGGTCTAACCGGCCCCAAGGGTGACACAGGAGATGTGGGGCCCATAGGTCCAACCGGCCCACCGGGAGATCCCTTGGACTTTTTGAGTGTACCCAGCCAGATTCTTCCCGGCACCACGAACCTACACAGCCTGGGTAGTTTGGACAAACGTTGGTCTAGCATGTACTTAGGTACTGGAAGTATTTTCCTCAAAGATGCAGTTCTAGGAACGGATGCTGGAATCAATGTGTCTAATGGAGTAATGGCTATTTCAGGAGCTACCCAGCTGCAGGCGGGGCAACTTAATCTATCAGGGGCTGTCATAGAATCTACAATCAGCGGGACTACGATTCAACTTGGACTAACTGGATCCTTAGGGAATTTTTTAGTCAATAGAAATTTGGTTTTGGGGACTTCTAATACGCTGCAATTTTCAGATGGCTCTATCCAAAGAAAGGCTGCCGATATCCTAGAAATCTCAAATCAGGCAGGCAAGCCCACCAATGCCACGCCCTACGTAACTTTAGACATGACCAAGCAGGTTTTTACACTCGATACCGGATTTTGGTACTTACCGAATGCCACCGAAGGAAAGATTTGTCATTTTACATTAGAGACTGGAGGAGTTGCTGCAAATATTGCAGTCATTGTAGGGAGTATCAGAAAAACTAACGGAACAGTTGCCGCCAACATCGAATGGCACCCCTTCCTGATAGGAGCTGCCGCAAAATCCCTGCCTTCCATGGTCACGGCAATATTTATTGGTGGAGCTTGGTCTGTCTCTGCCGGAACCTATTAGGTTGTATCAAGATGTTTCCAGAAGCCTACCTTCCGAAGAGAAGCAAGAGCCAAGACTAGGATGAAATACAATGGAAATAGGGGAGAAATACCCGCCGCGGCGGGCAAGCTCCGTGAAATAAGTTGAATCACAGCAGGATTCACTATTTCACCGAGCGTGCCTGCCCGCCGCGGAGGGCTCGGTTTATTTCCACGGTATTTCGACCGTATTTCTTCTCCCCCCTAACCATTTACAAGTACTTCCCCGTAAAATTCCCCTTCTCCTTCGCCAGATCCTCTGGAGTACCGGCAAAAGTGAGATTTCCGCCCTTATTTCCTCCTTCAGGACCCAAGTCGATTACCCAATCCGCACACTTGATCACCTCGGTATTGTGTTCGATGATGATCACGGAGTGTCCCTGTTCAATCAATGCATTGATGCTGTGCAAGAGTTTGCTGATGTCGTGAAAATGCAAGCCAGTGGTGGGCTCATCAAAAATAAATAGGATGTGGTCTCCGGTTTTGGTTCCGCCTTTGCCCAGGAAGGAGGCCAACTTCACGCGCTGTGCCTCGCCGCCTGAGAGGGTATTCGAACTCTGACCCATCCCAATGTAGCCCAATCCCACTTCCTGCAGAGGAAGCAAACGATTGACGAGTTGGGTCTTTCCGCTGAAAAAATCGATGGCTTCATCAATCGTCATGTCGAGCACCTCGGAGATGTTTTTGTCCTTGTAGGTTACCTCCAAAATCTCATTCTTGAACCGCTTTCCCTTGCAAGACTCGCAGGTAAGGTGGATGTCGGCCATAAACTGCATTTCTACGGTCACATTTCCCTCTCCTTGGCAGGCTTCACAGCGCCCACCATCCACATTGAAGGAGAAAAAGGCTGGCTTGTAGCCCCGCTGTTTGGAGAGGGGCTGCTCTGAAAAGAGGGTACGGATCACATCGTAAGCCTTCACGTAGGTGACCGGGTTGGAGCGCGAAGACTTGCCAATCGGGTTCTGATCTACAAACTCCACTTGGGTGACCTTTTTGTAATCCCCCTCGAGCTTATCGTACTTGCCCGCCTCGTCCATCACCGTGCCCAGCAATCTTCCCAGGGCCGGATAGAGGATTTTCTTCACGAGCGTAGACTTGCCCGAACCAGACACCCCCGTCACGACAGTGAGCGTGTGTAGGGGAAATTGTATTGCTAAATTTTTCAGGTTGTTTTCTCGAGCGCCTTTGACCCAGATGGAATCTTTCCAAGTTCGGTTGGCAGTCTTGGTGAATATTTTTTCCTCCCCGCGAAGGTATTTGGCCGTGTAGGTTTGACCAGTTGCGATCAACTCTTCAATGCTTCCTTGGAAAAGTAATTCGCCACCTTTTGCACCGGCTTCTGGTCCAATGTCAATAAGTTGATCCGCGGCTTTCATCACTTTTTCCTCATGCTCGACCACAATGACGGTATTGCCTAGATTTTTCAAGGCTTTCAGCACCTCGATCAGTCGATCTGTATCCCGTGGATGCAGTCCAATGCTGGGTTCATCCAAGATGTACATGGATCCGACCAAAGCCGACCCCAGTGAGGTGGCCAGCTTGATGCGCTGGTACTCGCCTCCAGAAAGGCTGGAAGTAAGGCGGTTGAGGGTCAAATAGCCGAGTCCCACCTGATTCATAAACTCCAATCGGCTGCTGATCTCTTTCAGGAGTCGGCTGGCCAATTTGGTTTCGTGTACAGAAAGGTGGATCGTCTGGAAAAAGTGGAGGGCATCCTCAATGGGCATCAAGACCAAGTCGGTAATGGATTTTCCCCCTAGTTGCACATAAGCGGCATCCTTTCTTAACCGCGTGCCTCGACAATCCGGACAAGCAGTACGTCCCCGGAATCGGGAAAGCATGACTCGGTATTGGATTTTATAGGTTTTGGTCTCGAGGTCTTCAAAAAATTCCGTTAGCCCTCGGAAATACCCATTTCCTGTCCAAATCAACTCTTTTTCTTTCTCCGTGAGGTCTTGGTAGGCGCGGTGGATGGGAAAATCGAAGTCGATGCCTTTTTTCAACAGCGGCTCCAACCAGCCTTTCCCACTTTCTCCTCGCCAAGGGGCGATCGCTCCCTCGTACACCGAAAGTTCCTTGTCGGGGATGACCAGATCCTGGTCAATGCCCAAGACGGTTCCAAAGCCTTCGCAGCGCTTGCAGGCTCCGTAGGGATTGTTGAAGGAAAAGAAATTGACAGACGGGAGCTCAAAAGACATACCATCCAACTCAAATCGGTCCGAAAAATTTCGCGTTTCCTGTCCAGGGAGCGTGATTTTACAGTTTCCATGCCCTTCAAAGAGCGCAGTTTGGATGGAGTCAGCCAATCGAAACTGGTTGTCTTCTTCTTCTTTCTTTACCGTCAAGCGGTCAATCAAAATTTCATAGTTGCCCTTTTCGATTTTTGGGAGGGCCAAAAGTTCTTCAAGTACCTGCACCTCTCCGTCCCGCAAAACTCGGGTATAGCCTTTCTGAAGCAAGAGTTCGAGTTCTTTTTCCAATTTCCGATCTCCCGAAGGTTGGAGTGGACAAGAAATCATCACCTTGGAATCCTCCTCAAAAGAATGGACATAATCCACGATATCACTTACGGTATGGTGCTTGACTTCTTTTCCGGAAATGGGAGAATAGGTCTTGCCCACGCGAGCGAATAGCAGTTTGAGGTAATCGTAGATTTCGGTGGTGGTGCCTACCGTGGAGCGGGGATTTTTGGTGCTCACCTTTTGCTGGATCGCGATGGCTGGAGCCACCCCTTTGATGTATTCCACCTCGGGCTTTTCCATTCTCCCCAAAAATTGCCGGGCATAGGAGCTCAAACTCTCCACATACATGCGTTGCCCCTCTGCAAAAAGGGTGTCAAAGGCCAAGGAGGACTTGCCCGAGCCCGACAAACCCGTGATGACCACAAAGGCATTTCTAGGAATGGCCACACTGAGGTGCTTCAGGTTGTTGACCTGAGCATTTTTAATCAAAATAAAATCCTTCGGATCGAGGGAATCAATGTCCTGGGCGTGCGGCGTACTGGGCAACTTCATAAAGCGCAATTTAGCAATCAAACCTGGCAACTGCAGGAAAAGTTACTTCTTTGCTACAAATTTGAGGGCAAGGAACCTAAATTAACCTGCGGCTTAGGTTTTCGCTCTCAAATTTATCCTTTTCTTCGCATCATGGATTTGGAACTACTCCGTACGGGCTTGGCTGAAGGGCTGCAGCAACTCAGTTGGCTGGAGGGGCTAGCGGTGTTGATGGGGATCCTATCCGTGTATTTTTCCAAAAAGCAGCACATTGGGGTGTACCCCACAGGCATCGTCTCGGTGCTGATCTATGTGTGGATTTGCTTTAACTACGGGCTTTATGCCGATATGGGCATCAATGCCTACTATTTTGGGATGTCTATCTATGGCTGGTACCTGTGGAAACAACCAAAAAAGGACGGACAGGCTTTAGCGGTCACCTGGCTGGATCGCAGCGGCTGGATTTTATCCTTGACCATTTTTGCGGGTTCCTTTCTGCTCTTGGTTTTTGTCTTGCTTGAATTTACAGATAGCACCGTTCCCTATTGGGACTCCTTCACGACTGCTTCGGCCTTTGTGGCCATGTGGCTGATGGCAAAGAAAAAAGTGGAAAACTGGATTTTTTGGATTTTGACGGATATAGTGTCCATCCCGCTCTATTTTCACAAGGGGCTGCTGTTGACGTCCTTTCAGTATTTGTTTTTCACAGGCCTCGCCATTGCAGGTCTCCTGACTTGGATCAATGATTTTAAGACTCGTGAGCAAACCTAAGCGCATCCTAATTTTGGGCCCTGAGTCTACGGGCAAGAGCACTTTGGCAGAGAAGTTGGCCGAGCACTATGCGGAGCCCTGGGTGCCTGAAGTGGCCCGGGAGTACTTGGAACAACTCGACCGTCCCTATGGCTATGACGATCTCCTTCAAATTGGCAGACAACAAATGCAGTTGGAGGATGAACTGGCTGGAGGGGCAAAAAACCACCTCTTTTGTGATACCGACCTTCGCGTAATTCAGGTCTGGTCTAGGCATCGATTTGGAAAAATTGACCCCTGGGTGCTGGAGGAGTTGGAGCGGCGAACTTACGACTTGATCCTCTTGTGTGCGACCGACTTGCCCTGGCAGGCGGACCCTTTGCGGGAGCATCCTGATCTCGAGATCCGAGAGCAATTGTTTGAACAGTACCTAGAGATTAGCCAGCAAAGCGGGTTTCCCTTCCAAATTATTTCTGGCGATGCTTCAGCCCGGCTTACTACTTCGGTGGAGGCCATTCGAGCGCTAGATTAAGCAGATTCCCGCTCCAAAGATTTGGGAAAAGGGGTAAATTCTTCGTTATTTCCAAAAAACATGTCCATGCGAATCAAGTTCCTCCTCCTTCTTTTTGGATTGACTTACTGGGTACAGTTGGGGCTTGCCCAGCAGAAAAAAGTAGTCTTTATCATTTTGGATGGGATTCCCGCCCAAGACCTAGAGCGGGTAGCTACCCCCAACTTGGATCAAATTGCTAGCCAGGGAGGCTATGCACGCGCCTACTCAGGAGGGGAAGCGGGAGGCTTTTCCGAATCTCCTACGATTTCCGCTGTTGGCTACAATACCCTCCTTACTGGCACCTGGGCACACAAGCATCAGGTCTGGGG
>JBJOOF010000125.1:0-10905 GCA_046051425.1 Bacteroidota bacterium
TTCTCGTGTAAAGGCTCTTCGGAAAGGTCGAGCATGTGCGAGCTAAACAAGGGTCTCTTGTAAGCTTGGTGATAGGCTTTGCCCGCTTCGAGTAGCCCATCGATCCAAGGTAGTAACTTTAGCGCAGCGTGGTCGGTATGCAGGATTACTGGTACTCCATAAGCCTCAGCCATTTGGTGTACGTGATGTGCTCCAGAGATTCCCCCAGCGATGCTTGCTTGCTGCTTGTCGTTGGGTAGACCTTTACCCGCAAAAAATTGTGCTCCTCCATTTGAAAATTGGATGATCACAGGTGAGTTTACCTTTTTGGCGGTTTCCAAAACAGCATTTACTGAATTGCTGTTGATTACATTGACAGCTGGCAAGGCAAACTCATTTTCCTTGGCATAAGCCAATAAATCGCGAAGTTCATTTCCGTACTTTACTCCAGGTTTAAATTTCATAGTGTGCTTAGGTTTGATTACTGCTTGATAAAGCGCTTGTGTAGTACGCGCCGACTATCAAATGCCTCAAAGATATACATCCCTGGTTGAATTCCAGCTAAATCAAGCCCTAAAATCGACAGATTGGAACTCCCTTTTCCTTCAGCGATTACCCTACCCGTCACATCAAGTACCCGGTAATCTGCTCCCTTCATTTCTTTGGGCAATTCCACCACCAAACTCGAGCGAGTAGGATTGGGATAGATTACAAATCCATCCTCATCCACTTCTTCTGGAATACTTGTAATGAAGTCAGCCTGTAGAATAGATGCATCAGGCAGAGGAAGTGGCTTATCCGTAAACAAGTAAAATTCATTAGGCCGCAGACCAAAAGAAACTTGAATTGAAGTCACATTCAATTCCTTGCCCGTAAAATAGTTGTACCACTTTCCCGTCTTAGGGAAGGAAATGGATAGATTCCCTTGGGACACCAACTCAAAGTTACCAAACATAAAGACCTGAAGGTCCGGGTGCTGCAAGTGGATGGTCTTTAGCGAAGAGCTAAGGTTGAGGGTGGCATCGCTCGGAAAGTTAAATACCGGGTACTTTGCCCGCAGCTTAAACATCTCCTTGTAGAGTTTAGACAATCTGAGGCGGTCAGGATTACTGAGGTATTCCCAACGCGTAGGCTTAATTCCCAAACGATCGTTGTTCAATTCTTGATCGTAGCCAAACTCCCCAAATTGCCAGATCATTTTAGGGCCCGGTATAGCCAGGAAAAAGGCAGTCATCAGTTGATTTCGGTTCACTGCATTCTCCAGACTCTTTAGATTAAGTGGACTCGTGGCTCCAAAATTCATCGTTTCCCAAAACACCCGCTCCTCGTCATGAGATTCTTGGTAGGCAATCAAGCCATTTTTGGTCCACTGCCGATTCTTGAAATACCCCCATTCCACATTATCGTTAGTTCCCTTAGCTAGGTTTCGAGAAGCCCCATTCATATTTCCCCACAAGAGCATGCCGTAGTTGGCCAATTCCTTCTCCTCCTCATTCACAGCCAAGTGCTCCAAGATCACATAGGCATTGGGATGGTTGGCCTTGATTCGGTCGTAGATATGCTTCCATATTTTGATGCGAGAGGGATCGTAATTAGACCAACTAGTCACATTTGAGCCAGAGTTGACTTGGGTAAAGCCTTTGGAAAGATCAAAGCGGATGCCATCCACCTTGTACTCGGTCAACCAATAATTATTGACTGAATCCACGAAGGCTTTGGTGTACGGGCTTTCGTGGTTGAAATCGTATCCAACATTGAAAGGATGCTTGGCAACGCGGTTAAACCATGGGTTGTCCTCTGTAGGAGCTCCATAATCGCCATCGTTGTAGAGGCGAACCATGGAATTTTGACCAAAAGCATGGTTCAGTACCATGTCCATAATCACCACGATTCCACGACCATGGGCTTCGTCAATTAGTCGCTTGAGGTCATTTTTAGTGCCGTAGTATTTGTCAGGAGCAAAGAAAAAGGAGGGATTGTAGCCCCAAGAAAGATTTCCTTCAAACTCCCCTACCGGCATCAATTCAATTGCATTAATCCCCAACTCTTTCAAGTAATCTAGTCGTTCGATGACTGCTTGGTAAGTTCTTTTTTGATCAAAATCACGAACTAAAAGTTCGTACACATTTAGCTCCTCAGGCTTAGGGCGAGTATAGCTGGTGTTTTTCCAAGCGTATGGATCCTGACCTGTTTGCAGGAATGTTGCTTGAAATTCTGTTTTACCAGTTGGGTAAGGCAGCAAGCCAGGATGTCTATTTTGGCTGATGATTTCTTGATCGTTGAAGGGATCAGATACCTTGTCTGCATAGGGATCACCAATGCGAATATCCCCGTCAACTAGGTATTGAAAAATGTATTCTTTTTGGGGCACCAAGCCGGTCAACTTAATCCAGAAAATAGCTCCATCTGCGGTTTTCTTCAGTTGGTATTCAGGGAGCACCTTCCAGTCGTTAAAGTCTCCAATGACATGGGCGATCCTTTTACCCGGGGCTTGCAAGGCCAAAATCACCTCCGTGGTGGACAGGTAATTGATTCCTAGTTTGGTCCCTGCTGGCAAGGGAGCCACTTCTGAAGGGGCAAATACGATCAGATCGAGGGTTTGTGAATCAGTAGTAGTTCCTTTTACCGCTGTCACTTTCAGTTTGTAATTTCCAGCTGCCGTAGCCGTGTAGGCATAACTGATTTGCTGGCTATTTTTTGCTTCGGCGACTTTCACCCCATCCAATTCAAGGGTCAAATCTGCTGTTTCATTCGCAGTAGCCTTGAAGGTGTATTGGTCTCCGACTGCAAAAGAAATAGGGCCTGTAGATTGAGGCTCGGTAAATTTGACATCAAAACCTTGTGCTAGGTCTATAAAAAAATCTCCGTTAGCAGTCGACTTTCCTTCTTTGCTCCCATCGGCATTCCGGAATACAAGACCAAGTCGAAAGATGGTCAGGTTGTTGGGATTGGTAAAAAAGGAATTGGGTGTGAGTTCGTAGGTGTAGGTATTGGGCTGACCCGTTACTTTGGTCATTTTGGCTGCAGCCGTGGCTGTTCCCCACTGAAAAGGCACGATGTTCCAGGTAGTTGAGGTAGCACCTGCTGTGACCGCCCCGATGTGGATGTACACATCGCAATTGCAATCTTTCAATCCTGTAGTTCCTTTGGAAGCATCGTAAATGATTTTGACTGCAGCTCCAGCGTTTGGAACCGCTGGTTCGGTAGTCACTTGCGCAATTGCTTTTAGTCCAAGCAGGAGGCAAAGACTGAAAAAAAACAGGATTCTTGAAAAATAAGTCATGAGGGCTTAATTGAATAACTAACCGACATTCGGAACTGCCCGAATGCCGGTTAAAACTACTGGAATGTCCTTGAATTATGTAGGAATGAATTGCATAATTTTTCTCAAGTGTCTCAAATGCCTCGCCACAGCTTCGCAAAAACTACTCCTTTGGCTAGGGATAAATCGGTTGAAAAGGGTAAATTTTAAAATAAGGGCAGATTTTCATTTTACAACTGGAAAAGAGGGCTTGGAATTCATCCAAACTGATTTTTTATCCTAGCTAATCGTTTCTAACTTCGCAAGGTTCCTGATAGGAATCCATCTACCTAATACGAATGAACGATAGCAATACCCCTACTCATTTTTCACGAAACTCTTTTCGCCATCAAGCCTTTGGGAAGGTTTTGAAATGGAGTAAAACTCCCGATGGGCTAACCGGAAGCAGTGATTTTGCAAACTTTAAACTTACGGTCTTCGAAACTGGAATTTTCCGCGTGCAAGCGAGCAAATTTGAGTCCTTTGAATCCAATCCTTACTCGGTAGTAGTTCAACCCAAATCCATCGGTTTTGATCTGGAAGAGTTTGAGGACAAGTTGATTTTGAGTACCAGCATTCTTCGCGTAGCGATCAACCTCCAATCTTTTTCCCTTGCTTTCTTTGATCAAAACGGCAAGCTCCTCAACCAAGATGATTCCTTTGGAGTTGCTTGGATTGGAACTGAAGTTACCGCCTACAAAAAACTCCAGCCAAACGAAAAATTCATCGGTTTGGGTGAGAAAACGGGGAACCTCAACCGTTTTGGAAATGCCTACACCCACTGGAATACGGACTACTTTGCATACGGAGTAGGCGATGATCCACTCTACCTTAGTATTCCATTTTACCTAGGAGTGCATAATCAAGGACATTACGGCATTTTCTTAGACAACACACACAAGTCCCTGTTCAACTTCGGGGCCTCCAACAATCGATTTGCTTCCTTCAGTGCCGAGGATGGGGATATGGATTATTACTTTTTCCACTACCCCAGCATTTCAGAAATCATTACGGCCTACACCTGGCTCACCGGCCGTATGCAGATGCCACCCAAGTGGGCTTTGGGCTTTCAGCAATGCCGCTACTCCTACTACCCAGAGTCCGAAGTCTATGCTGTTGCACAGGCATTTCGTGACAAAAAAATGCCGGCAGATGTCATCTACTTAGACATCCACCACATGGAAGCCTACAAGGTATTTACCTTTGATGGTGAAAAATTTCCCAATCCTAAGGCCTTGATCGCTCGCCTGAAGGAGAAAGGATTTAAGGTAGTGGTCATTCTTGATCCAGGCATCAAAACGGAGGAGAGCTATTCCCCCTTTCGAGAAGGTTTGGAACAAGGGCTATTTGTCAACTATCCAGACGGCAAAACCTACGAAGCACAAGTTTGGCCGGGATGGTGCGCCTTTCCTGACTTTACCAAGGCCGCTACTCGCTCCTGGTGGGAGGAAAAAATGGACTTCTACACCGAAGCAGGAGTAGATGGGTTCTGGACAGACATGAATGAGCCTGCCTCTTGGGGTCAATGCACACCCAACTTGTTGGAGTTTGATTTTGATGGAGAAAAAGCCTCGCACCGCAAAGCAAGGAATGTATTTGGTATGCAGATGGCCCGAAGTACGCAAGCGGGAGCACGTAAACAAGCTCCTAAAAAACGCCCTTTTGTGCTGACACGCTCTGGATTTGCAGGGATACAACGCTATGCAGCTGCCTGGACAGGCGATAATGTGGCCTCAGAGGAGCACATGCTTGCAGGCATTCGATTGGTCAATAGTCTCGGCATGAGCGGCGTATCCTTTGCAGGTTACGATGTAGGTGGTTTTGCAGGTGAGGCCAGCAAAGGGCTATTTGCACGATGGATGAGTATCGCGGCTTTTTCGCCCTTGTACCGAGCCCATTCCATGATCAATACCAAGGATGCAGAGCCTTGGGCATTTGGAGAAGAGGTAGAGGAAATTAGCCGTAACTATTTGAATTTTAGGTACTCATTACTCCCTACTATTTACAGTGCATTCCACCAAAGTACGCATAACGGGCTCCCGCTAGCTGCTTCCTTGGCCATCCACTTTCCTCAGGACGAGGCGATCTACCAAACGGCTTTTCAAAACGAATATTTGTTTTGCGACACCTTTCTAGTAGCTCCTGTAGAAAGTTTCCGAGAAATCAGCAAGGTGTATCTCCCGCAAGGAGAATGGTACTATTTGTACACGGATCAAAAACACCAAGGAGGTCAAGTCATCTACCAAGATTCACCGCTCAACTACCTGCCTGTATATGTGCAAGCAGGGAAAATCTTTGCGCAGCAATCCCCTACCCAGCATACGGGAATGGCTCCAGACAGCACCTTGAACCTCCACTTGTATCGAGGCAGCACTGGATCTACCTACATCCATTACGAAGATGCAGGTGAAGGATTGGACTACCTAGACGGTGAATTTTTCAGTCGAGAAATTGAGTATCAACCTAAAAATGGATCCCTGAAAATTGAGCAGGCAAAAGGTCAGCAATCGAGCCAATATGCCAAAATTCGCCTCTTTTTCCATGGTTTTGAAAGCCTAAACCCACAGGTAAATGGAACAAAACAGGATTTAAAATCCACGGATTTTGCTTTCTTGGATAAATTAACCGAGTTTGATCCCTTACCTGATCAAGTACATCCCTATTTCCAAATCAAGCAGCTTCCGTATATTGAATTCGCACACACAGCAGCTGAACTGGAAATCAAAGGTTTGGATTAATACCTACTCATTTTTACTCCCCCAACAATGACCCAAGAAAAAAAGAAGTTGAGTTTCTGGCAGATCTGGAACATGAGTTTTGGGTTTCTAGGGATTCAATTTGGATTCGCACTACAAGGCGGATTCATGTCTCGTATCTTCCAAACCCTCGGTGCCGAAAAAGACACCATCCCCTTTCTTTGGATAGCAGCCCCACTGACTGGACTATTGGTTCAGCCAATCGTAGGCTATTTGAGTGATCGCACCTGGCATCCTCGGTTCGGCAGGAGAAAGCCTTTCTTTTTCTTTGGTGCTGTGATGAGTACCATTGCCCTGTTTTTTGCACCCTACTCCTCAGCACTCTGGATGGCGGCAGGTGCACTCTGGATCTTGGACGCCTCCATCAATGTATCCATGGAACCCTTCCGAGCCTTAGTAGCCGACAAACTCCCTGAATCGCAGCGTTCCTTTGGCTTTGTGGTCCAAACCCTGATCATAGGCATTGGCACCTGGGTGGCTTCCAATCTCCCTTGGTTGATGACCGAGCTCGGTGCAGCCAATACTGCTGCTCCAGGGGTAGTTCCTGATTCAGTCAAGTACGCGTTCGGGATTGGCGCCTTCGTTTTGTTTACCACCATCCTCTTTACCATTCTCAAGACTGAAGAATACCCTCCCGAGGACCTGGATGCATTTAAACGAGAAAAAGAAAGCAAAAAGGGCTTTTTTACAGGTGTAAAAGAGGTTTTTCAGCTGATTGTAGCCATGCCCACGGTGATGAAACAGTTGGGTCTGGTCCAGTTTTTCTCCTGGTTCGCCTTTTTCACCATGTGGAGCTTTGCTACTCCTGCCATTACGGAGCATGTTTTCGGTGCTACAGATACGAGTTCGGTCGCTTACAACAATGCAGCAGATCGAGTGGGTAATTATATGGGTACCTACGGCTTGGTCTCCATGTTTTTTGCCCTGATCCTATCACTGATTGCCTCCAAAATCAAAATCAATCGAAAGCTCCTCCACCTAATCAGTCTACTCGCAGGTGGCCTTGGATTTATTTTGATTTACTACGTGAGCGAACCCTGGATGCTGCATATCTGCTTTGCCTTGGTTGGCATTGCCTGGGCCAGTATCCTTTCCATGCCTTATGCCATGCTTTCCGGATCAGTGGAACCTCAAAAAATGGGTACTTACATGGGGATTTTCAACATGTTTATTGTCATTCCACAGATTGTCGCTGCACTGGGTGGGGTTAATTTCTTGTACAAAATCCTCTTCGGCGAAGCGGTCATCAACACCATGCTGCTTGCCGGAACATTACTCATTGTTGCTGGGCTATGCAATCTGCTGATTACGGACAAAAGAGCCACTCACGATTAATATTCCTATATAAAATCAAAAATCCGGTAGGAGAATTCTCCTACCGGATTTTTTTTATGCACTAACTCGCAAGCCTAAATCAAGGGACTCAGCATCTATATTCAATCCCCAAGTTTAGTCCAATCCCATTCCTTGTTGATGTGGGAAATGGCATGATGTGCCGTGAGGTCGTATTGACAAGGTACAATGGATACGTAATTGTTGGCAATCGCCCACTCGTCGTTGTCCTCACCCTTGTCGAAATTGACAAAATTCCCTGCCAACCAGAAGTATTTCCTACCAGTCGGGTCAAAGCGCTCCACAAATTCCTCCTGCCACTTGGCATCCGCTTGCCTACAGATTTTTATTCCTCGAATATCCTCATTGCGCTTGGGAGGAAAATTCACATTCAAGGCAATCCCTTTCGGAATTCCATGTTCCAACACTTGACGTGCGATTTTTTCCACCCATTCTTCCACATGGGAAAAATCTGCCTTTGAGGAAAAATCACAGAGGCTAAAACCAATCGATGGATAACCCTCCAAGGCACCTTCAATCGCAGCAGACATGGTACCAGAGTACAAAACAGAAATGGAGGTATTGGACCCGTGATTGATCCCGCTGACTACTAGGTCTGGCTTGCGATCTTTGAGGACATGGTGCTTGGCTAGTTTGACGCAGTCGGCAGGGGTTCCGCTGGACTTGTAAGCTTGAACATCCTCAAAAATATCCTCTTCATAGAGCCGTAGCGTTTGCCCGATCGTAATCGCATGTCCCATGCCCGATTGGGGGCTATCTGGGGCGACCACTACAACGTCACCCAATTTCTTCATGACAGACACCAATACACGAATTCCTTTGGAGGTAATGCCATCGTCATTAGAGACGAGAATCAAGGGTCTTGACATGCTTAGTTGTTTTTTAAATCGTTGTAATAGGCCGTGATCCGCAGCAGATCCCCGCGCTGATCGTGTTCAAGGCGATTCTTTCGCATGTACAGCTGCATTTCTTCGTCGTAACCCGTGAGCAGGTCAAACAATTCTTTTTTCTTGCCACTGTAGCGTTCCAATCGGCCATTTTTCAAAAAATAATAGGTAAATGCCAAACGATAGCCTGTTGCAGTCTGTGGTCCCCAAAAAGGATTCATTCCCATGCCTGACCAATTGTTCATCCCTCGATTGTCTGTGGCTATGTATTCCCGACAAAGCAAGGCAATGTGCTCTCCTTGGGTCAATACCTCAAAAAAGATGGGCGTTTCGTAATCCCCATTCAAGGCATAAGGAAGACTGTAAAACTTTCGAATGCCCGCGTAAGTCTCATCGTAAATTTCAAAGCTAGTCACATTGGAGGCAGTAAAAGTTATCACCGTCTCAGCCTGCAGCTGCACCAGATTGGTTTCCAAATCGTATTTCACCAACCCAGTCGAAGTACTCCCATCCACCAAATTCAAAGTGCCTTTGTGCCATTTCTGGGAAGGGAATTGATTTCGAGTTTGCGCCCAGCTCAGGCTGCCCAAACACACAAAAATCAAGAGTAAGTATAGTTTCAAGTTTCGCATCAGGTATACAAACGGAGTTGCTGGCTTCAAGTTTCTAAAATTTAGCTGCAGCTTTTACCCCAGTTATTTAAGTATGGTATGCCCCATTTTATCCCGCTTGGTTTGCAGGTATTTTTCATTGTGCGGATTGGGCTGTATCTCGATCGGAACCTGGTCCACGATCTCAAGCCCATAACCGAGCAATCCTACTCGCTTCTGAGGATTGTTGGAAATCAATCGAATCTTGGACACTCCCAAATCCCGAAGGATCTGTGCACCAACTCCGTAATCTCGACCATCCATGGGGAGTCCCAGGGCCAAATTGGCCTGCACGGTATCCATACCCTCCTCTTGAAGTTTGTAGGCCTTCAACTTGTTGATCAAGCCGATGCCTCTTCCCTCCTGGTTCATGTACAAGACCACGCCTTTCCCCTCCTGCTCTACCAATTCCATGGCGGCATGCAACTGAGGTCCACAGTCACATCTGCAGGAACCAAATATATCTCCCGTAGCGCAAGAGGAATGTACGCGTACCAAGACCGGCTCGTCCTTCTCCCAAGTTCCTTTGATCAAAGCCAAATGAATTTCCTGGGTGTTGGTTTGTCGGTAAGCAAGCAAATCAAAATTTCCCCAAGCGGTAGGCATATCTACCCCAATTTCCCGGGTAATCAAGGATTCATTTTTGAGGCGGTAGGCGATCAAATCCTTGATGGAAACGAGTTTGAGTTGAAACCGCTCACGCACTTTCACCAAGTCATCCAATCGAGCCATGGTCCCGTCTTCGTTCATGATTTCAACAAGCACGCCCGCAGGCTGTAATCCTGCCAATCGTGAAAAATCTATCGCAGCTTCGGTATGACCAGCTCTTCGAAGAACTCCTCCACGCTTTGCTTTAAGTGGGAATATATGTCCTGGCTTGCCCAATTCATTGGGATGAATGCTATCGTCCACCAAAGCTTGGATAGTCTTGGCGCGATCTGAAGCTGAAATACCCGTGGTACAGCCATGACCAATCAAGTCTACAGATACCGTAAAAGGTGTTTCAAATACAGCCGTATTGCTTCCTACCATCAAATCTAATCCCAGCTTTTCGCATCGATCCTCAATCAAAGGAGCGCAGATCAGTCCACGTCCGTGGGTGGCCATAAAGTTGATAATCTCAGGCGTTACCTTTTCGGCAGCGCATACAAAATCGCCTTCATTTTCACGGTCCTCATCGTCCACAACAATGATCACTTCGCCGTTTTTAATGGCTTCAATGGCGTCTTCAATGGGGTCAAGCGTATAATTTTCCACGAGTCGGGGTGTTAAGCAGATGGTTTAGGATACAAATGTAGCCTCTTTAAAAACAAAACCGGAAGCAGCCAAAGAAAGTTTGGAATTAACCAATGACTATGCCCAGTTCCTTGTCAATTTTTAGTTTAAAATTCTTTAGTTCTAGGTACAATTCCAGCAATTCACGCATCTTAACCTCCTCCAATTGCTGTTGTTCCGCCTCCTTTATATTGGCCATTGCCTCTTCCATCAATTTCTGGAGAAGGCGACGCTTTAATCTCAAAATGGACTTGAATGCAGTATTTGCCAAATCATCGGATTCCAGTTGAATGAAAATCTGGAATTTATCCTTCCAATGCGTCGACACCTCGTGACGCTGCGTGATCAAGGCAATGGCTTCTTGCCGAATCTCCGCATCTCCATGATTGAGAAATAGCGCATCAGTGGGTACATTTCCCAAATCAACGCTTTCTCGATACAACTGGATCATTTTTTGGTAGACAGGTGTTTGAAAACTCACCTCCGCTATTTCTGTAAGGATGTACTGACAAAAATGAAGTTCCTGTTCATCCAATTTTTGGCCTCCGTAGTTGATCAATAGCCGCATGGTCTCTCGTTCTTGCGCCAAAAGATGGTCCTCCGCCCCTTGCTCCACGGGCAGTGTCAGCAGGTCTTCAATACTTTCTTCAACGGCTTTTTCCTCTTTGGCTCGCTCAAACTGATCCTTCTGCGTTTTGATCAGG
>JBJOOF010000126.1:0-16937 GCA_046051425.1 Bacteroidota bacterium
TAAAATTGAGCGAAAAGATTTTGCACTTTTCCATCAAAGTAAATTTAAGGGGAACTTTGAAAAAAAAAAATTTTAAAGCCTCAGATTTACTAAAAGAATGAGCTAAATGCCCGAAAACCAATTTCTATTCCGTTAAAAAAATTAAAAAATAAAATAAATAAGGGGATCTAATTATATATATAATGGAACTTATTTATAAAAAATTTGGGTGCTAATTGAAAAAAATATAAAGCTTGATTAAGCAATTAGTGTTGTAAATAAATATAAGATTTCTGCTTGAGTAATTTGTACATCCTTTCCTTAAGATCAATCCAAAGGATAACCCATCCTCCCAAATTTATGGAGGGGAGATGGATAAATTGATTCGAATAGCCCCTTTACCTTATCCACCTGCGGTAAACTAGATTCACTTGAGCAAAATGGTTTCCATTAGGTCTGAAACTTGTTGTTCTTGAATTATTGCTTTTAGATAAAAAAAACACCCAAAAATAAATTTGGGTGTTGCAGTTTTAGTGAACTAAGGACCACCTATTTTTTCTTCCTACCTCCAATCGCCTGATCCATCGATAATATTCCTCCCCCAGAAATTAGAACGGATAAAAAGAGTGTAAAAAATAGCAGGGAAAGTTCCTTGTCTGAAAAGGGATCGCTTCCATGTGCATAGAAAGCCGCCATCAGCATCGTAAAAAGTAAGGGAAGGGTCGCCCAGCGTGTCTTAAATCCTGCCATCACCAAGAGGGAGCAACCCACCTCTGCGAAGAGAACGAGCCCCAAGCTAATCTCAGGACCCAGCCCAAAAGGGTCGGCAAATTTTACAGGACCCTCACCGAAGAGGCGATCAAATTTGGGGATTCCATGCGTAAGCATCATGCCTCCAGAAAGAAGGCGAACAGCGAGCAATCCAAAATCTTGAAATTTCATGGGGGTGGGGTTTTAAGGTTGAATTAATTCCAAAGACAGGAAATCATCCGGTGTTTACCATTCAGGTCTTGGTGTACCTGAACTTGTAGGTAGCCTTGCGACCGCAAGAGTTGTACCAATTCTTCGGCAAGGTTTTCGTAGATCTCCAAATACAGTTTTCCTCCCTGATTGAGCAGCTGCTGCCCCCATATCCCGATTGCCCGGTAAAACACAAGCGGGTCCTCGTCCGGTACAAAAAGTGCCAAATGGGGCTCAAAATCCACTACATTGGCATGCATATCTGCTTGGTCCCGCAGCGGAACATAGGGGGGATTGGAGACAATTACATCCATCTTGGGCAGTTCCAGTGGCTTCTCCAAGAGGCTCCCTTCGATAAAATGGACAGTGGCCCCAAGTTGAGCTGCATTTTGCCGAGCAACTTCCAGTGCTGCGGCCGATACATCTAGCGCATAGACTTCTGGGGCTTTGAGCTCCAATGCCAAGCTGATGGGGATGCAGCCCGTACCTGTTCCTAGATCGAGTATGCGCAAGCCCGAACTTCGATTTTCTTTTAGGATCAGGTGAACCAGCTCTTCAGTTTCGTTTCGTGGAATCAGCGTATCACGCGTGACCGCAAATGATCGACCATAAAACGGGGCTTCTCCAAGGATGTATTGGATGGGCTCTCCCGTGAGCAGTCGTTGGAAATCCTCAAGCAGCCGCGCAGGATCCACCGTATTTGAAATAGCCTGCTGTAGATCTGCTCGCTTTAAGCCCAAGTGGGTTTCGAACAACCAGAAAACAAGGTTTTCGGCTTCCTCCTTGGAATAGAAAGAAAGCTGCCCCGATAAGGAGGCCATCCAAGCTGCATACGTGGTGTTGGGCTGCATAAGCTGCAATATTAAGGACAGTTTGGGATATCCTCAGCAGTCTTGCAGTGGGGAGGAAAATAAAATGTGCTTTCTGCTCCATCAATTAACTCTTAAAATGAAGCATCAATCCGAATAAATGTGGTAAATTAAGTTAACATTGGATTTATACGTTTTTAGCTACCAAAGGAAATAAGGCTTGAGATTCAAGTAGGTGAGCTGTGGACCGTCGACTGTGGTCGATTATCCGCCGTGATTCACAGCCCTTTTTCCCCTAATAGGAATGCGGATAATCAACTTATTTCATCATGTACCGGGGAGAGCTTCTATTTTTTCTCCTAGTGCTCGGATTTTTTTCACTTGATTTTTTAAAGGGAAGGGCAGCTACTTTTTTGGATTTCATAACCCTCCCTCCAAAAATTACCCAATGGGAAATCGATTCTTGCACCAGGACTATTTCCATCCAATCCGTATCAGGAGGAATTCCTCCCTATGATTTCTATGTCTTCAAACAAGACGCGCTAGACTCGAGTAACTGGCAGGTGTACCGTCTGATCAAAGATCAGCTACCTCAAATTTCGGGTCTACCCCCTGGCAACTACCGAATCAAGGCAGTAAACGAAGGAATATCTACTCCGAATAGCTCCATCAATATCCTTGCAGTTAGCTTTCCTTCGGACCCAGAGTTTGAGGTCAACCGATTAACTACCCTTTGTTCGGGAGGGAGCCCTGCCATTACGCTGCAACTTCTGAATGAGGAGGGTTTGTACCCTTTTCGTTGGACCGCAAGCGTGCTGCTGCCTCCTGATGAGGGAGAAGTACTGGGTTTTTCCACCAACTCAACAGTTCCACAACTGGGAATTACAGATACCCTCGTCAATTCGGGGTCAACAGTAGCCAAGGTCGAATACCGGATACAAGCTATCGCCGGGGATTGCTTGCTGCCTACCCGCTTTGTGGAAGTGCTTGTGGAACCCCTGCCTCGGGTTGCCGCGAACCCTTCTGAGCAGCTGGTTTGTTCGGGGATTCCCTTTTCCATTTCCTTGGCAGCCAAAAGTTGGGGAACAAGTCCCATGCAGGTAAGGTGGACGAGCGAAGTGCTTTCTGGGGAGGTTACTGGCTTAGAAGAGCAAGGGATCTCCTCCTTGAGTCCCCTTAGTCAAACCTTGAACAATCAGGAAACTGTCCCTGCCCGTGTCCGGTACACCTTTTTTCCCTCCTTTCAAGGCTGTGAAGGCCTCCCCGAATCGATAGAGATCGAGGTGCTACCAGAACCCAAGTTGGCTACACAGCAGGATCTCGTTTTTTGCCCCGGAGACTGGGTGAGCCTCCCCGTATTCTCGACCAACTTATCTGGGGTAGCCATCGATTACCTCTGGGAAGTTTCGGACCCTTCCATTGGATTGGAAAATGCATGGGGGAGAGGTTCCCAAATCCCAACTTTTTTGGCAACCAATACAGGGACGAGCCCCAAGCAAACTCAAATTACAGTGACACCAATCCTCGAGAATTTGGAAAAAGAGATTTCTTGCTTGGGAAAGGCTAGTTCATTTTTGGTAACGGTGCGAGCATCGATCCAGATTCAAGAAGAACTTTCCAACTATGCAGGCTATGGCGTATCCTGTGCGGGTGCTTCGGACGGATTTATCAAACTCCAACTCAGCGGAGGGATACTGCCAGGAGAGGAACTTTCCTATCGTTTTTCCTGGACAGGTCCAGGGGGATTTATTTCTTCTTCACCCAGCTTGGAAGGATTACAGGCAGGCGTGTACCGCGTGCAGATTTCTGTAGGGGGTAATTGTCTTTTGGAAAAAAGCATGGAACTCACCCAGCCCGAGACGCTCCAAATCTCCCAGTCAAAGGTCGATACTATCTGCTTCCAAGGCTTATCAGGAAGTTTGCTAGTCATTCCATTGGGAGGGGTTCCACCGTACAACTATGCTTGGGCAGGACCAAATGGCTATCGCTCAAGATTACCCAATCCCCAAAATTTGGCTTCTGGGACCTACCAAGTGACTGTTACCGATGCCAACGGCTGTACCCTCACTGGAGCGTCCCAAACGATTACTGAACCTTCCCCACTTTCGCTTACGCAAAGCCAGCTAAACAGTACTTGCTTCCAAGGGAATAATGGAAGTATCTCGATCACTGCAACTGGTGGCACAGCTCCCTACAGCTTTTCCTGGACTGGGCCGAATGGATTTACTTCCACAAAGGAGGAGTTATACACATTAGTTTCAGGAACCTACCAAGTGACGGTTACCGATGCCAACGGCTGTACCCTCACTGGAGCGCCCCAAATGATTACCGAACCTATGGCACTTTCGCTTACGCAAAGTCGGGTAAACAATGGCTGCTTCCAAGGAGACACAGGTAGCATCTCGATCACTGCATTGGGAGGCACGGCTCCCTACAGGTATGCCTGGACCGGACCGAATGGGTTTACTTCCACAAATGAGGAGTTATCCACACTAGCCTCAGGAACCTACCAAGTGACGGTTACCGATGCGAATGGCTGCGCCTTTACTGGAGTACCCCAAACAATCACTGAGCCTGCACAACTTACATTAACTCAAAGTAAGCTGGACAATGTCTGCTTCCAAGGGAACACGGGAAGCATCTCGATCATTGCATCTGGAGGCACGGCTCCTTATAGGTATTCCTGGACAGGACCAAATGGGTTTACTTCCACAAATGAGGAGTTATCCACATTAGTTTCAGGAACCTACCAAGTGATTGTTACCGATGCCAACAGCTGTACCCTCACTGGAGCGCCCCAAACGATTACCGAACCTACGGCACTTTCGCTTACGCAAAGTCGGGTAAACAATGGCTGCTTCCAAGGAGACACAGGTAGCATCTCGATCACTACATCTGGAGGCACGGCTCCCTATACCTATGCCTGGACAGGACCGAATGGATTTACTTCTACAAAGGAGAAGTTATCCACATTGATTTCTGGAACCTATCAAGTGACGGTTACCGATGCCAACGGCTGTATCCTCACAGGAGCGGCCCAAACCATCACCCAACCCCCGGCCTTGACCATCAATGCTCAGGTTCAGGCCGAATCCTGTGCGGATGCAAGGGATGGTTGGATCAAATTGGCACTTTCGGGAGGTACGCCTCCCTATATCCTGAATTGGGAGCATGGAGGTACAGGCGAGCTGGCTACCGGACTTAGTGCTGGCACCTTCCGCGTTAGGGTTAACGACCGATCGGGCTGTACACAGGTGGCCGAATACAGGTTACTACCTACACCCCCTCTTAGGTTACAAACGACTTCTGCCTTACAAACTACCCAAGTCCCACTTCAGATTTCAGCACTCCTCCAAGCGCATGTTTCGGGAGGAGCTCCTCCCTATTCCTATCGCTGGAGTACGGGTCAATCTTCCTCCCAAATTACCGTAGTTCAAACTGGGACCTACCACCTAGTGGTAAAGGATTCCGAAGGCTGTAGCCAAGAAAGTGAATTTGATGTGACTGTACCGCTCCCGATGAACCTGTCTCTGCAAATAAAGACGGTTCCCCTTTGTGAGGAGGGAGGGCAGGAGACTACCGTACATCTCCAACTCAGCGGTGGCTTGGCGCCCTATCAAATCAACTGGTCGAGAGGGATTCCTTCCTCGAATGGAAGGGTATTGATCACCCGTGAATCAGGAGTCTTTGACGTGGAAGTAAAGGATGCCTTAGGCCTTGTGGAAAAGCGATCGTTCAGCATCGTGCCTCGTCTCACTGGACCCCTAGATTTCAGCTATTTATTTGCGAGCCAAGCCGAATTTCAAGGAAATTTGGTCGGATTTGCCGTAAACTTTAGCCCTCAAGCCACCTGGCCTTTTGTCGTGATTTCCTGGGACTTTGGAGACGGGAGCAGCAGCGCTGTCTCCTCTCCAAGCCATCGCTATACCAAAAAGGGCAACTATTTGGTGACACTGACGGTATTGGATGATGCGGGATGCCTCCTAAAGACAAGTCAAGAAATAGAGGTCCTAGACTATTTTCTCGAAATACCGAATGTATTCACCCCAAACGGAGACGAACTCAATGATACCTTTTTTCCCAAGTTTCGATTTGTCCGAAACCTGCAGCTGCAGGTAATGAATAAGTGGGGGGAGCTGATCTATCGCTCCCAAGGACAAGAAGATCCCGGTTGGGATGGGCTAGTCTCTGGTAAAAAAGCCCCTGAAGGGGTGTATGTGTACACCCTTCGCTACCAAGTCCCAGATGGCCGCACGGTAACATCTTCTTCCACCTTTCTCTTAGCCAGATGAACAGGAGCCTTAAATCCATCCTTCTTGCCTGGACGGTACTGCTTCTTTGCTTTCAGGGGAGGGCTCAGGATTTTCAATTTTCCCAGTTTTATGCTGCCCCGCTTTATTTGAATCCAGCCATGACGGGGATTAGCCAGGAAACGCGCATGGGGTCGGTGTATCGGAGGCAGTGGCCTGGCCTAGACTACCAATTCACTGCGGTTACTGCCTACCTAGATCACTACAGCTTTGATTACAAAAGTGGAATGGGGCTCAGTGTAAGTTCCTTCTCTGAAGAGTTTTTGAAACTCAATACCACAGAAGTTTCAGTATACTATGCCTACAATCTACAGCTTTCTGAGCGTGCCAACTTTCAGCTAGGTACCCAGATCTCCTACATCCAAAAACGAGGAACATTGGAAAACTTGCTTTTTGGAGATCAGATCGATGTATTTAACCAAGCCACCCTTCCCACTGCGGATGCAGTAGGTGGCTTGGAGCCCTTCAGCTATTTTTCTGTGGGCCTTGGGGGCGTATTGATCTGGGATGAGCTGTGGATAGGAATTTCTGGGCATCACTTGAATAGACCGAATAGGACTTTTTTTGTGCGGGACGAAAAGACGGAGCATTGGCCGAAGTACTCCCTACAAGCAGGTTACACGCTGCCCATTGATGAACCTGATTTTTGGGAAGATGAGTCTGGAAAATATGTTCATTTCCTCGTAAACTACAAGCGTCAGGGACCTTTCCAATTTGTGGACGCTGGGGTTCAGGTCCTGCTCAACCAGTTGGTGGTAGGCGCAGGACTTCGAAATCTACCCATTCAATCTGACCTGCCC
Source organism: Bacteroidota bacterium (assembly GCA_046051425.1). Lineage (GTDB taxonomy): Bacteria > Bacteroidota > Bacteroidia > Cytophagales > Cyclobacteriaceae > Algoriphagus. The sequence continues at coordinate 6,859 of JBJOOF010000126.1, forward strand.
AAGCGGGAGTCTGTTATTGGACTTTTTGGGATCAACCTTTCTTCTGGGTTGGCCGTGGGCTACAGCTACGATTACCCGATTTCGGATGTAGGTTCCCAGACGTTGGGCTCACACGAACTGAGCTTGCGCTACCAATTTTTCTACGGAACCCCCAAATCCCGAGGTCAACGCTCCCGCGTACTTCCCTGCTTTTCCTACCTCCGTTGAGTTTAATACCAGTTGCTGGTGGTGCTCGCACTGCATTCTATGGGATTGTTGTACCTTTGCCTCAGAATTTTGATTTATGAAGTTACACAACAACACCATTCGCGGGGTACATCAGGCCTTGGAAGCAATTTTTGTAGAAGGTCAGTATGCGGACAAAGTCATTGAACGCACGCTAAAGTCCAACCCCAAGTGGGGTGCAAAGGACCGTTCGTTCATTGCGGAGACGACCTACGAGATGGTGCGCTGGTGGCGTCTGGTCAATTTTCTCAGTCCTTCCAAGGATCCTTGGGACCTCTTCGGTACTTATTGGCTGATGCAGGGAAATGAACTTCCTCCCTGGGATGAATTTGCGCGGCTACAACCCGAAAAAATCAAATCAAAATACGATTCCATCTCCGATCCAGGATTAATCGAATCCATTCCCGAATGGCTCCAAACTTTAGGATCCCAAGAGTTGGGGGAGAAGTGGGAAGCTGAAATCCATGCGCTCAACGAGGAAGCTGAGGTAGTGCTTCGTGTGAATACCCTAAAAACTACCCGGGAGCGACTCAAAAATCTCCTAGAGGCCGACGGCATCCGCAGTTACCTGGTCAAAGGCTATCCCGATGCGCTGGTTCTTGAAGAACGTCAAAACGTGTTTCGCCACCCTTCTTTCAAGGAAGGCATGTTTGAAGTTCAAGACGCGAGTTCCCAGCTGGTCGCTGCCGCACTCCAAGTAGAGCCGGGCATGCGGGTTATCGATGCCTGTGCTGGCGCTGGAGGAAAGTCATTGCATTTGGCAGCTCTGATGGGCAACAAAGGGAAAGTCATCTCCATGGATGTGGAAGAGTGGAAGTTGCAGCAGGCAAAGCTCCGAGCGCGTAGAAATGGGGTCTCTATTTTTGAACCTAAGGTCATCGAAGGATCCAAAACCATCAAGCGTCTCAAGGAATCTGCCGATCGCTTGCTTTTGGATGTGCCTTGCTCCGGGTTGGGCGTGCTTCGTAGAAATCCAGATACGAAGTGGAAACTCTCTGCAGAATCCATTGCAAAAGTTCAAGTTACCCAGCAGGAGATTCTCCAAAGCTATCCCTCCATGTTGAAAAAAGGAGGACAGCTGGTCTATGCAACTTGCAGTGTTCTTCCTTCGGAAAATGAGGAACAGATCAAGAAATTTTTGGCGAGCGAGGCGGGCAAAGACTTTGAATTAATTGAAGACCGCAAGGTCTTGGCTCAGGAAAGCGGCTTTGATGGGTTTTATATTGCGAGGTTGTTGAAGAAGTAAAGAATTGTACGAAGTACAATGTACCAAGTACAAAGTATGAAGCACGAGATACGATGGAAATAGGGTGGAAATAGACTTCGCTTCGCTCCTTGAAATAGGAAGTAATAGCACCTGAATTCCCTATTTCACCGAGCTTGCTCGGTTTATTTCTACTATATTTCTATTGTATTTCCTTCTTGGTACTTTGTACTTGGTTCATTGTACTACCTACTTGGTACTTAGTACTTGGTACATTGTACAATAATATTTTTCACATTCTATTAATCCAAGACAAATTCCATGTAACTTTGACGGGCAAATAGGGTTCCCTACCACCGATATTTGCCATGAATAAAAACTCCTCGAAGTTTCTGTACGAAGCACTCACCTACGATGACGTTCTTCTAGTACCAGGATATTCTGAAGTGCTCCCTCGCGAGACTTCCACAGCCACTTGGCTCACCAAAAAAATCCGACTGAACATCCCCTTAGTTTCCGCTGCAATGGATACGGTAACGGAGGCGGAATTGGCTATAGCTATTGCGCTAGAGGGTGGGCTTGGATTTATCCACAAAAACATGTCCATCGAAAAGCAGGCTGCTCAGGTGCGCAAAGTGAAGCGTTCACAGGCGGGCATGATTTTGGACCCAATCACCTTGGACATCAACTCCAAGGTACGTGACGCGGAAGCCATCATGCGGGAGTTTCACATTGGCGGTATTCCAGTTGTGGATGAAAATAAGGTGTTAAAGGGAATCATTACCAACCGTGACTTGCGTTTTATCAAGGACCCCAATCGTCTGATTCGAGAGATCATGACTCGGGAAAATTTGATTACCGCCAAGTCCGGAATCTCCCTGGAGCAAGCAGAAGAAGTTCTCCAGGAGTACAAAATTGAGAAGCTCCCTATCGTAGATGAGGATGGTAAATTGACAGGACTCATCACCTACAAAGATATTTTAAAGCGAAAAGACAAGCCTTTTGCTTGCAAGGACGAGTTTGGCCGCCTCCGTGTAGGTGCTGCTGTTGGCGTCACTGCCGATATCGTGGAGCGTGTTGAAGCGCTGAAAAATGCAGGAGTTGATGTAGTTTCCATTGACACGGCGCATGGCCACTCCAAAGGTGTGATGGATACCTGCCGCAAAATCAAGGCAACATTCCCAGACTTGGAAGTAATTGTAGGTAATATTGCAACTCCTGAAGCTGCCCTAGCGCTTGCTGAGGCAGGTGCAGATGCAGTGAAAGTGGGCGTTGGTCCTGGATCGATTTGCACTACCCGCATCATTGCGGGCGTGGGTGTACCTCAGCTTTCTGCGGTATTTGAATGCGCGGAGGCCTTGAAAGGTACCGGCGTACCCGTGATTGCCGATGGAGGGATTCGTTATTCTGGGGATTTGGTGAAGGCCATTGCCGCAGGAGGTAGTTCCATCATGATTGGTTCCTTGCTTGCCGGCACCGAAGAAGCCCCAGGAGAGATGATCATTTTTGAAGGTAGAAAATTCAAGAGTTACCGCGGCATGGGTTCCCTAGAGGCCATGGAATCCGGTTCCAAAGACCGTTATTTCCAAGATGCCGAAGACAATATCAAAAAATTAGTTCCAGAAGGGATTGTAGGTCGGGTACCATTCAAAGGGCTGGTCTCTGAAGTCTTGTACCAGTTGGTGGGAGGCTTGCAAGCAGGGATGGGCTATTGTGGCACCAAAACCATCGAAGACCTCCAAGTAAACGGCAAGTTTGTCAAGATCACTACAGCCGGTGTGAAGGAGTCTCACCCACACGATGTGAGTGTAACCCGCGAAGCGCCGAATTACAGTATTAAATCATAAACTCGGGAAACCGGTCCTTGGGCCGGTTTCTTTTTGTTTCCTAGTCAGTCGAACGTTAAATTAATCGGGCGAATTGCCCCAATCCCTTGTAAACCCAAGCTGAATCCTCCCGTGTACAAGCAGCTCATCAAGCCCTTCCTTTTTTTACAGCAGCCCGAGTCGGCCCACCACTTTACCTTTGGGTTGATCAAATGGGCCTTCAATTTCCCCTTGCTTAAATCCATCCTACAATCCCTATTCCGTTTGGAGGATTCCCGGTTGGAGCGAGAAGTCTTTGGCTTAAAATTTTCAAATCCGATTGGGCTGGCAGCTGGCTTTGATAAGGATGCGAAGCTCATTGATGAGATGGCCATGTTGGGATTTGGCTTTATCGAAATTGGTACACTCACCCCAAAGGCTCAAGAGGGCAATCCCCAACCTCGGCTTTTTCGCTTACCGGAAGACGAGGCCTTGATCAACCGCATGGGCTTCAACAATGGAGGCGTACTGGGCGCGATTGAGCGACTGAAAAAAAGAAAATCTTCTGTCATCGTCGGTGGAAATATCGGAAAGAACAAGGTGACACCAAATGAGGAGGCGCTTTCGGACTACTTGTATTGCCTAGAAGCCTTGCATCCTTACGTGGACTACTTTGTGGTGAATGTAAGTTCTCCCAATACCCCTAATCTCCGCGATCTTCAGGAAAAAGAGCCTTTGAAAAAGCTATTGCAAGGTGTCAAGACTGCTAATGCGAAGCATCCGCAACCCAAGCCTATTTTGCTGAAAATCGCCCCGGATTTGACGAATGGACAGCTCGATGACATCATTGAAATTGTGCGAGAAACGCAAATTGAAGGGGTGATCGCTACCAATACCACCTTGGATCGATCTAACTTGCAAACCAATTTCCAAAAACTGGAAAGTATCGGGGCTGGCGGACTGAGTGGAAAGGCCCTGGAAAAAAGGAGCACCGAAGTGATTCGCTACCTGCACCAGCAGTCTGGAGGCGCTTTTCCAATAGTAGGAGTGGGGGGTGTTTTCTCCGCTAAAGATGCCATCGAGAAATTGGAAGCAGGCGCAAGTCTAGTTCAAGTATACTCGGGCATGATTTATGAGGGACCTTCCTTAATCAAAAAAATCAAGAAGGGTCTCTTACTCAAATTTTCCAAGTAAGTTGGCATTCTTAGCACTTTTGGCTAACATTAACCTCCGTATTTTATCTGCAAATGGCATCTGAATCACCCAAGACCAATACGTTTCGAAAAAAATCTGAAAACGCGCCCAAGGCAAGTCCGGAACCGAAAAAGCCTTCCTTTTCCTTTGGAAAAATCGAGACCAAGCAGGTAGGGATTACCTTCGGGATTATTTTGATTTCGATCAGTATTTTTTTGTTGATTGCCTTTGCCTCCTATTTAATGAATGGCCCTCAAGATCAGAGTTTGGTCATGAACAATCCGGACCAGGCTGTTCGCGATGCAGCCAAGGAGTCTAAAAACTGGTTGGGCTACCTAGGTGCTCAAGCTGCTCATTGGATGATTTTCCGCTGGTTTGGAGTTGCAGCCTTTCTGGTTCCGCCATTTTTATTTCTCCTAGGCTTCCGCTGGACCTTCAAGCTCTCCTTATATTCTTTGACGCGTTATGCGCTTTTAGCGCTATTCTTTACCGCTTGGATTGGATTGGTGACGGGCTATGCGGGCATATTGGTGGATGGCTATTCGAATTGGAGTTTTCTTTCCGGTGGTTTGGGCTACGAATTGGCTAGACTTTCCTACGACTTTTTAGGAATGGGTACTTGGCTCCTGATTGGAGGCACTCTGTTTATTTTTATCATCCTATTTTTTGGAATCCAGCAACTCAATTGGTTTGCGCCGAAACCAAAACCTTCGGAGGATTTGAGTCTTGAAGAAGGAAATGATTCCAGAATCCCTTCTCCTTTTGAAACAAGAGAACCGGAAGAAGAGGAGTTTGAAGATGACGGCACTGCTTGGGAGGTAAAATCAGACGATCCCAATCTTCCAATGGCTGGAGACAAGGTTGACTTCGGTTTGGCCGAAGAGCCTGCAGCACCTACTACCCCTCCCTTTATAGTGGCAGATGACTTGGAAGAGGATCTCTTTGATGTTCCCCAAGTGAATTTGCTGGAGGATGAAGTGGAAGATCAGGTAATTCTCCGAGATGGAAATTTTACAGTTCAGAAAGGTCCTGAAGAAGAAAAGACCGCCGAAGAGGTGGAAAATTTGGATCCCTACGACCCTACATTAGACCTACCTAGATACAAGTATCCCACGATAGACTTACTCAATGAATACGATGTAAAGAAGGTCACTGTATCCCGTCAGGAACTCGAAGAAAACAAGGACAAGATCGTGACGACCTTGGAGAATTTTCAGATTGGCATTCAAGGTATCCAAGCAACCATTGGTCCTACAGTCACCTTGTATGAAATTGTACCCAATCCAGGGGTAAAGATCTCCAAGATCAAAAACTTGGAAGATGATATCGCCTTGAGTTTGGCGGCACTAGGTATTCGTATCATTGCTCCGATTCCGGGTAAGGGAACCATTGGGATTGAGGTCCCCAACAAGAATCGAGAACTAGTTCCTGCTCGTGCGGTGCTGGGAACCGAAAAATTTATGAAGTCCGATAAGGACTTGCCGATTGCCTTGGGTAAAACCATTTCCAACGAAGTATTCGTCGCCGATTTGGCCAAGATGCCACACTTGTTGATGGCTGGAGCGACGGGTCAAGGAAAGTCGGTAGGACTCAATATGATTTTGGCTTCCTTGATCTACAAGAAGCACCCATCTCAACTGAAGTTTGTTTTGGTCGATCCAAAAAAGGTAGAATTGACCCTTTTCAATAAAATTGAGCGGCATTTCCTTGCCAAGCTCCCTGGAGCGGAGGAGGCGATCATCACAGACACTAAGAAGGTAATCCACACACTCAATTCCTTGTGTATTGAGATGGACAACCGCTATACCTTGCTCAAAGAAGCTGGTTGCCGAAATTTGAAGGAGTACAATGCCAAGTTTGTTGCACGGAAGTTGAACCCGCAAAATGGGCATTACTTCATGCCCTACATTGTACTGGTCATCGATGAGCTGGCGGATTTGATGATGACAGCCGGTAAGGAAATTGAAGCGCCTATCGCTCGATTGGCGCAATTAGCCCGCGCCATTGGGATTCACCTAGTCGTGGCTACTCAGCGTCCTTCCGTGAACGTGATCACTGGGGTGATCAAGGCCAACTTCCCGGCTCGACTTTCTTTCCGTGTTACTTCCAAGATTGACTCCCGCACCATTTTGGATGCCGGTGGAGCAGATCAATTGATAGGAATGGGAGACATGCTCCTTTCGGTCGGTTCTGAAATGACCCGCATCCAATGTGCCTTCCTAGATACCCCAGAGGTAGATGCGGTCTGTGATTGGATTGGAGAGCAAAAAGGCTATGCTTCTGCTTACCTCCTTCCAGAATATGTTGGGGAAGATGGTGAAGGTTCAGGAGCTGACATTGACTTATCTGACCGTGATCCGTTGTTTGATGAGGCAGCTCGTCTGATTGTGTTGCACCAGCAAGGAAGTACCTCTTTGATTCAGCGAAAGTTGAAGCTAGGATACAACCGAGCAGGTAGAATTGTAGATCAGCTTGAAGCAGCTGGAGTGGTTGGGCCCTTTGAAGGATCGAAGGCGCGTGAGGTTTTAATCCAGGACGAAGTAAGTTTGGAACGGTTATTGAGTAGTTTGTAAGCGATGCTTATTGATTACGGCAGACCTTTCTATGAATCTTAGAATTCTTTTTTTTGCATTTTTAGCTTCTTGCTTTCTTGCGGCTTCTAGCCAAGCTCAGAAAGACCCCAAGGCAAAATTAGTCTTGGATGCCATGAGCCAAAAATTTCAAAGCATGAAGGGCTTTACTGCAAGCTTTGACTATACCTTTCAAGATGAAGCTGGAACAGGTGATCGGCAGAGTGGAGAAGTAGCGGTTCTTGGAGACAAATACCGCCTCAAGCTTCCTGACCAAGAAATTTATAACGACGGTAAGACAGTTTGGACCTTCATCCAAACAGGTGGATACAAAGAGGTCACCATCAACGATGCCGCTGGGATGGAGGGCGAGTTGACCCCTTCCAACATTTATTCCCTGTACCAATCTGGATTTAACTACAAGCTTTTGGCAGACAAAACGTATCAAGGAAAGCCCATATCCACAGTGGAATTGACTGCAATAAAATCCAATGCCCCTTTCAAGCAAGTTCGCTTGCTCATTGAAAAAGCGACTCAGCAACTGTTGGGATGGGAAATGCTCGATGGGCAAGGTGGCGTATTTACCTATTCCTTCAAAAACTTGAAAGCTTCACCCAGCCTTCCCTTGAGTTACTTCACTTTTGATCTTAAAAAATACCCTGGAATTGAAGTGATTGATTTAAGATAGATTAATGAACTCTACAAAAAAGGCTTTCTCTCGAGAAAGCCTTTTTTAGTTGGTGTCTCCTTCAATCTTTTGAATCAACTCTTGGCTCGCTTCTTTGACGGAAGGCAGAATAGGGTCTAATAATTCAAGAACTTCTGGGGTAAGGGGTTCGATGAAGGCCAGATACTCACTATCGGTTTGCCATTTTTTAAGTGATTCCAGTTCCAGTTTTCCCAAAACCCAAACCAGCAAACTGATAAAAAACCCGGTTCGGACGATGCCCAGCACTGCTCCGCCGAGGCTGTCTAGACCACCTAGTAGGACTAGTCCAAGCATTTTTTTTAATGCCCGGCCCGCGATGTTGATTAGAAAAAGGGTGCCAAAAAAAATGAGTAAAAAAGCAATTATTGGAAGTGCTAAGGCCTCCTGATCAGTTTCTGAAGCCAACCAATTGCCTACAAATTCCATAAAGTAAATGCCGAGTACAATGGCAAGCACAAAGCCAAAGATGCCAACTATACTCATCAAGAGGCCTTTCTTGTAGCCTTCGTACGCTCCTAAAGCTAGGAGCAGAAGGATGACCAAATCAATCGGCTCCAACTTACTTGGACAAAAGTGCTTTTACCTGTTCGGCGATGGCTTTGCCATCTGCTTTCCCTGCCAGTTCCTTGCTCGCCAGCCCCATCACTTTTCCCATATCCTTTGGCCCAGAAGCACCACAGGTATCGATGATGGTTTGGATAGCCTGGATCAATTCTGCCTCTGATAAGGCCTTGGGTAAAAACTCCTGAATGACTGCCAACTCCGCCAATTCCACTTCTAAGAGATCGGCACGGTTTTGCTTTTCGTAGATTTCTGCAGAATCCTTGCGCTGCTTTGCTGCTTTGGTGAGCAACTTTAGCTCTTCTTCCTCACTCAAGGTGCCAGAGTAGCCTTCCTTTGTTTCTTCCAATAAGATCAAGGATTTGATTGCACGTAGGGCGGTCAAGCGTACCTTGTCCTTTGCGATCATCGCAGATTTTATTTCAGTTTCTATTCGCTGCTTTAAAGCCATAAGGTTTAGTTTTGTGTTATACCAGGACAACAAAGTAAAAATACCTTTTTTTGGTGCCTAAATGACAAAATTAAGTGTAAATATCAACAAGATCGCCACTCTGCGGAATGCAAGAGGCGCCAACAATCCCAATGTGGTGCAGGTGGCGCTGGATTGTGAGCGATTTGGCGCACAGGGAATTACCGTGCATCCCCGCCCCGATGAGCGGCACATTCGCTACCAAGATGCCTTAGACCTTGCACAAGTGGTCCGCACCGAATTCAATATTGAAGGCTATCCTGATAAGCGATTTATGCAGTTGATTCGAGAAGTGAAGCCCGCTCAGGCCACACTCGTACCCGATCCCCCAGAGGCCATTACCTCCAATACCGGTTGGGATACCATCCAGCATCAATCCATGCTCCAAGATATTGTGGCTGAACTCCAGGAGATGGGCACGCGCGTATCGATTTTCATCAATCCTGAAGCAAGGTTCTTTGAGCCCGCCAAACTGACTGGCACGGATCGGGTAGAATTGTATACAGAGCCTTATGCGACTGGTTATCCAATAGATCGAGCGAGAGCCGTACAACCTTATGTGGAGGTAGCCAAGTTGGCCACTGAACTCGGATTAGGTCTCAATGCTGGCCATGATTTGGATCTACATAATTTGGCCTATTTGAAACAGCAAATCCCTCAGTTGGAAGAAGTATCTATAGGCCATGCGCTGGTTTGTGATGCCTTGTACTACGGCTTGGAAAATACCATTCAACTGTACCGTCGCCAATTGGAGCTGTAAGTTTTCCTAGGGCCGATTTTCTTAACGCTAACATTAGCCGCGTTATTCGTATTTCGTAATTCGTACTTTCAAAATGAAGCTAAACTTCAAAAAAACCGGCTCCGGCCCACCTTTAGTAATTCTTCACGGACTTTTTGGTTCCTTAGACAACTGGTTTTCCATTGCCAAGGAACTAGTGGAGCACTATACCTTGTATCTCGTAGATCAGCGCAACCATGGGGATTCGCCCCATTCTAATGAATGGAACTATGGGGTCATGGTGGAGGATTTACGGGAATTGCTGGATGCAGAAGGTTTGGACGCGGTGTACTTGATGGGGCATTCCATGGGAGGAAAGACCGTGATGAATTTTGCGGTGCGCTACCCGGAGCGGGTACGTAAACTCATAGTAGGCGACATTGCCCCGAGGTACTACCCCATTCACCACCAAGTAATTTTGGAAGGATTGAATGCGCTGAATTTCTCCCAACTCCAGTCTAGAAAAGAGGCGGATGATCTCCTCGCACCCTACATTCCGGAACTGGGAATTCGTCAATTTTTGCTCAAAAGCCTGGGTAGGGACGGGAACGGATTTGCATGGAA
>JBJOOF010000127.1:0-4885 GCA_046051425.1 Bacteroidota bacterium
TTGGAAGATAAAGGAATAGAGACTTTTCCGATTATGGTCGAAATGGCTATTTTTACCACCGATTTTTATTACGATCACTTAGGGGATACGTATACTGGAGTAGTAAAAACAAGAATGAAAAATGACAAAGAGAAGTATATAAAAGAGATGATGGATGGATATCGACAATTTAAAGAAGCGCTAGTTCTTTAACTCATCTCTAAAGTTCAAATCCTTGAGCCTCCGGTAGTTTATCGGAGGTTTTTTTGTTTAAATATTTTGAAAAAATTAGTGATGTGTTTTAGGTTTCCTTTTGAAATATATAGTTGAATAATTTGCCAAAGAGGCTGGCTAAGGAGAAGCTTACAGCTTTATTTTCAGACTTTGATTTCCATTTAGATTCGGAGCTGCTTTCTGATTTACGCTCCGTTTGGGTGTAAGGTTCAGAGTTGGCTTATTTTCGCTAAAAATGGGAGATACAGGCAGTTCATCTTTCTTTATCCTCAAAGTTCATTCGCGAGTACAGTCCAAATTCTAGTGGCAATTCTTTCCATGCCGAGGTCTCCAGGATGTCTTCCTACACTGATGTTTTCAAATCTTTCCAGAGCCATATTTTCATTGGCCAATCCTAAATCATGTAATTGAACAAGCGGCCATCTATTTTTCTCTGAGAGCGCTAAAAAATTTTGGTTGACTCCAAGATTAGTCCAAAATGGAGTCGTCAAGATTACTTTTACAGGCCTTCCATCTGCTAAGTAGTCTACAAAAGCCTTGGTAGCAACTTGCAATTGAGGATTTGCTGCACGTTCAGTTTCAGAAATATTCTCTCCAAATCGAATAATGATGATGTCAGCTTTAAAGGCTTTTAAATCTTCAAACTCAGTTAGCTTAATCGTTTCATAGGTTCTTTCAAAGGGATATACATTTCTTCCCAGTACTTCATTCTGCTCGTTATTTTCTTTGATTTTTTTGGTTAACAGGGATAAAAAATCCTTATCAGCCGCAGTTGCGGCCATTCCCCAGTTCCCGAACCAGTTGAGGTCAGGCCCTGGTGGATGCCAGGTAATGCTATTTCCTAAAATCAATACTTTTTTAGGGGTTTTAACTGGGGTAGTTTCCTCCTTAGGATTACAAAAAAATAAGAAAGAGGCCAGTGTCATGGTAAACAAACCACTCCCGTAAACTCTCAGGTAATTCATTTTGAAATACTTCATCCAGGAACCTTTAGGTGGTGTGTATTTTCAAAATTACAGTTCTACCACTTAATAAAAAATAGCTCATCAGGATTGTAAAACGAGAGTGAATTTTATCCCAGTCACTCAGCTAGTTGGGTGAATTCAAACCACAGCTCACTGGCTAAGTTCCCTTTATTTCAATCCATCCAGTAATCCATTTAAAGCTTGCGTGTCAGCTACAGTTGTGTTGTTTCTGTTAAAGATTCCAAAGCCATTACTTCCAAGATTTCCCTCATCCCAATAAAAAGGGACCATTCCATTCGCTTTGGCTTGTTGGACAACATACTTTAAGTAATAGGCTCTTGATGCTAAATGTAAGGTCAAGTTGCTGCCCGTTAGATTGGATCTCCTTATAGCTCCAAATTCGCCCAAAATTACTGGAATTCCTTTGTCGACAAATTGGGTTTTCATGGATTTGAAAAGCTTAGCTAAGTCGGCTTCTTCTCCCCAGGTAGGATTGCGTTCCGTATCTGTTGTGGAATGATTCCCCGCCCCCCAGTAGTAGAACATTTTTCCCCAATCCGCATCCTTATCCATTAGCGTAAATTGGTAGGGCGTGTAATAATGAACTTCCATCATCATGCGGTCAGCCACTTTATCGATTGGCAAAGTCAACATCAATTTGTTAGTTTTTTCAATGTCGGTATCAGGGCCTTGAATAACCAAGGTACGGTAGGCATTTTTACCACCGGTAGATCGAACCGCATCTATAAATGTTTGATGGTAAGAAGTCAAAACTGCCATTTCAGTTGCATTGGCCACTTTCGGTTCGTTGGCACTCGCAAAAATCAGGTGTTCATCAAAGCCTCTTAGTGTGGTTGCAATTTGTTCCCAAAAGGCTTTTTGTTTTGCATTCGTGGCGGACTTTTTGGCTTCGGTGCAATTATTTTCTAACCAGCCATTGTCCCAATGGATGTTGACAAGGACATACATGTCGTTATCAATAGCGTATTGAACCACCTCTTTTACTCGGGCCAGCCACTCTGCTTTAAGTTGTGCTGTGGTAGTATTTGCCAAATATTGATCATACGAAACAGGAATTCGAATGGCATTGAAACCATTGGCTTTAACCAAGTCAATCAATGCTTTTGTCGCTTTTGGGTTTCCCCAAGCTGTTTCTCCTCCTATGGCTTCCAGTGAATTGCCAAGGTTCCATCCCAGTTTGATTTTGGCAGCAAGTTGAACTGCTGAACTACTCATTCCGGTGGCATCGGCAGGAATTGGGTTGGTGTTGTAACTTGGATAAGTACTCCCAGCAGAACCAGCCCCCGGATTTACTTTAATAGGAGTTAATTCTGAGTCAGCGCTACACCCAAAAACTCCAAAAAAAGAAAAGCATAAGATGACAAAAAGTGTTTTTTTCATTTTTTTTAGGGGGTGCATGAACCTCATTTAGGCTCTTTCAACAAGTGATTCTACCCTTTACTTTTCGGGTGGATTTAATTGGTATCGAAACTGTACTTATTTCATCAACAGCGTATGTTTTCTTGACTGTTAGCTATTCGAAAGTAAAAGTTGATTGGGACAATTCAAATCCGAAAGGAAAAAGGTTCTACAAATGCTTCTTGATCCACTCCGTAGGGGTCATGTCATACTCCTCCTTGAAGGCGGCGTAGAAGATGGATTTGCTCTTGAAGCCTGAGCGCTCCGCGATGCCCTCGATGGAGGTGGTCAAGTGTACCCCTGCACGCAGCAGGGAGATGGCATGTGCCACACGCAATTTGTTTCGATAACTGGGGAAGGGGGTATTCAGCTCCTTGTTGAAGCAGTTGGTCACCCGGATACGGGGAATATTGAGTGCTTGAGAAATGTCATGCAGCGAAAAATCTGTTTTGAGGTAAGGCTTTTCGGTTTCGATATAGGAAACGATGCGCTCAAAATCCGATGATTTTTCGAAAGAGCTTTCCTGCGATACCATCGAATTGGACTGTACCACTTTCTTCCAAGCAGCCCTGAAATTATCTAAAAATGAAAAGGGCTCCTTTTCATTGTACAACCAGTTGGGCACAAAAAAGAAACTCAAGGGCAATACCAGCGATTGAAAGTATAAGTAATTGTTATTGACCGCCTCTGGATTTAAAAAATTAATCATCCCCTCTTGGGGGGAATTCAAGGCCAACATAAACAGAACTACTAAACCGGGAATAATAGTCAAAAGGGCTACAATAAAAATGCGTGTGAATAAAATATTGACTTTCTTTTTAATGTAGACTCCCCCCCCAGATTTTATTTTATTGATAAACGCAACACCATAAATAATAAAGGCTGTGTTGTAAATGGCGATGAATAAATATTGTTGTGACAAGGAGAGGAATAGGTATCCTTGGATGTCTGGATTTACGAATGAATCACTAAAATAAGCAACTCGATCTGGGAAGGGTAAGGCATAGAAAGGAATTAAGTTGACAAAAAAGAGCAGCGAAGGGATGGAAAGCAGCAGTAGGTACCTATCCCAAACAATAGCACCCTTCATGATGCTCTTCAAATAGTACAAAAAGAAGGGGCCCTGAAGTACAATTAGGGGTTCCAGATGGTAAACTAAAGAAAATACGGTAGGATCCTGGGTTGCATTGAGTTCAAGTAATGCAAATTGGGTCAAGGCTTTATCCAAGGCGATAAACACCAAATAAATGACCCCTTTGTTTTGTCCCCAGTGATTAACGATGAAGATAAACGATACGATGATGACAAGAATAAGTGGTGTTTGTAGCATAGCGGTTATTTTTAGATCATCCGGTTCTCAATTGTGACTTCTTTTACTACTTGCAAATTGGTTTTCATCCAGTCCGTGGGCGTTACACCATATTCCTCCTTGAAGGCCGCGTAGAAGATGGACTTGCTTTTGAATCCGGAGCGCTCCGCGATGCCCTCGATGGAGGTGGTCAAGTGCGCGCCTTCTCGTAGCAGGGAAATGGCATGGGCCATACGGAGTTTATTTCGATAACTGGGGAAAGAGGTATTCAGTTCCTTATTGAAGCAGGTCGTCACACGGACATGGGGAATATTCAGGGCCAGTGAGAGGTCGTGCAGCGAGAAGCTCACCTGTACATAGGACTTTTCGGTTTCTAGATAGGCCAAGATTCGCTCTAAATCTGCTGACTTTTCAGATTTGGAACCCACAGCTGCCTGAGTGGTTCCTTGCCGTAGTTTTTGAAGAAAAGCTCGGATTTTATCGAGGGGATTTGCACTCGCTTGGTCATTGTACAACCAGCTTGGGACCAAGAAAAAGCTCAAAGGAACCAGCAAGGTCATAAAAAAAATCGTTCCATTGTCCTCGAATGCAGCTTGTCGAAATACCAACTCTCCTTTTTTTGGAGTATTTACAAGTACATAGAGCAATACCATCAAATTTGGAATGATCACTACGAGCGTGGTAACTGCCAAAATGCGGTTAAGCAAAAACGAAACCTTTTTCTTTAGCGGAATCGCGCTGGTTTTCTTCAATCGGATTAAATAAACTAAGGAAAACAGGACAACGCTCAAGTTATACAGGGCCGCCAATCGTAATTGGTACTTGAATGGAAAGAATAAGAGTTGGAAGTTAACGGGTCCATCCAAAAAGTAATTTCCTTGAATGGCGGCACTTTCAGCGACCTTCTCCGCAAATGGATAGCTGTAATAGGGTAGCGTGTTGATTCCTGCAATAAGCGCTGGAATCGAATAGATAAGTA
>JBJOOF010000128.1:0-3609 GCA_046051425.1 Bacteroidota bacterium
GCTATGCACGCGCCTACTCAGGAGGGGAAGCGGGAGGCTTTTCCGAATCTCCTACGATTTCCGCTGTTGGCTACAATACCCTCCTTACTGGCACCTGGGCACACAAGCATCAGGTCTGGGGCAATGGAATTGAAGCCCCGAATTACCAGTACTGGACGATTTTCCGCTACCTGCGTGAGGCTCGACCCGATGCGAAGTTGGCTATTTTCTCCACTTGGCAGGACAACCGCACCAAGCTCCTGGGAGAAAATCTTCCGCAGACGAACTACCTCCGATTGAACCAGTCTCTGGATGGCCTGGAACTGGATACGCTGCGCTACCCCCACGATGCCCAGTCGGACTATATTCACCAAATTGACCAAAAAGTGGCCGAGGAGGCTGCAACTTATCTCGCTACGCAAGGGCCGGACTTGACCTGGGTCTATCTCCAATACACGGATGACATGGGGCACAAATTTGGGAGAGGTCCCGCAATGGATGCCGCCATCCAAAAAGCAGATGCGCAAGTAGGACTGATTTGGCAGGCCATTCAGCAGCGGCAGCAAAAATGCGAGGATTGGCAGCTCTGGGTCACTACCGACCATGGGCGAAAGGAGCCCGATGGAAAGGATCACGGAGGCCAGAGTGATGCGGAACGGGAAATCTGGATCAGCACCAATGCCAAGGACCTCAATGCCCGGTTTCATTCGGGACAAGCGGCTATGGTAGATGTACTCCCGTCGATGATCCGCTTTTTTAATCTGGTGGTGCCGGAGCATCAGGAACGCGAACTGGATGGTGTTCCCCTGACCGGACCCCTTTCCCTGAGTAACCTGACTTTGGTCGGTAAGGGAAAAAAACAACTACTTACCTGGACTCCAGGACCGCAATCCGAAACCCTTTCTGTCTACTGGAGTCCTACAGATCACTTTGGGGAAGGAAGCCAGGATGAGTACTTTTTGGTAGGAGAGGTGCCTTCCGATGCAAAGCAATATGCGCTCCCTCCGGACTTGGGCAAAAAGGACTTCTTCAAAGTGCTGGTAGTGGGGAAATCCAATTCGGCAAATACGTGGAGGGTGTCGGGAAACACAAATAGAAAAAGTAAGAAATCAAAATAAAAAAGGCTGTCTTGAATAGAAGAAAATCCCCCTTGCCCCCTTTCAAGGGGGAATCACATCCCTGCATCCATTAAATATTAATTAAGAAATTAACTTTTTGAATAACTGTGTCTGTTTAAAGACCAGGTGGTGCTACTCCCCCTTTACAAAGGGGGCTAGGGGGATTTAGAATTTTGTCAATAATTAAATTTTCAAAGAAAGAACACAAAAAAAGGCTGCCCCTAATCAGGACAGCCTTTTTTTATGGTGTATGTTTCTCCACTTTTTTACCAGCAACCACAAAAAACAAGCCTTGAGGTTCAAGAAAGTTTGCAGTGGACTGTGGACAGTCGTCTGTCGACGATTTATTTAATTCACCCCTCCTTTTCTTGTTGGAGATCGTTTGCCAGGCCATTCGGCAGGCTCACCTGTGCGGGCATTGATCGGAATGCGTTGCTTGCGGGACACAAGTCCTTCTTCTTCGCAGGCCATGTACACCAAGATCGCAGTGAGGATTACATTCTGGCGCACGTCGTCAAACACAATCTTGTCGTAGGTGTCCAAATTGGTATGCCAGGTATAGTTGAAGTAGTTCCAAGGCAAGGCACTCAAGTTGAAGGCTGGAACACCCGCTGCCACAAAGGACACGTGGTCTGTTCCTCCAGCTCCTGGGTTGCCAGGAAACTCGGTCTTCAAGTCTTGGGTAATGTTACGAGGCACCTTGTTGAGCCAGCGACCTAGGTACTCGTAGCTATCTATAAATCCCTGTCCGGAGATATTGGCGATACGACCGGTACCATTGTCCTGGTTGAAGAGGGCTTGGATCTTGCCTGCCATTTCGGGATGGTCTTCTACAAATGCGCGAGAACCGTTTAGTCCTTGCTCCTCGGATCCCCAGTGACCTACCAAGATGGTACGCTTTGGATTGGGATAGACTTGCTTCAAGACACGCATCACTTCCATCATCAAGATGGTGCCCGTGCCGTTGTCTGTAGCACCTGTGCCGCCATCCCAAGAGTCAAAGTGTGCAGAAAGCATCACGTATTCATCTGGTTTTGTACTACCCTTGATTTCGGCAACGGTATTGTAGGTCGGCTGCATGCCTGTCTCTTTGGACTGCGCATTGAGGTGCAACTGTGGTTTTTTGCCGCTTTCTGCCAAGCGATAGAGTAGGCCATAGTCTTCTAGGGAAATGTCTACGGTCGGCACTTTTTTGGTGGAGGCAGAGAAAATCTTGTTGGCACCAAAGGCGTTGGACCAATTGGAGGTAAGGATACCTGCTGCACCTGCGTTTTCAAGCGCGAGGGGAAGTTGGTTGCGGTTTTTGCCCGTAGCCTGAAGACGCTTGGTCCAAGAGGCATTGATGGCGGTGCGTTCGGCTTTCATTTTTTCAAAGGAAGCAGGCGTGCCATGCTCCTCCCAGTTGTAGTCCGGGCGTCCAGTAGGTTGCGGTACGGAGATCATCACGTACTTGCCTTTTACAGAAGGAAGCCACTTTTGGAAAGCTAGGGAGTCGGCAAATTCAGGAAGGATCACTACCTCTCCTTTTACGCCTCCCTGAGGAGAAGAGGGGCTCCAGGCCAACTGCGTGCCTGCCAAGGACTTGGTCCAAGGGGCAATCATATCCATGTGGGTAACGCCTCTTTCCCAGCCTCTCCATTCTCCCCACTTTTCGTTGCGGGCAGGAATGCCCCAACTCTGGTAGGTGGTTACGGCCAAGTCATGGGCCTTTTGCATTTGTGGGGAGCCGACCAATCGTGGTCCTACTCCATCCATGATTTCATGAGCAAGAACTTCTAGTTTAGAATTTTCGGTTGCTTCTTTGATAATGGCATCGATGACTTGGTTTTGTGCCTGTAGTTGTACAGAAACAAAAAACACAAGACCTAGGTACCAGCTGTTTCGGATTTTCATAGCGAGTGTATTTAATTCCTAAAACTAGGAATTAAGTTCAATTTTATTGAAACCAATGGTGGATAATTCGGAAAAGGCGGTCAACAGCTAACAGGCCACTGTCGACAGCCAGTTGGTTTTAGGGATAAAGTGGGTGGTTACTGAATACAATTTCTTAAGTGCTAACTAAAGAAAATAAGGCTTGAAGTTCACTTCGATGAGCAGTGGACCGTTGACCGTATTATTTTTTTTCCATTTGTCTAAAACGAGATGGATTTTTCTTCGGGTTCCAGTTTCTTTACGTAGAAGTTTGGTAAATCTATCTCCCCATGGCAACAGCTCCGATTCAAGAATTTTTAAAAAAGGCTTTAGAAGCATCTGCGGAACCTGCTTCCCTCAGCTGGTTGGCGGAGCAAACCGAAAAAATTAAGTCCTCCACTTCCCCGAACTCCTTCTTTCTAGCCTTTTCTCGTGCCTCTCGGTATTTTAATAAAGAGGCTGTTTCCTGGACGGGGGGAACCACTATTTCTCTTCCTCAGGGAGTAGATCCAACTGCCTGGGATAGCCTTCAAGTGGCTCGGATCTTTCTTGTTCTTCAGTTGCCCTTCCAGAATGAATCCTGGCAGGCCATCCTGCAGCA
>JBJOOF010000129.1:0-2690 GCA_046051425.1 Bacteroidota bacterium
TGCTCAATTCGGAAGACCACAAGTTGGTTGTTAGAATCTTTTCTTCTGGTACCCAGGCAGCATAAATAGACTCCAAGGCTTGAATAGCGGCTTTCCCTTCCGAACTTTGATCGCCACCAATCAGCACGCGATCAGGATTCAGTAGGTCTTGAACGGCAGTTCCCTCCGCCAAAAATTCAGGATTGGAAAGAACCTGAAATGAAATTTTGCTTTGAGAATTGTGTAAAATATCCTTTACAGCCTGTGCTGTTCGAACTGGCAAAGTGGACTTCTCAACGACAATTTTTGAAGTGGTAGACACAGTAGCAATCTGACGTGCGCAAAGTTCCACCCACTTCAGGTCGGCAGCCATCCCCTTCCCTTCCCCATAAGTTTTGGTAGGGGTATTGACGGAAATAAAGACCATATCTGCCTCCCGAATTCCTTGATCGACATCCTTGGAGAAAAACAAGTTTCGACCTCTAGCTTCAGCCACCACTTCTGCCAAGCCTGGTTCATAAACAGGCAACTGGGTCAAATCATCCTGATTCCAAGCATCTATCCGCGAAGCATTGGCATCCACAACCACCACACGAATGTCTGGACATTTAAGTGCCAAAACCGCCATGGTAGGTCCTCCCACATAACCGGCACCGATGCAACAGATGTTTTTAATTTTAACCATCGTATTCAAAACTCATTCAACAAAAAAAATCAAGTAGGATTCTATTGACCGACAGGCCAATGAATACATCCCACAAATAACGGAAGGAATTGATGTTTTTTTTAGGGAAACGGAGAATTTGTATCTACGAAAATGAAAACAAACTGGATAATTCGATTTTTTTTAACTCCAACTCTTTAAATCCAACAGGTTGTTGTTATCGCAAATTCAAGATTTCTTTTTACCTTTTTCACACTAACAGTAAAACCCATGACCTACCCAAGCCTAATCAGAGGGCTTATATGGACCTTGAGCATCGTCAGCTTGTGGAGTTGCTCGCAAAATGCTTCTACCCCACCTGAATTACTTGAGGGTGAGCAAATCAGTTACAACTTCCATATTCGCCCCATTCTTTCAGACAAATGCTTTGCTTGCCACGGCCCCGATGCGAATAAGCGGGAAGCAGACCTACGATTAGATACGGAAGCTGGGGCCTTTGCGGCACTGAAAGACAGCCCTGGAAAATTTGCCCTAGTTAAAGGCAAACCGCTCAACTCAGAAGTGTATCACCGAATCACCAGTACTGATCCAGGATTGATCATGCCTCCTCCTGAATCAAACCTAAGCCTGACAGAATCCGAAGTTCAACTCATCACGAAGTGGATCGAACAAGGCGCTAACTATGAACCCCATTGGGCGTTTACTCGGGTAGAAAAGCCGAAAGTACCTACCACCGATTGGGGAACTAATGAAATTGACCGATTTGTAGAGGCAAAAATGAAAACCAAAGGACTGGAACCTAACCCGGAAGCCAGTTCCTACGAACTCATCAAGCGTGCAAGTTTGGACCTTACCGGACTCCCTCCTTCGCTGGAAATCCTTGAAAAATATGCCGGCTTTAAAGGGGCAAACACCTACGATAAATTACTTGATCAATTGCTCAGTAGTCCCTCCTACGGAGAAAAAATGGCAATTCTCTGGCTTGACATCTCTCGCTACTCCGACAGCTACGGTTACCAAGATGATAACATCCGATCGCAGTGGCCTTACCGAGATTGGGTGATTCATGCCTTCAATAAAAATCTGCGCTACGATCAATTTTTGACCTGGCAGCTTGCAGGAGACCTTCTCCCCAATCCAACCAAGGAGCAACTTTTGGCGACAGCCTTCAATAGAAACCATAAATACACCGAGGAAGGGGGAATCATTGAAGAAGAATACCGAGTAGAATACGTGCTCGATAAAACGAATACCTTCAGCAAGGGTATCCTTGGCATCACCATGGAATGTGCCCAATGCCATGACCATAAGTACGATCCCGTATCCCAAAAAGAATACTACCAACTCTATGCTTTTTTCAATAATTCTCAAGAAAAGGGCTTTGAGGGAGATGTGAGTGTTTCCAAACCTGCCAAGACCCCAATCCTTTGGGTGGAACGAGAAGATTTGGATGGCATCCTCAGTTTTGTCAATCATCAAGATACCAGCAGGTTAAGCGTATCGGTCATGGGTGAGTTGGAAGAAAAGCGAACTACCTATATCCTGAATCGAGGTGCTTACGATGCACCTACGACCCCTGTTGAGGCAGCTACGCCTACTTCCATCCTTTCGTTTTCAAATTCCTTTGAAAAAAATCGCCTTGGCCTAGCCAAATGGACTACAAATCGAGACAATCCACTGACTTCTAGAGTTTTTGTCAACCTCATCTGGCAAGAAATTTTCGGGAGAGGGATTGTCAAATCCGCCGGGGACTTTGGTATGCAAGGTGACCTCCCAACGCATCCTGAACTCCTGAATTGGTTGGCGGCCGACTTCATGGAAAAAGGGTGGGACATGAAAGCACTGTTGAAAAAAATCCTGCTTTCATCCACCTACCGACAATCGGCTAGCATTTCATCTAGCCACTTGGAAATTGACCCGGACAACATCTACTTGGCTCGAGCACCTCGCCTGCGCCTACCTGCAGAGAATATTCAAGACTTGGTTCTTGCCTCAAGTGGGCTTTTGGTAGGGGAAATTGGAGGCCCCAGCGTCAAGCCTTATCAGC
>JBJOOF010000130.1:0-6786 GCA_046051425.1 Bacteroidota bacterium
GAGGATCGAGACCCACTTGGGCTAAATACTCCCCAGGAAGAATGTTTTCGGTAAGAAAAGGTACCTCTTTTCCGCTCGAGGAAGTTCTCCAAGAAGTGACCTGCTTCCAAGGCCACAATTCATTCACAGACCCCAGCATAAATCCAGAAAGCAAGCCAATCGTGGCGGCATGAAAGCGGCGCAACAAGTAGGCAACCACTCTACTGAAGGAGAGAATCCCCACGAGACAGCCAGAGGCAAATAGGGCTAAAGTAATAAAGTCTTTATCCAACACTGCCTGAAGGATGCGCTCGTATTGTCCTAGAATCAACAACACAAAGCTCCCACTGATTCCTGGCAAAATCATCGCACAAATCGCGATAGCTCCCGCCACAAAAGTAAACCAATAGTCATTCGGAGTAGTGGTTGGAGGCAAGTTGGTCACCCACCAAGCAAAGGCAGTACCTATTGCAATGGAAACAATGACAACCAAATTCCATTTTTTGATTTCTTTTAAAATCAAAAAGGCACTCACCAAAATCAGTCCACTAAAGAAAGACCATAAAGGAATGGGATGCTCATCCATCAAGTAGGTAATCACGCGAGAAAGGGCGAAAATGCTGGTCATAATGCCAAGCACTAAACTGAGCAAGAAGTTGCCATTCAATCGGAGATAGAATTCCTTGATTTGGAAGGATTTCAATAGCTTCAAATTGTCTAGATTAAAGGCATTGATGCTATCCAACAGCTCTTGATAAATTCCAGCAATCAGTGCTATCGATCCTCCAGATACTCCGGGAACAATATCTGCTGCGCCCATCGCAAGACCCTTGAGGTAAGTTAATCCGTATTTGTTGAGTTGGTTCATTGGTAAAAAGAAAGGCTGAGAGAAGAATCGATCAGCCTTTATGGGTTAGGGTGGTTTTAAATCTTAATTTCTCCTAGAAAGTGGTCAAAGGTATCGCCACGAAGACCCAGTCGAATGGTCTCCAAAGGAATCACTTCAGAAGGACTGATATTTCCTAGGTTTACATTGGCTCCAAGCAATTTGATAAACCACACTTGCTGTGATTTTTGAGGAGCCTCCCAGATAATTTTATCTTCCGGTACTTGCGTCAAAATTTCTTCCACAAGTCCTTGGCGTACTTCACCAGAATCACGAAAGAGACCTACATTTCCTCCTTCACGCGCTTCGCCAATCACCTTCCAAGCACCTGCGCTCAGTTCCGTTTGCATCTGCTCGATCCACTTGTAGGGAGGAATGATCTTCGCAGCATCCTTGGATCCTACTTCAGAAAGTACGGTCACTTGCTTGGCAAGCTCGTGGATAAATTCACATTTTTTATCGTGGTTGAGGGAAATAGACCCATCCGATACCTCTGCATAGCGAAGTCCAAAAGTGTCCAATACTCTCCGGTAGTCGTCAAATTGTCCACGTACAATAAAGGCCTCAAACAAGGTTCCTCCAAAATACACTGGGATTCCGGCTTCCTGATAGACCGCAATTTTTTCTTTCAGGCGCTTAGTCACGTAGGAAGTGGCCCAGCCAAACTTCACAATATCTACAAAGTCGGCGCAGCTGTCTACAAAGTCTTCTGTTTCCCGTAGGCTAAGACCTTTGTCCATGGCCATGGTAAATCCCGTGTTACGAGGCTTTTCAGTCCGTACAGGGAGATTCTTCAGCACGTAATTCATTTGCTAGGTTTTAAGGTGTTGAGCGGGGATTTTCATCCCGAAACTGGGCAATGATCTTGTAGACGGCCTTTTGCTTTTGCAATTCTGGCATCAACTCATACAGGATCGTATGCCTATCAAAGTCCAAAGTTAATGCATTTTCCAAATATGTGAAGGCTTCCTTGTATTTCCCCATTTTGACCAAGTAGACCACCAGACGGTAGTACAGCTCAGCCTCCTCGGGCAATTCTTCGATCCCTTCACGGACTACATCGATGGCTTCTTCAAACCTATTTTGCTCAAAATAAATAATGGACAAGTTTACGTAGGCCTCCATAATCCCTGGCTCCAGGTTGATGGCCTCTTCGTAGGCATCGGAACTAGCCTGCATGTTGCCCAGGTTAAATTCCGCATCGGCCAAGCCTACCCAGTAGTTGGCGTTGTCCTTGTTGAGGTGGATGGCTTTCTTGAAATAATGGATGGCTTCAAAAAATTTCTCTTTTTTCAACATGCACATCCCCAAGCCAAACCAAGCATCGTCGTATTCCTCATCCAGTTTGGCGGACTTTTTAAAGTATTTGAATGCCTCGTCCACCTTGCCCAACTTCTCGTAGGCGGCACCCATGTAGCAGCAGTTTTCTGCATTGGCTCCCTCGCAGTTGATCGTATTTTGGTAGGCTTCTAAGGCTCCTTCAAAATCCTGGGTATTCATCAGGGAATTCCCCATGTTGAAGTAGGCCGAGGCAAAGGCATCGTCAATGATCAGGGCATATTCGTAGGCTTTGATCGCCTCCTCAAATCTACCCAAGCGATTGTATACCACGCCGAGGTTATACCAAGCACCAGCTGAATAGGGATCTTGGTCGATAAATTCCTGATAAAAGTCCAAAATCTCGTCAAATGACCCCTCTTCTTCGGTGATCATGGCCAACTGGAACAAGGCGTCCTCGTGGTTGATCCGATTCTTTACCGCCTCTTTGAAGTAAAAACTAGCCTTGGTGTTATCTCCTTTGGCACGAAACAAATTACCCAAGGAATAATACACCTCTGCCTTGTCCTCTGCCATGGGGAGGTAGTTTTCAAGCAAGTCAATTCCCTCTTGAAAATTGCCCGCCAAAATCTGGGCATTGGCTAAGGCCAATACAATGTCTTCGTTGTTGGGAGAAAGGTTGTTGAGCTGCTCCAAAATCTCCAATCCCTCATCCAACTCATCGTTGAAAATAAGGCACTGGGCTTTCTGGAGACGGATTTCCACAGAAAAGGGGAACTTTTCCAAGGCATATTCTGAAGCACGAAGTGCCTTTAAAAATTTTTGCTGGTCAAAGTAAAATCGGATGATGTCCTCCAATTCCTCCTCTTCGAAATACAGGTCCATGTTGGACTTTAGGGAGTCCTCAAATCGCTCAACGAGTTTTTTGTCTTCTTCCCAGTCGTGGTCGTGATCTCCGGTCATTCGGTCGTGCTAAGATTGTTTTAAGATACCAAAATTTTGGTTTTCCTAAAATCTTAAGGTGATTTTTTCCTGTTTTTAGTGTCCTTCAAAAATTCAATTTTTTCGAAAGCCGAACTATTTCAACGCTGGCAGTAGAAAATAAGTTTATTCCTGCGTTTTTGCCCAGTTCAAGGTGTCCTGCAGTTCTCGGTAACGGAACTGTAAGTTGCGCTCCACCTTTTGGTTGCTGTAACGCGTTTTACGCTGTGCATTTCGTGCCACGGAAGCGGTCATCGGCAAGTTCTTTCCTACCATCCGGGCAAGCATTTTTAGGATGGGGAAGCCCCAAGAAATCAGCCCATTGGGCAAACTCCTTTTCGGTACGGATCCCCCAAATGCCTGAGCAGCCTGCTGAAAAAATGCCTGGTAGGGAATGCTTTCCTTGGACAATACAAATCGCTCGCCCCAAGCATCCTTTTCAACCAGTGCTCGCGTAATCGCGGCAACATCCCGCACATCGATGTAGTTGAGATTGCCGGCAGGGAAAAAGGGCGTGCCATTCAAGACCACCTGATACAGAGCCCCACTACTGCGTGCATAGGCGAGTTTGCCCAAAACCACGGCTGGATTGACCACCAGCACCTGCAATCCTTCCTGCTCCCCTCGCCAAACTTCCAATTCGGCTTGGTACTTGGAAAGTGCATAGGCAGTTTGATCTGGAGCATCCACCCAAGTGGAGGTTTCATCGTATTCTTCTTGGTCCGGAACTTGGCCCAATGCGGCTACCGAACTCACATAGACTAGTTTGGGCAGCCCTGCTGTGATCATTGCATTGACCACATGGGCAGTCCCCTGCTGATTTACTTCAAAAAGGGATTTTTTATCCTGGGGTAAGAACGACACTTTCCCCGCCGCATGAATCACTAGATCCATCCCTTCCATGGCTTCCAGTAAGGAGTTGAAGTCTAAGACATCGCCTTCATGCCAGTGAATGGACAGGTCCTGAAGACCCAAAGCAGACAGGTCAGAACCTTCCCGCTTGAGCCCATGAATGGTCCCCAAGGTGCTGAAAGCCCTTGCCAGTTCACTGCCCACTAGTCCAGTAATTCCTGTGATGAGAATGTTCATGGTTGGTGTTTCAAGGCAATAAATCGCCTAACGAATTTATAATCCTCCTTGGTTGGCTGCTACAAACTCCGCAAGGGTAGGCAATAGCATGTCTTTTTCAGAGACGATCGGCTCCGCTACTCCCCAGTCGATGCCTAGGGCTGGATCCGACCAAAGGACTCCTCCTTCGGAAGCCTTGTGGTAGTACTTGGAGCACTTGTACACAAAAACTGCATCTTCCAATACCGAAAATCCATGGCCAAAACCTGCGGGAATGTAGAGGAGATTATTTTTCTCGGTATCCAAAATGGTGGTATACACCTGTCCAAAGTTGGCAGAGCCCTTTCTCAAATCCACGGCTACGTCCAACACTTTTCCAGAAATGACCCGGACCAACTTGGCCTGTGCATGTTCCCCGCGCTGAAAATGAATTCCCCGTACGGTTCCTTTTTGTGAAAAAGACTGGTTGTCCTGCACCCAGGATTCCTGAACCCCAACCTGCTCCAGCCAGTCCCCACGAAAGGATTCAAAAAAATAACCCCTACTATCCGGAAAGACGCGGGGGAAAATCTCAAAGACACCAGGGAGGGTAGTTTGCTTAATTTCTGCCATTGGGGCGTTTTATTTTTGCTTTCGAGAGCAAAATAACCATACCCAAAGAGAGTATCCTAATCTAATCTAAGGAATTATGCCCAAATTTGGGGGAGCAATGCCAAGTCAGGCTACAACCGTCTCTTCCGAAGACATTGCTCACGAGTTTTACCCTACAACCAGTCCATGAGTAAATTTTCCCGCAAACTCCAAAAACTACACGATACCGCCCCTCGACAGGAAACTGCCGTGTTGGTCACCTTGGTGCGTCAGCATCAGCCCGAACTGGAAGTGGAGGAGCATCTGGATGAATTGGCCTTCTTGACCGAGACTTTGGGTGCGAAGACGGTGTACCGTTTTAAACAAAAAATGGACAAGCCCGACATCCGCACCTTTGTGGGGAAGGGGAAACTGGAGGAGATCCAAACCTACATAGAGCACTTTGCGGTGGACATGGTCATCTTTGACGATGACTTGAGCCCTTCCCAAATGCGAAATTTGGAGAATGAACTTAAAATAAAAATCTACGATCGCTCACTCCTGATTCTGGATATTTTCTTACAGCGTGCCCAGTCTGCACAGGCCAAAACTCAGGTGGAACTGGCACGATTTCAATACCTCTTGCCCCGATTGACCAACATGTGGACCCACTTGGAGCGGCAGCGAGGAGGAACGGGCACACGAGGAGGATCCGGAGAAAAGGAAATCGAAACGGATAAGCGAGACATTCGCGCTAAAATCTCCCTCCTAAAGGAAAAGTTGCTAGAAATCGAGAAACAAGGAGTCACCCAACGCAAAGGCCGAAAGGGGATTGTGCGCGTGGCACTGGTCGGCTACACCAACGTGGGCAAGTCCACCTTGATGAACCTGATCACCAAAACCGACATCCTCGCCGAAAACAAACTCTTTGCTACCGTGGATGCTACGGTGCGGAAAGTGGTGCTCGAAAACATTCCTTTTTTGCTTTCCGATACCGTAGGCTTTATCCGCAAATTGCCTACCCACCTGATCGAATCCTTCAAGTCCACCCTCGATGAAATTCGGGAAGCAGACCTGTTGGTGCATGTGGTCGACTTGTCACACCATGCATTTGAAGACCATATTCAGGTAGTCACCCAGACACTTCAAGAAATCAAAGCGGGAGACAAGCCTGTTTTACTCGTTTTCAACAAGGTGGATCTGGTCCAGCAAATGCCTTCCCAAGAGGAGCAGTTGCAAATATCCGAGCACGAACTTCAGGAAACCCGCTACCTCGATTTCAAGGCGCTTTCTGAGGCTTTTGAGAAGAAAAATGGAATCAGTCCTGTGTTTATGGCTGCATCCTTGGGCCAAAATGTGGAGGGATTCCGCGAGGCGCTGGTACAGGAAGTGAAAAAACAGCACCGCAAATTGTACCCGCACTACTTGGAAGATCAGGTGGTGGACTGGGGATCCACCTGGGAAGAGGAGCAGTAAAACCTTCCTCAAAAGGCTACAATCAAGCCCCGGGAAGGGAGATTCCCTTCACCCGTCGATACAGATTCAATGCATACTTATCGGTCATGCCTGAGATAAAATCGATCAGCGCACGGAGCAAGGTATAGGCATTCGATTCGGTTCCAAAACCTTTGAGTGGAAAGTCCTCCGGAAGAAGTCTAAGCAGACTTTTGTCTTGCCCTGAAGCGCGATCCGGCGCATAGCATTGATGATACAAGGCTTGAGAAAATACTTCAAGCAAGCCGTTCAGTACTTGAAAACCCACCGCTTCTTTTTCTAACACGACCTGAGAACGGTAAATCTGCCGAACGGAACGTTGGGAGATCTCTGCCAAGGCCTTCGCCGATGGAATGATGTCCGTGAGCGCCTTGTCAAAATTTCCCTTGCGCATGCTCTCCTCATAGGTAGCAAAAGCCTCCACCGTTTCTCGGATCAACTGACCTATTGCAAGGGCTCGTAGGGCGCCCAGGTTTTGTGTTTGAGTTCGGTTCTTGAGTTTCTCTGGATCAAACTTCTCTCCCAAAATG
>JBJOOF010000131.1:0-17065 GCA_046051425.1 Bacteroidota bacterium
TGTCTTTGGTAGACAAAAAAGGAAAAGTATACCTGCAAAGTCATGCGCACTACCGCTTGGGAGATCAGGGTATTGCCTCTTCCAGCCTTCGGGAATATGGCCTTCGATCAGATGGCATTCACGCTGAAAATATAATAGCGAAACCCAACTCCTTTGTTTTTGATTACATCGGCAGCAAAAACCAGATCAAGGGTCTTGAATTGGCTATTCCTGGTTTCCACAACGTGGAAAATGCATTGGCAGCCATTGCCATTGCGCTTGATCATGGGGTAGATGAATCCCAAATCCGAGAGGGAATCAAAACTTTCCTTGGGGTGAAGCGCCGTTTTGAAATTCATTCCGCGCAGCCGGGCAAAATCTTCATCGATGATTACGCACACCATCCCGAAGAAATCAAGGCTTGTTTGAGTTCGGTGCGAGCCATGTACCCATCCCAACGGATGACGGTGATTTTCCAGCCGCACCTCTTTACCCGTACTCGAGATTTTGCTCCTGGATTTTCCGAAAGCCTATCCCTTGCCGATGAGGTGGCGTTATTGCCGATCTATCCAGCGCGTGAGCTTCCTATCCCTGGAGTAGTTTCTGAAATGCTTTTGGAAGACATACAGGCAAGTAAGAAGGTGTGCATTCAGAAAGCCGAAGTGATGAATTTCTTGGAAGCCTCTTCTCCTGAGGTGCTAGTCACCCTGGGTGCAGGAGATATCGACCGACTAGTGCCAGGCATAGCGGCATGGACCAATTCTAGACCTAACCCCTCGAACGCATGAATAAGGCAAAGGTGAAAAAGGTACTTGGAATTGTAATGCTCTGCCTTACCGCAGCAGGGTATATTGGATTTGTAGAAAAGCAAAACCTAACCAAAACTTTCAACCAGGTGGAGGTAAACCTAGAAGCGGTGAGTGGGGTCTATTTCGTGGAAGAAAAGGAAATTTTATCCATCCTTTCTTCCTCTTTCCCAGAACTGAAAAAAGGACTTCCGATGAAGGAATTGCCTTTAAAGGATATTGAGGATCGCTTATTGGGCCATCCATTTATTCGAACAGTAGAGGCTTCTGTGGATCAACAAGGAATTTTGAAGTTAATTCTGACGCAACACGAACCGATGGCTAGGATTGCCAGACCAGAAAGTGCGGATGGATACATCACGAAGGAAGGCTTACTTATTTCTACCTCTCCTACTTATACCAGTAGAGTTCTAATTCTTCAAGGTGCTTACATCGGTTCGTTGATGGACCAAGGCCGATTAGATGTTATGCCTGAGTTGATTCCCTTGATTCAATTCATTACGCAAGACAAGTTTTGGAGCGCACAAGTGACCGAGTTGGAGATCAATGGGAGAAATGACATTCGTATTCACCAGCAGGTGGGAAAGCAAGTCATTGAATTTGGAGATGCAAAAGACTTTGAAAGCAAATTCAACCGCATCGCGGTACTCTACAACGAAATATTGCCTAGAAAAGGCTGGGACGCTTACCAGCGAATCAGTGTAAAATATAAAAATCAAATCGTTTGTGAATAAAGCTTGGATATGGAAAACGACAAACTAATTGTAGGTCTGGACATCGGGACGACCAAAATTTGCGCCATCATTGGCCGCAAAAATGAATTTGGCAAACTAGAAGTCCTAGGGATGGGAAAGTCGGTATCGGATGGGGTGGAACGAGGAATCGTGACCAACATCGAGAAGACCGTGCATGCCATCGAAAAGGCTGTAGAAGAATGTGCAAATATGGCGGAGGTGAACATCGGAGAAGTGATTGTGGGGATCGCTGGTCAGCACATTCAAAGCAAAATCATGCATGGAAGCATCATGAGACAGCCTACGGAAGATGAAATTACGGTGGAGGATGTGCAGCGCTTGACTGCCGACATGCACAACATTGTCGTTCCTCCAGGGAATAGTATCATTCACGTGATGCCTCAAGACTATACGGTTGATTATGAGGGAGGCATCAAAGATCCTGTAGGGATGTCAGGCACTCGTTTGGAGGCGGATTTTCATGTGATTACCG
Source organism: Bacteroidota bacterium (assembly GCA_046051425.1). Taxonomy (GTDB): domain Bacteria; phylum Bacteroidota; class Bacteroidia; order Cytophagales; family Cyclobacteriaceae; genus Algoriphagus. Next base: position 2,013 of record JBJOOF010000131.1, read on the forward strand.
CCCAGACTTCAGCCATCAACAACATCAACAAATGTGTCAAGCGTGCTGAGCTAACCTCCCAGCAGTTGATTCTCGAGCCCTTGGCCAGCTCCCTGTCGGTACTCAGCGAGGAGGAAAAAGAAGCAGGAGTTTGCTTGATCGATATCGGAGGGGGTACCACAGATATTGCCATTTTCTATGAGAACATCATCCGCCATACGGCGGTGATCCCTTTGGGAGGAAATATCATTACTGCCGACATCAAGGAGGGCTGTATGCTGATGCAAAACCAAGCCGAGTTGTTAAAAACTCGCTTTGGAAAGGCCATTGCTGCGGAAGCCAATCCGAATGAAATCGTATCGATTCCTGGGTTGAAAAACCGTGCCCCAAAAGAAATATCCATTCGAAATCTCGCATCCATCATCCAAGCAAGAATGGAGGAGATTATTGAGATCGTTCAAAACGAAATCATGCAGAGTGGCTATTATAAAAAACTAGCAGGAGGGATTGTTCTCACTGGAGGAGGGTCTCAAATGCAGTTCATTGCACAACTGTTTGAATACATGACAGGATTGGATACCCGTATCGGATTCCCAAATGAGCACCTTGGTAAGTCCGTTTTGGAGGAAGTCAAAAGCCCGATGTATGCTACGACCGTAGGATTAGTTCTCGCGGGATTCAAGTCCCTAGACATGCGGGAAGAAATGTACAAAAGCCGAGTCGCCAACACCGGAGTAAAACCAAAAATTCAAGGGAGGGAGGGTCTCTCCAAAGATTTCTTTAGAAATATAGGAGAGCGTCTGAAGGGAATTATTTCCGATGATATCGGAGACGACAGTTCCTATGGAGGATAACTCTTAAAAAACACCCAAAAAGTACCCCAGCATAAAAACTAAATTCACCAACAATACAATGTCAGATAACATGAAAGATTACAGATTTGATCTCCCAAAAAATCAAAAGTCCATCATCAAGGTCATCGGTGTAGGTGGCGGTGGTAGCAATGCCGTCAACCACATGTATGGTCTAGGAATTAAGGATGTGGAATTCGTGGTAGTTAACACCGATGCCCAGGCCTTAAAATCTAGCCCAGTACCGTTGAGACTTCAACTTGGAGCTAACTTGACTGAAGGTCTAGGTGCAGGTGCAAATCCTGAGCAAGGAAAGTGTGCCGCTTTAGAATCCGAAGATGAGATTCGCGAACTCCTTGCCGACAATACCAAAATGGTATTTATCACTGCGGGTATGGGTGGTGGTACCGGAACTGGTGCAGCACCAATCGTAGCCAAAATTGCTAAAGAATTGAACATCCTTACTGTTGGGATTGTAACAGCCCCCTTCATGTTTGAAGGAAAAAAGAAGATGGCAGTTGCCCAAGCAGGGATTGAATCCCTTCGTGAAAATTGCGATACCGTATTGGTCATCCTCAACGACAAGTTGCGTGAGATCTACGGCAACCTCGCTATCCGAACAGCCTTCAGCAAAGCAGATGATGTCTTGAGTACAGCTGCACGTTCCATCGCTGAAATCATCACCATCCACCAAGATGTAAACGTCGATTTTGAAGACGTGAAAACAGTGATGAAAGATGCAGGTGCTGCAGTGATGGGTTCTGCTACCGAAGAGGGAGAGGGTCGTGCCATCCGCGCAGCAGGTTCTGCGATTTCCTCTCCATTGCTCAACAATGTAGATATCAAAGGCGCTCAGAAAATCTTGCTTTCCATCATGTCTGGTGAAGAAGAAGAACTTTCTATGGATGAGCTAAGCGACATTACTGAATACATCCAAGAAAAAGCGGGAGACAATGCAGAGGTCATCTTTGGTCAGGGTATTGATCCTGAATTGGGTAGAGCCATCCGTGTGACCGTCATTGCTACCGGTTTCGAAATGGATAGACTTGCCAATGTGCCAATTACTACAGCTAATTCCGCTCCTGTTACTGCATTTTCTACACCAATAGCTCCAACTCCAGCGCCCGCTCCTGAGCAAGTTAAAACAGTGATTGATTTGGATTCTGGAAAGTCCGCTCAAGTAAAAGAAGAGCCCATTTCCGAAGGAACAACCTTCACCTTTTCCTTACCCAAAGCTCCTGTAGCGGTGGTGACGCCTGTACTTGAGATGGAAGAAGAAAAGGAAGAGGAGCTGTTCTCTTTTGATATCCAGCCTGTAGCAGAAGGTCCTGTAATGGAGGAGCCACAAGTGGAAGAGAAAATCGTTCATGAATTGTATCAGGAACAAGTGACTCCAGTTGCTTCTGCTCCAGTTGAAACGGATGAACCGCAACAACCGACTGCTCCAGTATTTGCTACAGACTACTACGAGCAAATGAAGATGAAGGCGATTCAGCGCGCCCACGAGCGATTCGAAAAATTGAAAGGTGGACGGTCCCTAACTACTGCTTCAGATGATCTGACTGATAAGATGGTAGTACCCGCCTACCAACGCAAAAATGTGATTTTGAATGAGCCTCAGCATAGCTCAGAATCTTCCCTTAGCAGATTCAACCTCAATGAGGAGAACGAAATTTTAGGGAACAATAGATTTCTGCACGACAACGTGGACTAAGTCCTAGAAGTCGAGCAGCATGTCTGCCTGGGTATGTAGTAGTTCTACATACAGCCTGTTGGTGAGCAGGTTATCTGACATATTTTGCTCTATCTTAGCCAGTTTGGGCTTGAGAGCAAGAACATGCATACCCAGGTAATGGAAGATGTCGGTGAGGTGGCTCATAGCGATGCCACCCCCGCCAATTCCTGAGGACAACCCAATTAAAGCACACTTTTTATTTTGGAATGAATTGGGATAAGTCATCCCATCGATGAATGTTTTGAGGATTCCTGGAAAGGAACCGTTGTATTCCGGGACGATAAACACATACTTTTTTCCCTCCTTGACGCGGTCATGAAAGGCATTGAACTCCGGATTTTTACCGTTGTTTTCGTACAAGGCAGTTGCCGTAAAATCGGCAGACAAGTCGGATAAGTAAAGAATTTCAGAAGTAGCTCCTTTTTCGGCTAAAATCTGCTGGTAAAGCGTAGCGATGGTACTTGAAACTGCATTTTTACGGTTGGTGCTTACAATAATCTTAATCATGGGGTGAATTTTATCACCTTTATACACAGAAGTACCCAGAAAAGTTCGAACAATTTTTCAAAATCCTATCTTTGAACAGGTAATCTTAAATTTTAAATGGACTACAAGCAGCAAGTGGAACAGGCTATGGCCTACATCCAAGGGATCCATTCTGATCCCGTAGCAATTGGAATTATCTTGGGAACAGGTCTTGGGAATTTGGCTTCCCAGATCCAGGTGGACTTGGAAATCCCCTACCAAGACATACCGCATTTTCCTATTTCCACCGTAGAAAGTCACAGCGGCACCTTGCTTTTTGGCCGTTTGGGAGGGAAAAAAGTGCTAGCCATGAAAGGGCGTTTCCATTACTACGAAGGGTACTCCATGAAAGAAGTTACCTTTCCCATTCGGGTGATGCGAGGCTTAGGGGTACAGACGCTCCTGGTATCCAATGCCTCAGGGGGATTGAACCCTGCACAAGCTGTGGGGGAGGTGATGGTAATTTCGGACCACATCAACCTATTTCCAGAAAATCCTTTGCGAGGAAAAAATTACGAGGCCTGGGGACCACGATTTCCGGACATGAGTGTGCCCTATTCTCCGCGACTGATTGCCTTGGCGATGCAGATCGCCAAAGAAAAAGGAATCAAACTGCATACAGGAACCTACTGTGGTGTGGAGGGTCCCAATTTGGAAACTCCTGCCGAATACAGTTACCTGCGTACGATCGGCGGAGATGCGGTAGGCATGAGTACAGTACCCGAAGTCCTTGTGGCCTGCCATGCGGGGATGGAAGTGTTTGGCTTATCCGCCATCACTGACCTAGGTGTTCCCGGGAAAATCCATCAGGTATCACTGCAGGATGTGATTGCTGCTGCTGGCCTAGCCGAACCCTTGATGAGTCAAATTTTCTTCGAACTAGTTCGTAGGTTGAATTAGCCTATTTCTTCATTCCCATATAATCCACCACCAGGTAACTCAAGGCGCGGACACCCAAGGTAAATCCGCTTTCGTCCAGGTAGAAGTCAGGCGTGTGGTGGGAGGGAGTTTTGAGGGGATCAGCTCCAGGCTTCATTCCGCCCAAGAACACAAATACGCCAGGCTTTTCCTTTTGGAAGAAGCTGAAATCTTCCGATCCTGTCATCGGGTCCATCAAGATCAAATTTTCTTTTCCAGCGGCCGCTGTAAGTGAAGGAAGCATAGTTGCAGTTAGTGCCTCGTCATTCACCGTGGAAGGATAGAGTTTGGTAATGGTGACCTCTGCTTTGGCACCGGCGCTTTCTGCGATATTGGTGGCGATCGTGTTGATTCTTCGGTGCACGAGCGCTTGCTGTTCGTCGCCAAAGGTACGGATGGTACCGATGAGTTCTACTTTTTCAGGGATGATGTTGTGGCGGATGCCTCCATGGATGGCGCCTACGGTCACTACTGCTGGGTTTTCGGTGACGTTGACACTGCGGGATAGGATGGTTTGCAGGCCAGTAATGATCTGCGCAGAAGTGACGATAGGATCTACTCCTGACCAAGGCGAGGCGCCATGCGCCTGGGTGCCGTGCACGTTGATTCCTAGAATGTCCACTGCAGCCATGGTAGGTCCAGGGCGGTAGCCGATTTTACCTGCTTCTACCTGAGCCCAGATGTGTAGACCAAAAATGGCGTCCACGTCCTGCATTACTCCTTCTTTCACCATCAATTCGGCTCCTGCCATGGGTACCTCGGTGACTCCCTCTTCGGCCGGTTGGAAGATAAACTTCACCGAACCTTCCAATTGATTTTTATGTGCTGCCAATACTTCGGCTACACCCATCAAGATGGCCGTATGGGAATCGTGTCCGCAGGCATGCATCACGCCGGTTTGCTGCCCATTGTAAGTGGCAGTGACGGTGGATTTGAAGGGAAGGTCTACCCGCTCGGTTACAGGAAGGGCATCCATGTCCGCACGAAGTGCGACCATCGGTCCAGGTTTGCCTCCTCGAAGTACGCCGACTACACCGGTTACCGCTACATTTTCAGTCACTTCCATACCTAGGGAGCGGAGGTGAGCTGCGACGATCTTGGCGGTGCGAACCTCCTGATTTCCCAATTCAGGGTGCTGGTGAAAATCCCGTCTCCATTCGATGACTTTGGCCTCTACCCCCTGGGCTTTCTGGTCAATGCTGGGGCGAAGCTTGGACTGACCGAGGGCAGTAGTAGCAATAAAGAGGAGGGGAAGGATGATTTTTTTCATGGGGTATATTGGCCGGGTTATTTGCTGATGTCAGTGTGGAAATTCGAAAATAGGTTTTTTTGGTTAATTACTTCTAGTGTGAAGGAACTAGGTGCTAAACTAAGTTAGGGGTTAAGGCCAAAAGAAGGGTAGGGAATTTCGTTATTTTCCTCGGTTCAAGTGGAGCATTTTTCCTTCTTTAATTCCAAAAAAATAGGTATTAAATGAAATATTAAAATCAAAGAAAAAAAAATTGAATAAAATAGTCTTAATTTAATTTTTAATTGTCATATTTAGATTCAAAGTTTTTAAACTCATTTTTTATGTACCGATTTTTCAAATTCATTTTGGGAACAGGGCTGGTTGTCATCTCCCTCTGGTCTTGTAGTTTGGACGATGCAGCACCCGTGCTGCCGATCAATTTGGCGGATCCGATTCCTTTAGCGAAGGAGTTTTACACACAGGAGAAGCCCAAGCAAGTAAACTCTTCTTTCCGAATCCAAACGGAGCAGGAAATTTTTCCTTTTTGGGCGGGAGCCAAAAGCCATGCGAATGGGCGAATCCTGATCGTGCCTGCACATCGGAAGCTTCAGGTGAGGTACGAGGCCGGGTATTTGCGTCGATTTGTGTTTGAGTTGGACGAGAGAGGTCAGGTAATCCGTGGGGGGATGTTGGAACTTGCGGGTAAGGAACTAGAATTTCTCCTCCACAACGAAGTCCTCTTGGTCGAGGGATTTTTGGCAGGAGTCAAATCAAAAGACCTGACCTATTTATGGTCTGATTTTGTGGCGCGACCTCTAGATGGAACCCAAGCTGATGGCCGGGTTGTGGCACTGCAAAGGGAAGGTGGGGGCAAGTCTCGCCTGGATGCTGATGCGCTACGAACAGAATTTTGCATCGACTGGTATTGGGTGTATAGTTTCAATGGGGTGGTCGTGTACGAGGTGTATAGCCATACTACTTGCGGCTCAGCGAGCTGTGATTCCGCAAGAACTGCAGATGCCCAAGACGCCTGCTTGGATGATGGAGTTGGGGCAGGAGGGGATGGGAAAGAAGTTCAGATTATCAAAGACCCTAGCTTTAAAGAGACAGTTGCAGACTGCATTTATGAAAAACTACTATCAATAAATGGCTTCAAAGATCTTGCCTCAAAGTTTGAAGGCCTTGGAACAGAATTTGATGTACTATTAAAAATAGGGCCCACACTAAAACCTACATCAAATGGTCAAACATGGTATAAAGGGCCTAATCAGCCAATAGAAATTACTTTTAATAAAGATAGAATAAATAGATCTACCTTAGAAGTAGCAAGAACTATTGTTCATGAAATGATCCATGCGGAAATGTATAGAGCCCTCAATACTCAAGGACTAGCAGACATTGATTTATCATTTAAAGAGACTTTCGAAGAATATACCCGTCAATTTTTTGGAGACGAGGATATTCATCATAGTTATATGGCAGATTATTGGGTTGATAAAATGGCAGACATGCTTGAGTTAATTCATCCTCAGTTGGGTAAATCAAGCTTTGAGAATTATATGAATTATTCAGAAGGTTACCCAAATGGGGTGCCTAAGGATTTTTACAGAGCTATTGCTTGGGAAGGACTTATGGATGAAGATGTGAGAGGGTGGGTAAATAAAGACTCCATCGAGAAAGTTGAAATTATAAAGCATATTAATAACGCAATAATGGGAACTAAATTATGTCAAATAAATTAATTATCATTTTAGTTTATGTAAGTATTTGTTTCTCTTCGAACGCTCAATCAATAAAAAAGATATCTGAGAATCGAAAGGAAAAGTTTACAACTAACTATTATCAAAAAGAATATTCTAATGACACAATTATAATAGTTTTTGATACTAATCAATCCTCGACTAGCTTAATTGAAGACGTCCATTTTAAGAATGAATATAACTTTAGATATTTTAAATATTCTCGTAAATACCCAAATCTAGATTCATGTGTCTTGTTGGAGTTTTATCACATGGCTGGTCCTCATCAAGGGCATGAAGAATATTTGATAAATAAGAGGCAGGTTGTCAAAAAGGAATATCAAATCCTTTTTGATAAAGAGCATGACTTTATTTTTTGGTTTAAAAATGAATTTAAACTTGAGTCAAGAACTTTACTATTTGTGGACCAAATAGCATGGGAGTCAAAGAAAAATATAATTAAAGGTGTAGGTGTTCAAATTAGTGTCTTTGGTTCATGTGATGATTTAATAGAGAAAAATTAGGAGATAGCTATTTATAACTAGCTTGGACGAGGTCCATGAGGTATTCCGAAAGATTTTTATAAAGCATTGGCTTGGGGAGGATTATTCAAAACGGAAGTGTTTATGAAATTGTCAGATGAAGATCGAGAAAGAATCACCAACAGAATTGGAGCAGAACTATACAATGGAAATTATTATGGAACAGTTCCTAAAGGAGAAAAAGCCTGTGATTAAGCTACTAAATCATTCAATTCTAATAATATCTTCCATCTTCTTTTTCAGCTGTGCTACAAGAGAAGAGCAGGAGATCAAGGAATTGATAAGCGTCGTATTTGAAGGGGAACTGAGCCGAGGCGAAGAAGTCATCGTGTTTGCAGAAGCGGAGGAGAATTGGCAAATCCCTTGGCTTGATTCCTGTACCGTCGAAGGTTTGCTGAGTTTGGAAAGTAACTTTCGTCCTAAAGTCTCTTTCAAGGATGTTTTTACAAAAGAAGATGCGGAAAAGATTTGCAGGGAAGGAAAGCAAGCTTTCCAATTCCAACAGGATATGTTTCCGGCGGGAGTGAAAGTCTCTTCTGAAAAGGGGCGGTATGACAGTTTGTCAAAAGCTTCTTATACTGCTATAGGTGCGCCGGAAAGAATCGAAGTTGATAGGAAATTGAAGAAATACATTCACTGTAAGACCATTTCCAAACCTGTGTTTTTACAAGATTACCGATATGCGTTCTTATACATGGCCGAAGAAGGTTCTCATCTTTCTGTGTTCAAAAAGGAAAATGGTAAATGGGTTCATTACTTTACCAGTACCATGATCCTGGTTTAAGAGGATAAGATTATAAAAAGTTGAATCTGGCTGCGCGTATTTTATTGGATTTGGCTTGTACTTTCAAACAGCGCCAGACTTGCTACCTCAACGTTTTTCCTAGCTTTCATTTCAGGGGCGTGAAGGCATAAAAAAACCTCCCAAATGGCTTTGGGAGGTTTACTATGGGTGGTCCGTGGACTGTGGACCGTGGACAAAAAAATTACTTCTTCATCCCCATAAAGTCTACCACAAAGTAGCTCATCACACGTACACCCAATACAAATCCACTCTCGTCCAAGTAGAAATCTGGAGTATGGTGCGAAGGGGTTTTGGTAGGATCTCCCCCTTTTTTCATACCGCCCAACCCGATAAATAATCCGGGCTTTTCGCGCTGGTAGAAACTAAAGTCTTCTGCTCCCGTTACCGGAGGGTTGACCTGTACATTGGCCTTGCCTGCAGCAGCTTCTAGCGTAGAAACCATCTTGGCTGTTAAGGCTGGGTCATTGACCGTAGAAGGATAAAGTTTGGTGATATTCACTTCTGCTCGCGCGCCTGCACTCTCTGCGATGTTGGTTGCGATCTCGGTGATGCGTCGGTGTACCAGGTCTTGCTGCTGATCTCCAAAGGTGCGGATCGTACCGATCATCTCTACTTTTTCAGGAATAATGTTGTGGCGAATGCCTCCATGAATGGCTCCTACAGTAACTACCGCTGGATTTTGGGTCACATTGACGCTACGGGACAGGATGGTTTGTAGGCCTGTGACGATCTGCGAAGCGGTTACAATCGGATCTACCCCAAACCAAGGGGATGCCCCATGCGCTTGGGTACCGTGCACGATGATTTCCAAGTTGTCCACGGCAGCCTGCGCTGGTCCAGAACGGTAGCCAATCTTACCTACCTCGGTTTGTGCCGAGATGTGCAATCCAAAGATGGCGTCCACATCTTTCATTACGCCTTCAGCCACCATTTGCTTGGCACCCCAGGAAGTCACTCCAGGGATGTAAATGCCTTCTTCGGCGGGTTGAAAGATAAATTTGACGGAGCCTTCCAGTTGAGCCTTCATGCCGGCAAGCACTTCCGCTACACCCATCAAGATGGCTACGTGGGTATCGTGCCCGCAGGCATGCATTACGCCGGTTTGCTGACCATTGTAGGTAGTAGTGACGTTGGATTTGAAAGGCAAGTCTACGCGCTCGGTGACAGGCAAGGCATCCATATCCGCACGAAGAGCGACCATTGGCCCTGGCTTGCCCCCACGCAAAATGCCTACTACCCCGGTAGTGGCTACTCCTTCTTGCACCTCAATGCCCAGGGAGCGCAAGTGATCGGCTACTTTTTTGGCAGTGCGCGTTTCCTCGTTGCCGAGTTCTGGGTTCTGGTGGATATCGCGTCTCCAGTCGATGACTTTGGTCTCGATGGCTGCCGCCTTTTGATCGATGCTGGGACGAAGTTTGCTTTGGGCAAAAGCCGTGCTGCTCAAAAGCAGCAGGGGAAGGATTAATTTTTTCATAGTCTGTAGTGCGGTTGCTGGGTAAAGATCAGTTCAAAACTAAATCAAGGATCGGAATTTGCACGAAATTTTGGATAAAGCCTAGGTTTGCAGAACTTTTCGGTTGGAAATGGCTTTACTAGGAGAAACATACTTTCGATGGAATTAAAAAATAAAGTAGCAGTAGTCACAGGGGTAAGCAAAGGACTCGGTTTGGAGATCGTCAAACTCTTAATTGAAAAAGGGGTAATTGTGGCGGGCTGGGGTAGAACCCAACCGGATTTTACCCATCCCCATTTTCACTTCTTCACCTGCGATGTGGCAGATGAGGCACAGGTCGCCAAGGCATACACCGCTACGGTAGCCACTTTGGGGGAAGATATCCGCATTCTGGTGAACAATGCCGGCTTTGGCGTGGCAGGACCACTAGAAACTATGAGTTCGGCTGACTGGAAATCCATGTTTGACACCAATGTCCATGGCATTTTTTATACCACCAAAAGAGTAATCCCTGCCATGAAGGCGGCCGATGAAGGACACATCCTCAATGTGGCCTCCATCGCTGGACTCAATGGAGTAGCCAATTTTGCGGGCTATGTGGGTACCAAACATGCCGTGCGCGGCATCTCCCACTCGCTCTACATGGAACTTCGAGACTTTGGTATCAAGGTCTCGACCATCTATCCAGGATCCATCCAAACCCACTTCTTCGACGACATTCCAGGAATGGATGCACACGAGCACATGATGCGTCCCGAAGATGTGGCTCTGACTTTAGTGCAAACCCTAGAAACGCACCCCAACTATTTTGTAGTCGATGTGGAATGCCGTCCACTCCGCCCAAAAGGAAAAAAATAGAACATAATTATCCGCAATCATGCCAGTAGCTCAGCATATTTATTTAAAAACTGCGGATAATCGTTGACAGACCACGGTCAACGGTCAACAGCTCACTTAATTGAACCTCAAACCTTTTTTTCTCATGTTAGTGGTGAAAAAGCGGATAATCAGAAAATAGCATACCTAAAAAATCACCCTTGTCGTTCTAAGGGCAATCTGTATTTTTGTAGGTACTCGATGTATTGAATCGCTCCAACGCATGTCTCTCCAGGTTTCTCAGCTCAGTAAACGATACGGCGCTCAAAAAGCACTGGATGAAGTCAGTTTCTCGGCCTCTCCAGGGCGAATTTTAGGCTTTTTGGGCCCCAATGGAGCAGGCAAGTCTACCACACTCAAAATCATCACCGGTTACCTAGCTGCAGATTCAGGATCGGTAAGCGTGTTGGGAGAGGATGCACTGGCACATCCTAAAAAACTAGCTGCTCGGATTGGCTACCTTCCTGAAAACAATCCCCTCTACCTGGACAGCTACGTTCGTGAGTTTTTGGAATTTTCCGGAGGCATCTACGGCATGAAGTCTGCCGATGTCCGACGCCGAACGGAGGAGATGATTCGCAAAACAGGGCTTCAACAGGAGCAACACAAGAAAATCGGTCAGCTATCCAAAGGCTATCGTCAGCGGGTAGGGATCGCACGCGCACTCTTGCACGATCCTGACTTGGTGATTTTGGATGAGCCCACCACGGGTTTGGATCCCAATCAGCTGGTGGATATTCGCAACTTGATTTTGGAAGTAGCTGAAAATAAGACTTTGATTTTTTCTACGCACATCATGCAAGAGGTGGAGGCCGTGTGTCAAGATGTGGTGATCATCAATCAAGGTAAAATCCGATCCGCTGGTTCACTAGCAGACTTGAAATCGGCTTCCTCCCAGGTAACCTTGATTCTAGAAACGGAAGAAGCCCTGGAATTGTCTTGGTTTGAAAGCATCGGAATCCCAAGTTTTGGAGTCAAGGCCCCACAGGAATTAGTGCTGCTTACTCCGAATGCTACAGAAGCGCGCAAGGCAATCTTGCAGGTGGTGGCGCAGCGTCAACTCAGCCTGATTCGCTTGGATCAAGGCGTCAAAAATTTGGAAACGCTTTTTCGGGAAATCACGCAAGGCCAATGAAAAGTTTATTCCTCAAAGAAATTTCAGCCTTTTTTGGGAGCCTAACCGGATACCTGGTCCTGGTTTTGTTTCTCGTGGCCTTGGGCTTGATTGTTTGGGTTTTTCCAGAAACTTCCGTGCTTGATTACGGCTATGCCGATTTGGAGTCCCTTTTTCTGTACACCCCCTATGTATTTACCTTTCTGATTCCGGCGATCTCCATGCGCAGCTTGGCCGAGGAGCGACGGGCAGGAACCTGGGAGCTGTTGCAGACCTCCCCACTCAGCTTGGTTCAGATCGTCTTGGCTAAGTACTTGGCCCTGCTTTTACTTGTTTTCCTAGCCGTACTGCCCACCTTGGGCTATGCCTATTCCATTTCCCTATTGGGCAATCCTCCAGGCAACTTGGATTGGGCAGGCTTCTTTGGGAGTTGGCTCGGCCTACTGATGATCGGAGCTACTTTTGCTGCCGTGGGCTTGTTTGCGAGTTCGTTGACTTCTCAACAAGTGGTGGCCTTTGTGCTCGGTGTATTTCTTTGCTTCCTCTTGTATTTTGGATTGACGGCACTAGCTGGCATGGTGCCTGGGGATTGGGCCTATTGGGTGGAGGAACTCAGTTTGAGCTACCATTACGATAGCTTGAGCCGAGGCGTGATTGACAGCAGGGACCTCTTTTTTCTGCTAGGCATGATTTGGATTTTTCTTGGGGCAGCGGTTTTGATTTTGAAGGGAAAATGAAACAGCCCATTTCACATCGGCTCCTTCCCCTAGGAATTCTAGGCTTGGGCATCCTCCTTTTCTTTGGATTGGGACAGGTACTTCGGTTTCGAATTGACCTCACTGAAGAAAAGCGCTATTCGCTACATCCTTCCACACTTCAGCTTTTGGAAGGGATAGATCGTCCCTTGCATGTAGATATTTTGCTTACTGGTGAGGAGCTCCCTGGAGGGATGCGTCGCCTTCAAAAGTCCATTGAGGAGACCGTGCGCACCTTCAATGCCTATTCTGCGGAGAACATTACCGTATCCTATTTTGATCCTATGGAGGTGACCGACTCCTTGAAGGAAGAGTTTATCTACACGCTTGCCGACTATGGTATTCGCCCGACTAACCTCTTTGTTAATCAGGCTACTGGGCAGCAAGCACAACTAATTTTTCCAGGCATTTTGGTATCGGACGATACTTATGAAACAGGTGCTTTGGTACTCAAAGGAGAGCGAGGCATGTCGGCTGAACAGACCTTGAATGCCTCCATTGAAAATCTTGAATTTGAATTGGCTCAAGCCATACAGAAGTTGCTCTACCCTCAAAAAAGTGCCTTGGCAATGATTATTGGCCATGGAGAACTAGCAGAGGACGATGGCTTTGGGATGGTGGAGGCGCTAGATGGTCGCTACGAACTGTTTAAGGTTCCTTTAGAGCAGGCCAAAAAAGTTGAAGATCTGAGTTCTTTTGCCGCAGTATTCATTTTGGGTCCGGACAGTACCTATTCCGATCGAGAACTTTTCCTCTTGGATCAATACGTGATGGGAGGAGGCAATTTGGTGGTAGCTGCCGAGGGAGCAAATTTGGACTTAAGCCAATTGGCAGGAGAAGGGGCTTTGGCTCTACCGCAGGAAAATGGATTGGATCGCTTGTTGTTTCGGTACGGGGTTCGTGTCAGCAAGGACCTGATCCAGGATCTGAATTTTGGGGTAATTCCGGTAATGGGAGGGAATTTTGGAAATCAGGAACAACTGGTTCCCATGCCTTGGCCTTACCATTTCTACGCGGGCCGCATGTACCCCCATCCGATCACCAAGGGCTTGGATCAAGTCAATTTTCGATTTGCCAGCAGCCTCGATACGGTAAAGGCCGATGGGGTAAAAAAGACCCCCTTGCTCTTCAGTTCGGAGCGTTCTCGAATTTTGCCCTTGCCTCATTTGATTAGCTTAGAAGCATTTCAAGAGCCACCTTTAGAATCTGAATTTGGAATAAAGTACCTGCCACTGGCCTACTTGCTGGAAGGGGAGTTTACTTCCTTGTTCAAAAACCGATTTGTTCCAGCGGAATTTTCAGGCAGTTCGGTGAAAAACAACGGAAATGGAAAAGTGATTGTGCTCGGGGATGCGTCCCTGTTTCAAAGCCAAGCCAACCCAGCTGATCAGGAGCCACTTCCGCTAGGAGAGGATCCGATGGAGCAGACCACCTTTGCCAATAAGCAGTTTTTGGAAAACATCGTGCAGTACCTGACTGACCCAGAAGGTATCATTGCCACGCGTACGAAGGTCTTGCAGATTCGTCCCTTGGACAAGGTGAAGGTCGCCGAGGAGAAGCAATTCTGGCAGCTGATCAATGTGGGAGCACCTGTACTTTTCTTGGTCTTAATGGGTGGAGTAATTGGCTTGCTGCGGGTGAAACGATTTTCCCGAAGGGCATAAACGAAAATCAGCCAATTATTTGTAACTTTTTTTCTACAATTGAAAGTCAGGTCGGCTGAATTAGCATTTTATTTATAAATTTACCACACTAGAAAAAAACTATACCACCCCTACGATATGAAATTTATTGTTTCTTCCTCCGCCTTGCTCAAGCAGCTTTCTGCCATCAACGGTGTAGTGACCACCAATCCGGTGGTGCCTATTCTGGAAAACTTTCTTTTTGAAATCAAAGGGTCTGTATTGACTATCACTGCTTCGGATCTGCAGACTTCCATGATGACGGAGCTTCAGGTGGAAGCCAAGGAAGACGGAAATATTGCGGTACCTGCACGTATTTTGATCGAGACCTTGAAAAACTTGCCAGAACAGCCGGTAACTTTCAGCATCGATCACGACACTTACGCGGTAGAAATCAGCTCCGACAATGGACGCTACCGTCTTGCGGGTGAAAATGCCACAGACTTTCCAAAAATCCCTACCGTAAGCAACGCCACTACCGTGGATATGTCCACTGAGGTATTGTCTTCAGCCATTGCAAATACCATTTTTGCTACCTCTTCGGACGAACTTCGTCCTGCAATGACCGGGGTATACATCAATTTGAGCCCTACCAACACCACCTTTGTGGCTACAGATGGTCACCGTTTGGTGCGCTACAGAAGAGTAGATGTGGCCTCCAGCAACGGAGCCAGTTTGATCATCCCTAGAAAAGCCTTGAACCTCTTGAAGACTACTTTGCCTTCAGAGAATGTGCCTGTAGCCGTGGAGTTTAATCAGTCCAATGCCTACTTCAAGTTTTCAAACATCAAGATGATCTGTCGTCTCATCGACGAGCGATTCCCAGATTACGAAAACGTGATTCCAAC
>JBJOOF010000132.1:0-10388 GCA_046051425.1 Bacteroidota bacterium
AGTGTTGCTCCTGCTGTCCTTTGGACTATCGGCTTGCTCCGTAAAATACAGTTTTACGGGTACCAACATCAATTACGAATTGGTGAAATCTTTCTCTGTTGAAAATTTTTTCAACGACTCTGGGAGCGGACCTGCCAACATGGAGCAGCGATTTACGGAGTCGCTAAAAGAATATTACCAGCGCAACACGCAGTTGGAGCTCGTTAGAAACAATGGAGATCTGCAATTTTCCGGTTCCATAGTCCGATACTCCTTGTCACCTCAGGCAGTGGTATCCTCCGGAGATCCTAACCTACCCGACCGAGCTGGTCAAATGCGACTGACCATTGCAGTCGAGGTAGAGTATGTCAACTTGAGTAACGAGGAGGAAAACAAAAAGCAAACCTTTACTTTTTTCCAAGATTACGACCCACGAACCACCACCTTACTCGACGTTGAAAGTCAATTGGTTGAAGATATTTTTGAAACCATCATCCAAGATATCTTCACAGCTACTGTGGCCAACTGGTAAAATCCGTATATTGAATTCAAATTAACTGCTGTGAACGCAACTCAATTTCTAGAACTCATCCAAAAAGCAGATCAGCTGGAAAAAGCAGATTACCTCCTAATCCAGAAGGTTCAAAAAAACTTTCCTTTTTTCTACCTATCCCATGCGATTTCTACTCGCTTTGAGGTAAAGAATCAAGACAGTATCCCTTCCCTTACTTTTGCCGCCGTCACAAGTGCCGATCGGGTGTGGCTCAAGAATTGGTTGTATCAACCCCTGGAAACGCAAGTACAACAGGTAGATACGATGGGTAGTGAAAAAGAAGAGGATACCAGTAGTTCAAAGCCTAAAAAAAGAGCTGCACCTAAGGATGATTTAATCGAAAGCATTCGACGGAAGGAAAAAAAGGAGATTCTAGACGCCAAAAAGCGTGAGCAAATCGATCTAATCAAGGCCTTTAGTAAAAAAGAAATCAAGTTGGCTACGATCAAAGAAATCGAAGCCAACCAAAATAATGAGAATTTGGCAGATGCCAGTACAAGCTTAAATGAAGGCTTGATGTCTGAAACATTTGCGAAAATCCTCCTTCAGCAAAGCAAAAAAGCGCAGGCAATTGAAATTTATGAGAAGCTTGCTTTGAAGTTTCCCGAGAAAAGGGCTTACTTTGCGGACTTAATTGAAAAATCAAAAGAATAATTCAATCGATATGTTTACGATATTAATCAGTGTGATTTTGGTCTTAGCGGTATTGCTCATCTTGGTGATCCTAGGTCAAAACTCTAAAGGTGGCGCAGGTGCTGCTTTCGGTGGCAGTGCTTCACAAATCATGGGCGTAACACGCACAGGTAATGTGCTTGAGAAAGCAACTTGGGTTTTGGCAATTTCAATTATGGCACTAGTACTAGTTTCTTCAGTACTCTTTACCAGTGGCCAGCCCAACCAGTTCTCTTCACCAAATATTGAGACCGCTAAGGAACAGGCAGTAGCACCAGCATTTGGAGATACTCAAAATGCCCTTCCAGCTCAGGGAGCCGCTGCTCCTGCTGATACAACAAAAACTAAGTAATTCACAGTCAAGAATAGAGGAGCCTTACTTTTGGTAAGGCTCTTTTTTTGTCCCACTGACAAGTGGATGACATAAAGATCCAAAAAAGAGAAATTTTGGCAGATGAATCGGTTTTAAAAAATGCCAATTCAGAAAGAATTCCGAAGATTTAGCGCCGATTTGTCAGAATCAATTCCGATTCTACCCTTGGCACAAGAAGTGTAGATAGATGCACGTAAGTTTACTATAACCCTTAACATTTTATATCTATGTCAAAAGTGAACATCAAACCTCTTGCAGACCGAGTATTGGTACAGCCAGCAGCTGCAGAAGAAAAAACCGCCTCCGGCCTTTACATCCCGGACACTGCAAAAGAAAAACCTCAAAAAGGACTTGTAGTTGCAGTTGGTAACGGCAAAAAGGATGAACCATTGACGGTAAAAGTTGGAGACACTGTGTTGTACGGCAAGTATTCCGGCACAGAGTTGAGCGTCGATGGAAATGACTACCTCATCATGAGAGAGTCTGATATTTTTGCAATCCTTTAAGTAGATTATTCACCCTGAAAAAATTAAATAAAAATGGCTAAACAACTATTTTTCGATACTGACGCTAGAGATCGTCTCAAAAAAGGCGTCGATGCACTTGCTGACGCAGTGAAAGTAACCCTAGGCCCAAAGGGAAGAAATGTCATCCTTGACAAAAAATTCGGAGCTCCAACCATCACGAAAGATGGGGTCTCTGTGGCAAAAGAAATTGAATTGAAAGAGCCTATCGAAAACATGGGCGCACAATTGGTGAAGGAAGTTGCTTCCAAGACTGCTGATCAAGCAGGTGATGGAACGACTACTGCCACTGTATTGGCGCAAGCGATCTTCGGTGTAGGTATCAAAAACGTAGCTGCTGGTGCTAACCCAATGGACCTAAAGCGAGGTATTGATAAGGCTGTAGCTGCTGTAGTAGCTGAATTGAAGGCCAACTCTAAGCCAATTTCAACTTCTAAAGAAATCGCTCAGGTAGCCACCGTGTCTGCAAACAATGACGAGGAGATCGGTAAAATGATCGCCGATGCCATGGACAAAGTAGGCAAAGACGGTGTCATCACTGTAGAAGAAGCAAAAGGTACTGAAACCGAAGTGAAGACTGTAGAAGGTATGCAGTTTGACAGAGGCTACCTCTCCCCTTACTTCGTGACCAACACGGAGAAAATGGAAGTGGAATTGGATCATCCCTATATCTTGATCTACGACAAGAAAATCTCTTCCATGAAGGAATTGCTTCCTGTACTTGAGCCAGTAGCACAGTCTGGAAAGCCGCTATTGATCATCGCTGAAGATGTGGATGGTGAAGCTCTTGCTACCCTTGTAGTAAACAAGATCAGAGGCGCTTTGAAAGTAGCTGCTGTAAAAGCTCCTGGTTTCGGTGACCGAAGAAAAGCCATGTTGGAAGATATCGCCATCCTTACAGGTGGAACAGTGATCTCTGAAGAAAGAGGTTTCAAACTAGAAAACGCGACTCCAGACATGCTTGGAAGAGCAGAGAAAATCAACATCGACAAGGACAATACTACCTTGGTAAACGGTGCTGGCGATAAGGGTGCTATCAAAGGAAGAATTGCCGAGATCAAAGCACAAATCGAAAAAACTACTTCTGATTACGACCGTGAGAAATTGCAAGAGCGTCTTGCTAAGCTTTCTGGTGGTGTGGCTATCCTGTACATCGGTGCAGCTACTGAAGTAGAAATGAAAGAGAAGAAAGACCGTGTTGACGATGCTTTGCACGCAACTAGAGCCGCTGTTCAAGAAGGTGTAGTTGTAGGTGGTGGTGTAGCACTTATCAGAGCTGCTTCAGCCCTTGACAAATTGAAAGGCGATAACGAAGACCAGGATACGGGTATTAACATCATCCGCGTAGCGATTGAGGCTCCTTTGAGAACCATCGTAAGCAACGCAGGTGGAGAGCCTTCCGTAGTGGTCAACAAGATCCGTGACAACAAAGGAAACTTTGGTTACAACGCCAGAACTGACAAATACGAAGACCTAATTAAGGCGGGAGTTATTGACCCTACCAAGGTGACGCGTTTGGCTTTGGAAAATGCAGCCTCTATCGCAGCCTTACTTTTGACTACCGAGTGTGTGGTAGCAGACGTGAAGGAAGAAGGTCCTGCTATGCCTCCAATGGGCGGCGGCGGAATGGGTGGCATGATGTAATTCAAACTACTTTTACAAAGAAAAAGGAGATCCATCTGGATCTCCTTTTTTCGTTTACTGTCGAATGAGTTCAGCGTGTATTCAACATTGACTTTCTGGGAATTAGGATTGGTTTTCAATAGTTCATTTTGATAACTTTTAGCCAGTCCGGATTTAAGGGGTAATTACACCCTTATTCTAATTTCCATTTTTTATGGAGGCAGCTTTAAGTTCTGATTTCATTTTTTCAAAATCACTTTGAAAAGATTTTTCTTTCAAGATTTGCTGTACAAACTGAAGGGCAAACGTTTTCCCCGCTCTACTATCACTGGGATAATGTACACCCCTGATTTCCCTTGAAAAAGCCATGTCGTAGGCATTGCTTAAAAATTTTTCTTTTAATTCAGGAAATATTTCTGCCAATAAATACGCATTGACATAAGAAGCGGATGAGTGCCCGCTTGGGTAGGCAGAATGTCCGGGTGCTTCCGGATTTTTTATTTCCTTACTCAAATGATAAGGTCGTGGGCGGGCAAAGTCTGCCTTTAGATTGAAAAAGTAGTAAGTAGCATCTTGAATGACGTTTTGCAACACTCGAGTGGTCACAGGCAATTTGTCTGGCGTGTACCAATTTCCTAAGTCTTTTCCGATGTGAAATAAGCTGCTGATATTTCTTTGATAATCTTCATTTGTAGGGTTATTGGTAAATGGATCGTAATAAATATTCGCCATTTCATCGGTTTTTGCCATTAATTCGGGGCTGCGTTTAGCTTGCAACTCTAATAAGAAGGCTATTTCTGCTTTGGTTTGATTAGAACTGTTGGCTGGGAAAGGCTTGATCTTGAACAAGGAAATGGGTACTTGTAGATATACTGTCCGCAGTTTCAAATAAGCACTTCTACGAAAGTCTTTTAAGGGGAAACGTAAGCTATCCAAAGCAACATTGTCTCCTGACGTCGACAGGGCTGCCAATCGTTCATAATGGTCTTCAATTGGTGAGATACTTTTGAATTCCCTGCTCAGGTCTTGGCTGTTTTGTGCAAAACCGAAATTGATAATTTGGAAGAAAAGAATCAAAATTACCATCATTGTTTTGCCCAATACCGCATTTTTGCTCACACAGTTAATTCTAGGGTCTTCCAACATCCATTTTGGATGGTCTGCTTTCACTACTGTTGGCTGTGGGTTAACTAAAGCGTTGTAAAATTCAATACTTTCATCCAGGTTTTTCACGCTTACGTGAACTTGAAATCTTTTCATTTTTCTACTAATTAATTGTGAATGATTTTTAACTCACAATCAAGACGCTGAGGGTATCAATAAGATGCAAACTATTTTTGCAACTCTCTTTTCACTTGTTGCAAGGGCTCACAACTGTCTTTAATTTCAAAGGAAATCAGGTTGCCTTTTCTGTCCGTTTCAAAATGGCAACAAGTAATAAATTCGGCTTTTAGCAATTGTCTTGCTCTTTGTATTCTTGATTTTGTAGCAGGTAGACTGAGGTTTAGTTTTTTGGCAATGTCCGCCTGTTTCATATTATCAATGTCGGCAAACTTTAAAGGGACAGCATATTCTTTAGGCAAGAAGTCAAGCATTGGCAAGATGTAGTTTGCAGCTTCGCTAAATGCTATTTTTTGGTCTTCGTTTTCTATTTCAGTCAGGTTATCTAAGTTGGTAAATTTTGATTGCTTGCGATAATGGTCGGTTATGGTATTTTGGGCAATTTGAAAAAGCCAACTTCTAACATTCCTAACCCCTGATTTTGAAATACAAAAACTGTAAACTTTCATTAAAACCTCTTGCAAAACATCATTTGTCAAGTCTTGATCTTTCACTCTTTTTAAAATGAAACTTCTCAACTCGTTTTTATGCTCTAGCCAAAGTGCAGGAACATCACAATTCGTCTTTATTTCTTTTTGAATTATCATTGAATGACTGTGTCCGTTAGGGTTGCCGAGAACTCTCTTATTTGCGCTACTATTTATCGCTTATTACTCCAAGCATCAGGAAATACGCAAGAAAATAATCTCGCTCTATGAGTTGGTTCATTTAACACCGAATACAAAATGGATACCCTACCTCGACCAAAAAAATGGAAATCCGGTATTTAACTGATCTCCTCAAAAATTCCTTAAGTCACTTAAATTAACAAGGCCCAACTCTTGAATTCACTTGAATCCAAAAGTTGGGCGCTGTAATTTTATTTGCTTACTGTATTCTGGATAAAGGACTTCAAATCCTGACGGAATTGCGCTGCAGACGGCAAATGCGTGTACATCATGTGACCTGCTTCGTAGTAGGTCATTTTGATTCGATCTGTAGCCGAACTTGGCAATCCCATGTGAGCGATGGAATGCTCCACACCATGAAAGACCGTCGCCAAGTCGTAGTAGCCATTCATGATCAAGACCTCCACATGCGGATCCTTACTCAAAGCTTCCGCCATGTCAGGCACCGTGGTTACAGCAGCATCAGCACCCCAGAAATTATTTCCTTGGTGCTTCCAATCCCACTTAAATCCTTCCTTGGCATAGGCGGAAGTGGCATAGCTCAGGTCCTTACTCACACCCAAACTACCATGGTAGTAATCCAAAAAGCCCATGGTGTAAGCAGGTGAAATGGCATCACTCTGTGGATCCGTAAAGGCTGACATGGCCATCGGGTCTAGGTTGACGCCTTTGTAACGTGAATCCAATCGGCCTACTGTCATTCCCTCCTCCCGGAGCAGTTCTTGGTAATATTCTCCTGGAGTGATTCGAAGGTCTGCACGCTCCCATACCTTGGCTGCAATGCCCGTATATTCTTCCAATTTTGCAGCAATCTCAGTTTTTTCGGTGGCAGCAAGCCTGTTTCCTTTAAATAAGGACGGCGCGTATACATTCTCAACAAATTCTCTTACCTCCTGTACAAAAGAGGGCAAGTCCTTTCCTTTGTCTGCCACCTTATTGTGGTACCAGCTGGTAGCTGCTACAGTCGGAAGATATACGATGTAAGGCAAGTCCTCGTTAGGAGCAAAAAACAGGGTGCGCAAGTCAAAAACCGCGGAAACCATGATCACCCCATTCAACGCGTAGCCTTTGTCCAAGAGGTAATTCATCACCCCTGCATTGCGGAAGGTACCGTAACTCTCACCCAGAATGTATTTGGGAGAATTGAGTCGGCCATGTTCCTTCAAAAACTGCATGATAAACAAGCTGGTGCTGCGGATGTCTTGATCCACTCCCCAGAAATCAGCTCCTTTGGAATCGCCTATCGGTACGCTCAAGCCTGTTCCTACGGGATCCATCATGACCACATCGGCCACATCTAGGATGGAAAACTCATTGTTGGTCAGCTGATAGGGCGCTGCAGCATTGTAGTTAGGATCATCCACCACGATTCGCTTGGGCCCCATGATTCCCATGTGCAACCAATAGGAAGAAGATCCAGGACCTCCATTGAAGGCAAAGACAATGGGACGGTTTTTCTCAGGATTATCCTTAAAGTAGGCAGTATAGCCATACAGGGCTATGGGCTTGTTGTTCTCGTCTTTCAGTTGGAGCGTACCCGCCTCCGCTGAAAGTGGAATTACCTTTCCATCCAAGGTGACGGATTGCTTTGACTTCGCTACTTCGCCCTTGGGTAAGGCACTTGGAGAAACCTCTTTGGTAGTTTGAGCCATACTTAAACCAGAAAGGAATAGGAATAGCAGGAAAATGTGTTTTTTCATGTGTTTGTAACTAGTATTTGGTGAAATGTATTGGATTTTGCCTTGATGTCTCTAATCTAAAAACCTTTAAGGAAAAGTGAACTATCCCAATTGACTAGAGCGGAATTTATTGCTTCAAATTTTTGTCTTCCTTCATCGCATTGATGTCTTGGTCTGAGTTGCCATTAAGCAAGTTAAGGGAATTGCTAGAGAAGTTCTTCTCCGACCTTCAACTGATAGCATCGTTCGTGTAAATGAAAACCTAATTTTTTATAAAAGGGAGCTGCATCTTCTGCTGAAAAGAGAAAAAGTCGTGCTTCCGGAGCTTGATTTCGTGCTACTTGTATCAATTGGCGGCCAATCCCTTTGCGTTGAAACGAACGCGCTACGGCCAAGTCCGCAATAAAGCTTCGGTAACAGAAATCGGAAAGACCACGAAGTATGCCTACCAATTGCCCCTCCGATCTTGCGGTAATGAGCAAATTTGCTCCTTTAATCATTCGCTCTAGTAGTAGTGGGTCTTCCATCGGGCGTCTAACAGAAAGGCCAGAATCTTCAAGGATTAATTGAAACTCTTGTAATGAAATTCCGTTTTCTACTTTGAAGACCAAATTTTTCATTCGATTTTTTTTTAATCAATTTTTAGACTCATTATGACAGGAGGAATAGGATTCAGCAAACAGGGTACGCAGTCGTTTCAAGACAACTTGAATTTAAAAAATTTTCGACAAAAAGCGTATCCTTACCCTTCAATAAAAAGAACTACTGAAAGAGTAGATATAATTGGTTTACAGGAATCTATTAATCATCGAAATAAGCGAGCTAAATCAGCTCTTATACAATCCTGGATAGTTCTTCTTCTGATTTTTACTGTCGTCTTTACCTTCCTTGCTGCCCTTGTATTCGGCTAAATAGACAGCGCTAAGAACAAATTATAAGAAGCTAGTTCACAAGTAGTAAGCGAATAAGGCAGGATACTATTTTTTGTTTTTTGGACAACAGGAGTAGATCACAAGTTATTTTTCTCTATGTTTGCACCTCGCTAAGGAAAAAGTTCTTTGGCTCAAGTTCGGGGTGTAGCGTAGCCCGGTATCGCGTCCCGCAAGGGTGCGGGAAGTCCGGAGGTTCGAATCCCTTTAAGTAATTAACCAGAAAAAACTCTTCTAGCAACGGCTAGTTGAATCCATATTTAAAGTTCGGGGTGTAGCGTAGCCCGGTATCGCGCCACATTTGGGATGTGGAGGTCGTAGGTTCGAATCCTGCCACCCCGACTTATTTAAAATTTTAATCACTTAAAGCCAGCATATACTTGTTGGCTTTTTTGTTTTTGGGGTGTAGCGTAGCCCGGTATCTCGTCCCGCAATTCTGCGGGAAGGTCGTAGGTTCGAATCCTGCCACCCCGACTTATTTAAAATTAACTGAAGCCAGCAAATACTTGTTGGCTTTTTTGTTTCTGGGTGTAGCGTAGCCCGATATCTCGTCCCGCAAGGGTGCGGGAAGGTCGTAGGTTCGAATCCTGCCACCCCGACTTATTTAAAATTTAAATCACTTAAAGCCAGCATATACTTGTTGGCTTTTTTGTTTCTGGGGTGTAGCGTAGCCCGGTATCAGGCTCCGCAAAGGTGCGGGAAGGTCGTAGGTTCGAATCCTGCCACCCCTACTTATTTTATTCTTTAATTTTTTTCTTTGAAAATTTCCTCCTCAAGATTTTCCAAAAATTCTCCACTCCTTCATTTACAGGTACTGCGTCGCTCAGTAAAAAGCCAAAGGCTTTCAAGTTTGTACTTTGTTCCAGTGTGATTTTTAACACCCCTACCAAGGGAATAAACAATACCATTCCTGAAATACCCCACAGCCAACCTCCAAGAAGAATGGCTAAAATCACTGCTAAGGCATTTACTTTAACCTTGGACCCCACCACCAATGGGGTGATCAGGTTGTTTTCCAAGAGTTGGATGCCCCAAAGGCTCACAAAAGTGAGGAAGGGATAGCCCAAACTATCCGTAGTCAAGAACACATAGGCTATCGCAAAAACAGAGGAAAGGAAGACCCCGACGTAAGGAATCAAATTCATGATGGCGATAAACACGGCGAATAGGATAAAAAATTTGACCCCAATAAAATAGAAAAATAAGCCAGACAGCACGGCAACAATACCTGTAACTCGAATCAACCCTGCCAAATAGGATTGAATGACCTGTCCAGAATCATTCACCCAATGCAAGATAGCTTGCTGATTTTTAGATGTATACCGAACTAGAAATTCAATGAAGAAATCCTTGTAATACAACAATAAAAACGTGTACAAGGGTATAATTCCTATCAAAGTGAGGGATTTGCCTGTAGCAAATAATGTCTCATTCACATCAAAAAGCTGAAAAATAGAGCCCACATCCGTAGGAGAATGGGATTCCATCCAGCCCTCCCCCATCAGCAAATTCACCTGATCCGTGTAGCGGATCAACTTCCCCTTGACGTTTTCGCCTATCTCGGGGATCTCACGAATCAGGCCAAACACTTGATTCAAGAGCAGGTAGAAAACTCCAAATGCGAGAATTGAAACCAACAAAATACTGAGCCCGACAGCAAACCCTCTTGGAAACCGCTTTCGCTCCAACCAAGAAGATATGGGATACAAGGCAAAGGCAAAAAACACCGCCCAGAGTAAAGGAACAAAAATGAAAGCCCCTTCTTTGGCTACGATTGCGCCCAACACTAAAGCTAAAAGTAGGTAGGCAAGATGTTGAACTGATTTCATTCGGTCATCCTGATTTTGATTTGAGGTAAGTTAAGAATTAGCCACATGAGTTGGAAGCTAATTGCCTTAAATTCCTATAAGTAGATTTCTGCATGTCAAGTGGCTAGAAGCAAGGAATGTCAGAAATCAGCGAATTGAGGATTAGCAAAAAATTAATCCTTATTTTTGAAAAGGTACAAACCAAAAAGCGGGTTGGAAAGATTGATGATCTTCTCTCT
>JBJOOF010000133.1:0-4098 GCA_046051425.1 Bacteroidota bacterium
CATGGCGAATAACAAAATTGATTTTTTCATGATTTGATAGTTTAAACAGAATGTATATATGAATATCTTAACTCTTTCTAATTTATCAACAAGAGTATACAAAAGCATTCACTAAATTAACCTACAAAAATTTAAATGCTAACATCTATACTATATACTTTTTAGGAAAGCGTCTAATCTCTTGCCTGCCGCAGGCAGGGCTCTTTGCGACCTGTCTAACCGCCGCGGCGGGCTCTTTGCGGCTTCGCGTCTTTGCGAGACTTATTCTTTTTTTTTATCGCAAAGTAAAAATTCCCCCTTGCCCCCTTGTAAGGGGGAATTGGCCTATTTGTCCCCTTCAATGTTGATGAGTAAAATCAAAAATCCATCTTCATAAATAAAATATGGAGGAGCGTTTAGGAGACTCCCCCTTACCAAGGGGGCTGGGGGGATTTCTTCACGCACAAAGCATGCCTGCCTACGGTAGGTAGACCTACATTAGGCAGGCTACTATTTTGTCTTTGCCAAATCCCCACTTAGTATGGTCGTAAATTTTACTTTTTTCCGTAAAAAATAACTTTCAAAATACCGATAAGAAAGCTCACTGATGCCAGTGGTCAGGATTAAAATTGACCCCAAAGTCAACGGGTAGCCAATCCAAGTGGGCAAGTCCTGCAGTGGAAGGAGCATCGGTAATACCTTCAAAACAAGCACCACGGCAAACAAATGGTACACATACAGGCCATAAGAAAGCTTCCCCAAATAGGAAAATAACGGATTCTCTAGGTTTACCAGAGAACGCGCATTGGTCGCACTATTGATAATCAGCCCACAGACCACGAGGGAAATCAACTCGTCCTGCATCCAAGCCAAGGAATAGTATTCGATCCAATCCAAGCCCATGCACACAAACAGCAGCAACAATATTCCCTGCATCCCTCGATGGTAAAGAAATTGGATCAAGGCTTTTTGATGAAAGACTAAGTAGGCACCTATCCCTCCAATAATCATGGCCGAAAAGCGAGTACGAATGACCAGCAGTTCAAAGGATCGATCTACATTCCCCGCATAAAATTTGAGGGCCAGGTACCCGGCTAGTAGGAAGAGCATGATCCAAAGTAGGTATCGCTTGATCCGGACCACATGCGGCCAAAACAGGTAGAACTGCTCTTCCACCGCCACAGACCAGAGGACATTGGCAAAGGGAACGGTGGGCAAATACACAAAAGCCACATTGGCAGCCAATCCCACAAATAACAGCAGTCGATGCAGGGAATCCCCCATGTCGCTGGAATAGGTGGGCACCTGAAAGAAATCCATATGGGGAATCACAAAAAAGCCCAGCACCACAAGCAGGTAGTAGATCGGCCATATCCGCAAGATTCTCCTCAGGTAAAAATGACGGATACGAATCGGGGCTTCCTGCTGCTCTTCAAGGAGCAGGTAAGTGATCAAAAATCCACTCAGCACAAAGAAAATGCTCACGCCAAAGGCACCTAGATAGGCACTGTAACTATTGGCCCAGAGCGTGGGGTAGCCGAGGTAACTTTTAAACAGTTCCGTATGGTCGATAATCACCAAGAGTGCCGCAATAAAGCGCACCCCATTTAATCCTGGGAACTGAATTTTTTTCATGCTAGCGCCAAAAATAAGGCATTTACACGGAATTATGACCTACCCTGGTTGTGAACCAATTCAATTTCCCCTACCCCTGTCCATTTGAAAATCAGCACATTTAAACTTAGATTCTCTTCTTTTTTTGTAATTTAAAACCGGATTTAGTTACTCCCCATCATGAAAAAAACCATTCTTTTCCTTTACAGCATTGCGCTCCTTATCGGATTCACAGCCCCAGCTAAAGCACAAACCTTTCCCGAATTTGATGCCTTCTTGGCAAAAGAAGTAGAAGAAGGACGTCTCATCGGCGTTCACGGAATGATCTTTCAAGATGGGAAGCTGGTCTACAACCAGACCTATGGCCTACGCGATAAGGAATCCAATGCTCGCATGCAGGGGGACGAACTCTATTTTATCCAATCCATGACCAAGCCCATCGTATCGGTGGCTTTAATGACCCTCTACGATCAGGGTAAATTCCAGTTGGACGACCCTGTTTCCAAGTACCTTCCGGAGTTTGCGGATATCCACGTGGTCAACAACCCCAGCATCGGCTCCGCCTCCGGCACCCATAAAGCCCCCTCTCCGATGACCATTCGACAGATCCTCAGCCATACCTCTGGCATGAGCCACGGTATCGCACAGATTGCCTACGACAAAGAACTCTGGAACGGCATCATCCTCAATGGCAAACTCAAGACCTTGGAAGATCGGACCAGCGCACTTGCCAAAATTCCCTTGGCCTTCAATCCAGGAAGCAAGTGGAACTACTCCTTCTCTCCTGATGTGGTGGGCAGACTGGTGGAAGTATTGTCCGGTAAAACGCTCGATGCATACCTGCAGGACCACATTTTTACCCCACTGGAAATGAAAAACTCTGGCTATAACCTAGACGAAGCACAGCGAAAGCGCATCCAAACCGTCTATGCCTTTGGGGCCGATAATACGCTCAAGCGCACCATGGGACAGCCTACACCTTCGGGAAACACAATTTTTGCGGGCGTGAATGCGCTTTTCACCTCAACGGCAGACTTCCTGCGATTTGGAGAAATGCTCCTCAACCAAGGAAGTTGGAATGGAAAGCAGATCCTCAAACCCGAAACAGTAGCCCTCATGACAAAGGATCATACCCAAGGAGTGGAAAGGCTGGACAATAGCGACACCTTCACTCGATCGGGCAATGGAATCGTAACCGATGCCTTAGGAACCTTTAACCTAGAACCGGGATATGGGTTTGGATTGGGGTTTGCTGTGCTACAAAACCCAAAACAGGCACAGCGACAAGCTGTGGCCAAGGGTGAATTTTTCTGGGCGGGCGCTAATTCTACCCACTTCTTTATACACCCTAAGAAAAAGATAGTCGCAGTCTTTATGACCCAAGTTGGTTCGGTAGGCACTCCCAATCCCTATGGATTTTACTTCGGGAATGAGATGCGAAATACGATCTACCAAGGAATTGACTAAAACTTCCGGAAAGGAAGCTTGAAAAAATCTCTTTTTATTGAATCAAAAGGGCCAAAATCAGGAGGGAATAGCGCCTTTGGTTGCACAACCCGCCTGAACATCCTTATTCTTCCATTGAATCCAATATTCCTGAAGTCCCTCTTGGGTGGTCATCAGTGGACTTATCACAAGCTCTTCACCTGGAAGCAGTGCTTTTCTTAATGCAAGCTTTCGTAATTCCAGTTCAGGTGTATGGTCCCAGCCCCCTACATGATCAAAGGAAGTATAGGCCAGGCATTCGTTGGAAAGTGGTTCAAATGGAAAGTAAAGCCTGTATTCTACATCACCTACCCCATTCATCCCTTCTGTGGACATTTGGATCCTTAAAAGATTGACCTTCACAAACTTCTTTTTTTTGTAAAGCTCCTTCAATTTGTCCCCCACTACCGTAGACATGGTGTTGGAGAATTGATGTGCAACATCCGAAAAACGAATAAACTCTGGACCGGTATAGGTACCTGTACATCCTGCATCCGTGCACGAAAAAGTGGTCTTAGGCTCGCTGCTAGTGCAACCCACAAAAAGGAGTACGTAAAGTATGGAACTGAAAAATGGCTTCACGAGCAAATTCGCTAGAGTTGAATTGGACCTTTAAATTACAAGGGCTTAACAGAATAAAACTTTCCCTCAGCGGATCTTCAAAACTTGACCTATACGAATCAGGTCGCTTCGAAGGTTATTCAATCTCTTTAACGTAGAAACCCGCACCCCATACTTAGCTGCGATCTCAGAAAGTGTATCCCCTTTTCTTACTTTATGGGTAGTAGACCTTCCGCCTGTTCCGGACGAAGTACTCTGAGCCACTACTTTAGTTTGCTCCTTTACGGCATCGTAGTTTTTCAAGGGAATCGTAAGGCTATCCAGCTCCGAATTAGCCGCATAAAAATCCAGGGTATTTAGAATCGATTTATTCAACAAATAGCCCTTTAAACGATAGCCCTTGCTGGTCAAATGGACATAATCCTTTTGAGCATAGCCTTGACTTTCCCAATTTTTTAT
>JBJOOF010000134.1:0-9512 GCA_046051425.1 Bacteroidota bacterium
AGCGTACTTTTTGAATTACTTTATGAAGTTTAAACTACTTTTTTTCTGCCTTACTTTGTTTTTCAGTTTGGGTTCCAAAGCTGCTAATCCAGAATTTTACCGAATTAAAGTTACCACTAAAAGATGGGAATATTCGGAAAGAAATTCATTTCTAGAAGGGAAAGTTAGTAGGGAACTCTTGCAACAATTGGATAGCATTTACCAAAAATTTCCAAGTGGCTATGAGTTCATCTTTGACCCATCGAGTCAATCCTTAAAGGTTTATGTACACTGCACCTTTGATTTTTATTCCATCGAAAAAGGGCAATTAATTAAAGAATACCAATTTGCGAACAGAGGGTATACCTGCGGATCCTTTTTGTTTGAAAGAAACAATTCCTATCATATTTTAGGTGGAAGAGGACTGTGGAATTACCATGCAGATTTAATGCAATTTGACTCCCTCAATGGGTCCTGGGAATTTATTCAAACAAAAAATCAGCCCTTGGACTATTTTCCACTCGGGTCCTACCAAACTTCAAAAGGGATAGTGACTTGGTTAGGGGAATACAATAACCCACGTATCTCGAGATTAGAAGAGGAATTAAATGGCTTCTTTTTTGACTTTGAAAAAAACTCTTGGCAGCCCATTCAAATTGACATTAAAGAGTTTGATCTCGGTAAAATCGCCCATGCCAATGAAAGTCAATTGTACGAGACCCAAGACTATGCATTTAGTGTCACTACTTCCCAAATACCAAGTATTGGTTGGTACATCTGGATTTTAGTAGAAAAGGAAACGGGTAAACTATTTTTTTACGAGGGCAATAAAAATGTGGAGATGTTCCACTCCCCCTATTATGAAGTTATTGGAAATAAATTCCGGTATTTTGATTACAACGTCAATAGTGCTACGGAAGGAAAAGAAATAGAAATCGACTTAGATTTTATTCGAAGCCAATCCAGGGAGATAGGCCAGGTCATCCATCTTGATGCTCCAAATACTACTAAAAGCACTTCGAATTCCACCCTACTCCTCTGGGTAGGCATCCCTTGTTTAATTCTTCTTTCTCTTTGGATAGGGATTCAACTCCAAAAAAGAAGAAATGCAACTTTACAAACAAAATTGGAGGCTGAAATAGAAACTGAACTAGAAGTAGAAGATGAAAGCAAAGAAATCCTGGAGAAGTTACTTGCGCATGACGGGGAAAAATTGAGTACTGAAGCCTTCGATGCGCTCCTCGGCATCGATCAGATCACTAACTTTGACTCCCAACGAATCAAACGCTCCCGACTCATCAAAGTGCTCAATAAAAATTACCAAGAGAAAAATGGAGTCCCTCTAATTTCACGAATCAAAAATCCAGAAGACAAGCGCTTTGTCTTCTACAAGATTACCTTTGAAAATGGAAGCTAAGGAACTACCTCATTTAGGATGAAGTAATTCCTAATTTTTTCTCTTCAAAATCTTAATCCTTCTTTACTTCTTCTGAGATGCAACTTACCTTAGATCTATGAAAAACCAACTTTGGGCTCTATTTCTAATCGTCTCTTTATCAAGCTGTGCCTGTGCCCCAGAGGAAATTGTCAAATTCGCCTTCGGTGGCCTAGAAAATATGCTCGGGGATGGATTTATGCCATCTGAAGAAATTCGAGCCCTGGGGAAATTTCAAAATACAAGTGTCAACATTTCTAATTCCTCTGAAAATGGAGTAGAGGAATCCATCATTTTTCTTCGACTGGAAAATGGAGACCCCAAAATCATGGCAGAGCAACGTGAACAACTAGCTCGCAAATGTGCTGAACTCTACCTGAAAGACTTTGAAAAAGCAGCCGATTACGACAAAATCACCATACAGTTTGTCCAGACTGACTCCTACAACCCAGAGAATGTTTCCTTAGAAGAATACACCTTCGATCCCCAGGATTTTTAAATCGCAAGTAGTGGAGTTTTCCTAGATTTGTGGCTATTCGAATCGATGAATCCCTCTCCTCCTCTTTCCATGAGATTTAAAGCAATCTGCTCCGATATTGACGGCACACTACTCAACTCAGAGCGCTCGCTTTCCCAAAATCTTATCTCCATTGTTTCTTCCATTTCACCAGAGATTCCATTTTTTCTTGCAAGCGCACGCATGCCTGCTGCCATGCGGCACCTACTGCAAGACTTGAATCGTCCCAAGGAACCCCTCATCGCTTACAACGGTGCATTGGTTTTGGATGCAGAAGGAAAGGAACTAGAATCCATCACCATCCCAATCACCCTAGTTCAAGAGATCGTACACACTGCACTTCCGGAAGGACTGCACTTGAGTCTTTTCCATGGGGAAAACTGGTATACTCCAGAAGAAGATCATTGGGCATCTCGAGAGATTCAAAACACCAAAGTGCAGCCTACCTGGAAAAGTCCCTTGGAAATCCTTGAAAATTGGAGCTCCTCCAATCTGGGCGCACACAAGGTGATGTGCATGGGAGATCCGGAAAAAATTGCCATGCTCTATCAAACCCTCCTCCAAAGACTAGGGACACAGCTCCACCTTTACCGCTCCAAGGATACCTATCTGGAAATTGCGCCTAAACCAATCTCCAAAGCCACTGGGCTAAAAAGAATCCTAGAGCAGGGATATGCCATTGGTCTGGACGAAGTGGTGGCCTTCGGCGATGGCTACAACGACATCGACTTACTCCAGCAAGTAGGCTGGGGAGTAGCCGTAGAAAATGCATTCCCCGAAGTGAAAGCAGTGGCCAATGAGATCACCAAGCACCACAAAGAGGATGGGGTAGCGAGCACCCTAGCCCGCATTTTTCTGGATACAAAATAAGGAGCCTGAATGGGCTCCTTATTTTGTATGGGTTTAGGCATCGTAACCTGTATTTAGCGATTCAAGAAAAACTGCTGTGGCCGTGGACATTTGGCTATTTCACGGAGCGAAGCGAAGTTTATTTCTATCCTATTTCAACCCTATTTCGTGTTTCTAATTTAAAACTTCTGCAAGAACCGATATTTTTTCCCCACAGAAAAATTGTTGCAATCCCCTTATTCAAGTCCCTTGTCGCGCATTTTGACAAACTCGTCAAATCGCCGGTAAATGGCCACGGTAAATCCTAGCAACATCACGATCGTTCCAATCCAAAGCACATTGATGTAGGGCTTGACGATGGCCTTTAGCACCACATAATCCTTCTGGTATTGGTTGACCTTGAAGACAAATTTATTTTGATCAGGGAGAATGTTTTCCAAACTGATTTTGATCCCCAATTCGGAATCGGTCACTGGAAGCTTACCCACCTGATTGTCTCGAATGATAAAGGTCGGTTCCAGCAATTTTTCCACATCGTAATCCAAGATTCGAATTTTTGCCTTCACAGCCACATCCCCTTCCTTCAAGGTGTAGCCATCTATCTCTTTCAATACCTCCGCACCATCAAAATAGGCCACAAAGTCTGCCACGTGGAATTGCTCTCCCTTACTTACTTCGTAGGTTTCATCCTCCTTCCACTCGGGATCGGAGAAATCATTCATCGCAGCCACGTAGGTATACAAGTCCTTATTCAGGTAAATTTTGGAGTCAGGGGAAGAAATCAAGCCCCCCATCCCTTCGTTGAACTGGGACATGGGAGTCAGCGAAAACTGCAAAGCCTCGTTTTGTAGGTAATCAATCTTGAAGTAGTCGTTTTCCTCCAGTACTAACTGTACCGTATCTCCTTTTTTGAAATAAGTTTGGAAATTCTCCAAGGCAATGGCTTCATTCACCTCGCCCGTAGAAGCCAAGATCTTTGCAGGCACATATTCAGAAACCCCAACTACTTTCTTTTGTCTTCCGCGGTACACCACCGTGTAGTCCTTCATCTGGGTGGGCTTATTGATCCAAAGCAAGACGTGCTCCTTGTTCATTTCATCCTCCCAACTGTTGCTGTAGGTCAGCCCAGACATGTTCATGGAAATCACTTCCGAGTAGCCCGAACTGAACATGATGCCAATCAAAATCATCCCCAAACCGATGTGCGCCAGCGAACCGCCAGCGAGTTTGAAGGTGGACTTCTTCAGGAGTTTGATCAAAATCGTCGCATTAGCCACAATGGTAAACATCCCTGCGAGCACAATGATCATGTATTTCCAATCGTCCACCTTGGCCAATACGATGACGGCTGTAGACAAGAGTATAGACACCACATAAGGCGTCACGAGGGAATCCCGCAAAGCCTTTTTATCGATTTTTTGCCACCAGAAAAACTGCCCCACGGAAGTCAATAAGGCCAATACCACGGCAAACCACAATTGGAACTTGGTGTAGAACCCAACCTGATCGGCGGGAGGAGCCATGTTGGAAATCCCTCCAAAACTTTCTACCAAGGCATTCCATGCAGGAATGGACGTAGGCAAAATCACCTGAAAGGACATGAGGCCCAAAGTCATCGCACCCAAGAAAATCCAAAACTCACGGGAATAAACAGAAGCCTCACGCTCTGAGGTGGGCAGGTGCTTCCAAGCGCGAGCGGCAAGGAAAATCGCCACCGCCATAAAAAATAGCAAGTAGATCAAGAGCTGCCCCGACAAGCCCAAATCTGTGAAAGAGTGCACCGAAGCATCTCCTAATACACCTGATCGAACCAAGAACGTGGCGTACAATACCAAGATAAAGCTGAGTATCACCAAGATGATGGAGGTCTTCAAGGCCGTAGCACTTTTCTTGAAGGTGATCATGGTATGAATAGACGCCACCAGAATCAGCCAAGGCACATACACCGCATTTTCCACCGGATCCCAGTTCCAGTAGCCCCCGAAATTCAAGGTGACATAGGCCCAGTAGGCACCCATGATGATGCCCATCCCCAAAATCATGGCCGAAAAAATCGCCCAAGGCAAGGCCGGACGAATCCATTCTGCATATTTTTTGGTGACCAATCCACCAATCAAAAAGGCAAAGGGAACCAAGGTGGAGGCATAGCCCAAAAAGAGTGTGGGTGGGTGGATCACCATCCAAATATTCTGCAACAGGGGATTAAGGCCTGTTCCGTCTTCCGGTACAAAGTCCGGATTCAAATCAAAAATCGGCGCTTGGGTAGCGTCTCGAAGTAGGATAAAGGGAGAACTACCAATCTTCAGATTTCCTACCACTACTCCCAAAATCATGGAGATTAGAAAGGCCTGAACCAAAGAAAAGACCACCATCACAGGCGCCTCCCAGAATTTATTGGTATGTACCAGGATTAAGCCAAGCACCACATTCCAAAAAGCCCAAAGGATAAAAGCTCCTTCTTGGCCCTCCCAAAAACTGGAAATCATGTAATGGACTGGAAGTGCTTTGGAACTGTGAGAATAGGCGTAGAAATACTCGTAACGCTGGTTGTAAATGATTTCAAACAAGGAAACCGCAATCAAGCTTGTTGAAAGCGCATGAATGTAAAAACTCACGCGACTGAATCTTCGCCAACTGGCTTTTTCGAGTTCGTTGGCTCTGAAATACTGACTGTAGGCAAAAGCCGTAATCAATGCACTCACAAAGGCCACCAAGGTAGTCAGGTGACCAAAATTGCCCATAAAGGTATTCATCATACGAATTTACTTGGGATATACGCCATCACATTCCAGCCGCTTGCACGTCCGTTTCCTGGTATTTGGAAGGACATTTCATAAGGATCTTGTCTGCAACAAATATTTCTTGATCTCGGTAGGAGCCAATCACCACTACCTGTTCGGAGCGCTGAAAATCTGCAGGCACCGGCTGGTTGTAAAATACCTTTTGCTCAGTGCCTTCGTTATCAATTAAAAGAAAGGTAAAGGATGTTTTATCCTCCCGAACCTCAATTCCTGAAACTTCGCCTACCCCATCTTTTTTTAACTTGCCCACCACATGGATGGATTTGTCCTCCCCATCCTGCTTCATCTCGAGGGCAGTATTGAAACTTTCGTAGCTACTTGCATCACCGATCGAACTGAAGATGATGACAATGGCTACGGCAATAATTCCTAAACCAATCAGGTGTCCTTTTTTCATGGCAGTAGCCCTTAGTTTGTTTTACTTTTCTCCAACTTGGAAACGCGTCTATCTGTTTGAATCACATAGGCCAGTAGGCCGATGAAAATCAACACGATGATTCCAACCAACACATAAATTTTTCCTTCACTTCGCATGACATCAGCCATCTCTACTTCATTATTGCTGTAGTCAGCAGCTGTAACGGCGATTTTCTCCTGAGCCTGCGCGGCAAAGGAAATAAGCATCAACAGGAATGCAGCTATTTTTTTCATCGATTAATCATTTACAAGATTTTCCTCCACTTCTCGCTCTAGCCTACGGATACGAACACGAACAGTTGCGATCCAAGTTCCCAAAAGGGTCCATGCGATAATGGCAGGGTAAAACACCAGTCGGAGTTGAGAATCCAAATCGTAGGCATTGAAGCCAGGATTGCCCCCATTTCCAGGGTGCAAACTATCGGTAAGGCGAGGCAAAACAAAGATCAAGGGGATAAAGGCCGCAAAAGCAAAAAGATTGTACACCGCGGCAATTCTCCCGCGCTGCTGGGCATCTGAAAGGCTTCCTCTTAAAATTAAGTAGGCAAAATACATGAGCAAACCGATGGCAGAAGCATTCTGCTTGGGATCCCCACTCCAGTAATCTCCCCAGGTAAACTTGGCCCACAACATGCCCGTGGCGATACCCAATACTCCAAACAAAATGGCGGCATTCGTAAATTCCAAGGCAATGTCATCGTGCTTGAGGTCATTGCTTCTAAGGTACTTCACAGAGTACCAAGCAGCCACTAGGAGCATCAAGATCATCCCAAACCACATGGTCACGTGAAAATGGAGCGCGCGAATGGTCTCGTTGAGGATTGGAAGCCGAGGGGCATCCAGCAGCAAGCCACCCAAAAGCGTATACATCAAAAGCCCTAGGGTAAGTATTTTCCACCAAGATTGGCGCATAACAAGGCATTAGAATTTCAACTGCAAAAATAAGGGATATGTTCCTGAATCCCCTTCTTTTTCTAAGAAAAGGAAGATCTAAACTCACAATTTAACCTGCGTCTGTCCCAGAAATTTTTTAGGGGTTACCAACCTTTATCCGCATTCCCAATTTCAATCCCTACCTTTGTGCCGTGGAACTTCAGAAAAAAGACATCCGGAAATTAACCTTGCCCGAACTGGAAGAATTCTTTCTAGCGCAGGGGGAGAAAAAATTTCGTGCCAAGCAAGTTTATGAATGGCTCTGGAACAAGTCGCTGAAGAATTTTGATGAGATGAGTAACATCTCTCTTTCCACGCGGGAACTGCTCAAAACTCACTTTTCCATCAACCACATCCGCGTGGACCTGATGCAGCACAGCAGTGACGGCACCATCAAAAATGCGGTCAAACTCTTCGATGACAAGATCGTCGAGTCAGTGCTTATTCCCACCACCAAACGGATCACCGCCTGCATTTCTTCGCAAGTAGGATGCAGTTTGGATTGCAACTTTTGCGCTACGGCGCGATTGAAGCGGATGAGAAACCTGAATTCCGATGAAATATATGATCAGGTAGTGGCCATCAAAGACGAAGCAGAAACGTATTTCCAGCGACCCCTGACCAACATTGTCTTTATGGGCATGGGAGAACCCCTACTCAACTACGCCAATGTGATTGATGCCATCGATAAAATCACCTCCCCGGAGGGCTTGGGCATGGCACCTCGTAGAATCACCCTTTCTACCGTGGGCATCCCTAAGATGATCCGCAAAATGGCCGAGGATGAGGTGAAGTTTAACCTGGCTATCTCCCTTCACTCTGCCATCAACGAGACCCGTTCCCGGCTGATGCCAATCAATGAGGTGAATCCGCTGGAAGACCTAGCAGAAGCCTTATCCTTTTGGTACAGCCGCACCAAGCGAAAAGTGACCTACGAATACGTGATCTGGGAAGGAATCAACGACGACGAGCGGCATGCCAAAGCACTTGCCAAGTTTTGTAAAATCATTCCTTCCAAAGTCAACCTCATTCAATACAACCCCATCGATGAAGGGGAATTCAGACAGGCATCCCAAGAGGCCGTGGACATGTACGTCCGCGTACTGGAAGGTCAAGGCATCATCGCCAAGGTACGGAAGTCGAGAGGTCAGGACATCGATGCTGCCTGCGGGCAACTTGCCAATAAAAATGAAGTGGCACAACTTCAACCCTCGGATACTAACCCTTGAGGCAACCCTATTCTACCAAAATCGGTATACAACCCTATACCATTCCAATTTTTCAATGAGAGCGATCCAATCCCTACTTTTTTCACTAAGTCTTCTGATTTTTTCGGTTCCTACCCTAGCTCAAGAAGGACTTCCCACACAAATCAAAACCTATTTTAAGAACTCCCAGGATGAATTTCCGGTGGAGAAAGCCTACCTCCACCTGGATAAATTTACCTACACGCTAGGAGATGACCTGTGGTTTTCAGCCTACCTGGTAGCAGGAGGGGCACAGTTACCCAGCCCGATGAGCAAGACTCTCTACGTGGACTTGTTTGACGGAGATGGCCTGAAAGTGGCTCAAAAAATCATTGCCCTTGAAAATGGGCGGGGCATGGGAGACTTCAAGATTCCAAACTTTGGAAAGACGGGGACCTACCAACTCAAGGCCTACACCACCTGGATGCGGAATTTTGGAGAGGCTTATTTTTTCACGCAGCAAGTACAAGTCGTGGACGGACTGGGTGGAGCGTTTTTGCCTACGGTCCGATTCAGCGAGGTCCGGCTGGAAAATTCTAGAGTCCGCTACCAAGTCACCTTGGAAGCGGTCAATGCACTGGGAGAGCCCTTGAGCAATGCCCAAATCAGTTTGCAAGCCATCGCAGGAGATGAGGAACTACATGCCCAAACCATTCAACTCAATGCACAAGGCACCGCAGAATTTGGTTTTTTCATTGCCAACTCCCCCCTTCCTGCGCAGCACCTCGCCCTTTACTTTGAAGAAAGTCCAGGGTATCAGGTCACACACAAGCTCAAACTCCCCTACTCCTTAGAGGCTGCTGACATCCAATTTTTGCCAGAAGGAGGAAATTGGATTCTAGGCAAAAAATCAAAGGTAGCCGTTCGTGCTGTGTTCCCCGATGGGACACCTCTAGTGCTGCAGGGCAGTATCGAAGGAGAGGAAGGCACCTCCTTTACCACCAATGCTGCCGGTCTTGGCAAACTTGAATTTACCCCCCAGCGGGCTGATTATGCTGCCTTACTTCAAGACCCTGCATCAGGAATTACACGACGAATTTCACTCCCCAAAGCACTGCAAAATGGACTCAGCATCCATGTTCAAAACCCAAGCGATGGAACGGTGATCTCCGCCTTAATTCAAGGGGCGGGAGTTTCCGGCAAACTCCTCTTGGTCACACATACCCGTGGATTGGTCAATTACATGGCAGAAGGAACTCTAGCCAATGGGGTCTGGGGGGTGCGTATACCGAAGAAAACCCTTCCAAGTGGAATCCATACAATTGCTATTTTGGATGAGCAAGGCAAGCCTTTGCTGGAGCGATTGGTTTTTGTCCAGAACAAAGACCAATTAG
>JBJOOF010000135.1:0-5188 GCA_046051425.1 Bacteroidota bacterium
TCCGAACTCCAGGTCTTGCTGCACCAGCAGCACAACCGCATACAGAGTTGACTACCACGAAAGTAGTTCCTTTATGATTTGGTCCGAGGTGAGCGGCAACTTGCTCTGCCGTACGAAATTCTTCGAATCCAACGGCAGACAATTCAGTGCGCATGGGGGCAATTAATTCTTCAGGATACATAGTTCTGCGTGTTTATTTTTCGTTTTAAAGAAATCCTAATTCTAGTTTGGCCACTTCAGACATCATGTCTTGGGTGTAAGGAGGCTCAAAGGTAACCTCTACTTCCACATGATTGATGCCTTGAATCTGTTGTATTTTTTCCTTCACCTCCGAAGGAATAAATTCCGCCGAAGGGCAATTGGGTGATGTTAGCGTCATCAATACAAAAACATTGTTGACCGGGTATACGCTAATCTCATAAATCAATCCGAGTTCATACACATCCACAGGGATTTCAGGGTCATAGACCAACTTAATGGCAGTGACCACCTTGTCCCGAAGGTTCTCAATTTGGATGCTATTTTCAGAGGATTCGTCGACGTTCATGTTAGGCGTTTTGCTTAGTTTGAAAGGCTAGGGCATAGCGCTTCATTTGATTCATCATGGCCGCCAATCCATTGGATCGTTGACTGCCTAGGATATTCCCCATGCCAATACGCGGGATAAAATCCAGGTTGGCCTCCAGAATCTCCTTTGGACTTCTATGATTTAATACCCGTATCAATAAGGAAATCAAGCCTTTGGTAATGTCAGTATTGCTATCGGCTCGGTAGTGTACCTTGCCTTCTTTCTCCTCTGCGACCAACCAAACTTTGGATTGACATCCTTGAATGATGTATTCCTCCTTACGAAAGTCCTCCGGGAAGGGTTCCAGGTTTCCACCCAACTCCATGATGTAGAAGATGGTGGATTCTCGGTCTTCGCCCAAAATCTCGAATTCGGCTACGATTTCATTCTGTATGTCTGCGATCGTGCTCATTTATTCTTCAGGCTAGCAATTTTGGTGACCGCTTGGGCAAATACTTCTACTTCAGTACGGGTATTGTAGACGGCAAAAGAAGCACGAACAGTGCCTTCAATTCCCAATCTCCGCATCAAGGGTTGGGTGCAATGGTGTCCAGTACGTACAGCGATGCCTTTGGCATCCAACAACTGCCCCACATCAAAGGGGTGCATGGATTGAATGTTGAAGGAGAAGACGCCTATTTTTTCAGCAGCAGTACCCACAGGGATGACTCCTTTTACATCCTGAAGCAATTCTACTGCGTACTGCAGTAAGTCATGCTCATGACGGTGAATGTTTGCCTTGCCTGTAGACGTAATGAAATCTAAGGCAGGCTTAAATGCAATCACTTCAGCAATACTCGGAGTGCCCGCTTCAAATTTGAAGGGGATGTTATTGTAGGTTGTTTTTTCAAAGGTTACTTCTCGAATCATTTCCCCACCTCCAAGGAAGGGAGGCATGGCTTCCAAAAGTTCCCGTTTGCCATACAAGACCCCAAGTCCTGTAGGTCCATAGAGTTTGTGCGCAGAAAAAGTCAGAAAGTCACAATCGAGAGCCTTTACATCCACGTCCAAATGGGAGGTGGATTGTGCTCCATCCAACAAAACCTTCGCACCAACGGCATGGGCCGCATCGATCATTCGTTTTACGGGGTTGATGGTTCCGAGGGCATTGGATGCATGGACCACACTGACCAACTTGGTTTTTGGACTCAAGAATTTTTCAAACTCTTCCCATACCAACTCGCCAGCATCCGTAATCGGGATAACTCGCAGGATGGCTCCATTTTGCTCGCAGAGCATCTGCCAAGGCACAATGTTGCTGTGATGCTCTAGGGTAGAAATGATAATTTCATCACCCTTTTGAATGAATGTAGACCCGAAAGTTTTGGCTACCAAGTTGATACTTTCGGTAGTACCTCGGGTTAAAATGATTTCTGCGGATTCTCTGGCCCCGATAAATGCGCGTACGCTTTCGCGCGTTTCCTCAAACTGTCGCGTAGCACGATCAGCCAAGGTATGTGCGCCGCGGTGAATGTTGGAGTTGTCTACTTCGTAATACTGCTGAATGGCATCCAGAACCGCTTTTGGCTTTTGCGTGGTCGCGGCATTGTCAAAATAAATCAAGGGATTTCCGTTTACCTCTTGATGAAGTATGGGAAATTCACTCCTGATGGAATTGACTTGGATGGCCATGGGTTAGAATTTACTTCCGAGTCGCTCTTGGATTTGCGCTACGATAAAATTACGAAGGGAATCGACTTCGATTTTGTCCAAAACTTCGCCAGCAAAAGCATAGAGCAACAAGCCTTTTGCAGTTGTTTTGTCAATGCCTCGGGCTTGAAGATAGAATTGTGCCTCTTCGTCCAATTGCCCAACGGTACATCCGTGAGAGCACTTTACGTCATCTGCCCAAATCTCAAGTTGAGGCTTGGTGTTGATGATTGCATCTTCCGAAAGGAGGATGTTATTGTTTTGCTGGAAGGCGTTCGTCTTTTGTGCGATTTGGCGAACGAAAATTTTACCATTAAACACGCCACGGCTTTGATCCGCAAGAATGCCTTTGTAGAGTTCATTGGATTCCGCATGCGGAATGGTGTGGTCTACGTTGGTGTGGTTGTCGACATGGGTTTTGCCGTTGAGCAAGTAGATGCCATACATGTTGCCCACAGAATTACTTCCCAATAGATTGAGCGTCAGGTTATTTCGAACCATGTCGCCCGAAAGGGTGATTTGGGTAGAAGTAAACT
Source organism: Bacteroidota bacterium (assembly GCA_046051425.1). GTDB lineage: Bacteria > Bacteroidota > Bacteroidia > Cytophagales > Cyclobacteriaceae > Algoriphagus. The sequence goes on from JBJOOF010000135.1 coordinate 2,755, forward strand.
GGGAATCTTTTTGGATATCCGTCACCAAGTTGCTCACCTCAATCACTTGGTTGTGCTCTTGTTGGAGACTATGGTAAGTTAGGTCAGTATTAATTCCCCCTTTGATTTCCACTACCTTATTCACAAAGTAGGGGGCATCATCCAAGGATATGTGGTAATCGATGAAGGTTGCTTTGGAAAAATCACCTGCTTCGATCCAAATACGTGGAGAAATCACTTGTCCTCCCTGTGCTTGGTGAAACTGGAGCAATAAAATTGGGCTGTCAACCTCCTTATTTTTCTCAAGGGAAATGTAAAGACCATCCGAAAAAGTGGCTTGGTTTAAAGCGACAAAGGGATCTTTGTCCGCTTTGGCAATGCTTCCTAGTGGCGTAGACTCATTTTCAGAAAGTAGACGCACTTTAATTCCATCCACAGAAGTGGAATGTTCTGGCAAATACTGTCCATTGGAAAAAACCAAAACTGCTCCTTCAAAACCAGCAAATACAGCGGATTTTACCTGTTCAGCGCTAATTTTTACCGGTTTTGCCGGAGAAAAATCAGTTAGGCTTGTCTCCAATTTCTTCGCAATTGGAGTAAACTTATATTCTTCGGCTTTCAGAGCAGGCAATCCTTGCGCATAGAAACTCTCTTTGCCCAATTGGCGCAAAGAAGAATAGGTCGCGGGTGCCGCTTCAAAAAGACCAAGAACGAATTCCTGTTGGGTCAAGGTACTCATGGGTGTTGCGGTTGGGATCAAACGGTGGCAGTAGAATCAACTTCTTCTTTGATCCAATCGTAGCCTTTTTCTTCTAGTTCTAGAGCAAGTTCTTTGGTACCGGACTTCACGATTCTTCCTTTGTACAGTACATGCACAAAATCAGGAACGATGTAATCTAGTAATCGCTGGTAGTGGGTCACCACGATGGTGGCAGTCTTTTCAGACTTCAATTTGTTAACTCCATTGGATACGATGCGAAGCGCATCGATGTCAAGGCCAGAGTCAGTTTCATCCAAAATAGAAAGCACTGGCTCTAGCATCGCCATTTGGAAGATTTCATTTCGTTTTTTTTCTCCACCTGAGAAGCCCTCATTCAAGGATCTGCTCAATAGTTTTTGGTCAATTTCTACCAAGGCCATTTTTTCCTTCATCAAGGAAAGAAACTTGACCGCGTCCAAAGGTTCTAGACCTCTGTATTCGCGAACCTGGTTAAGTGCTGTTCTTAGGAAATTGGTGGTGGATACACCTGGGATTTCAATTGGGTACTGAAATGCCAAAAATACGCCTTCACGAGCACGGTCTTCAGGAGAGAGTTCAAGGAGTTCTTTTCCTTGAAAGATTACTTCTCCTTCGGTAACTTCATATTCTTCTCGTCCCGCAAGTACGGAGGCTAGGGTAGATTTGCCCGAGCCATTTGGGCCCATGATGGCATGTACTTCGCCTGCTTTTACTTCCAGGTTGATTCCTCTAAGGATAGGAGTGCCTTCAATGGAGGCATGTAGATTTTTTATAGAAAGCATGATCTAGTATTTCTAAGGTACGTGTTTGATTTTCGGTAGGTTTACCTGCCGCGGTAGGTTATCCTACCGAACCCTCAAGGGTAAGTGCTAATAATTTCTGAGCCTCTACTGCAAACTCCATTGGGAGTTGGTTCAATACTTCTTTGGCATAGCCGTTGACAATCAAGGCTACTGCATCTTCAGTGGCAATGCCACGTTGGTTGCAATAGAAGATTTGATCTTCCCCGATTTTTGAGGTAGTGGCTTCGTGCTCCACCTTCGCGGAAGGATTGGCAATATCTATGTAGGGAAAAGTATGAGCTCCACATTGATCTCCCATCAAAAGGGAGTCGCATTGGGAGAAGTTACGGGCATTGTGTGCTCGCTTCATCACCTGCACCTGGCCTCGGTAGGAGTTTTGCGATTTTCCTGCAGAGATTCCTTTGGATACAATTCTTGACTTGGTGTTTTTACCGATGTGGATCATTTTGGTTCCTGTATCGGCTTGCTGGTAGTTATTGGTAACCGCTACCGAGTAAAATTCCCCTATGGAATAATCTCCCTTTAGAATGCAGGAAGGGTATTTCCATGTGACGGCCGAACCCGTTTCCACCTGTGTCCAGGAAATTTTGGAATGGTCACCCGCGCAAATTCCTCGCTTGGTTACGAAATTGAAAATTCCTCCTTTTCCGTCTTTGTCACCAGGAAACCAGTTTTGAACGGTAGAGTACTTCACTTCTGCATGTGCGCCGGCGTAGATTTCTACCACTGCAGCATGCAATTGATTTTCATCTCGCTGAGGGGCAGTACAGCCTTCAAGGTAGGATACATAGGAAGAATCATCTGCTACGATCAAGGTTCGTTCAAACTGACCGGTATTCGCAGCATTGATTCGGAAATAGGTAGACAATTCCATAGGGCAGCGTACTCCTTTGGGGATGTAGCAAAATGAGCC
>JBJOOF010000136.1:0-5000 GCA_046051425.1 Bacteroidota bacterium
GGATTGATGCAAGTCGAATCGAGACCAAGGGCTACGGCTGGTCAACTCCTGCCTACCCCTACCAGGGAACTGAAAAAGAAAACCCACTCAACCGACGCATCGAGGTAAAAATTGCGAACTAATCAAAAAAAAACGCCCAAGAAGTTCTCAACTGAAAATTTCTTGGGCGTTTAAGAAGGAGAATTTATTCTACTTTGAAGGCATAATCGCCATCTTCGTCGATGTATAGTGTTAAGATTGAAACCTCACAAAGGTCAATTTCATTGATGTAGATGTAATCCTCTTCCGAAGCGTCATGGGTAAGCCTGAGATCCCACATGCAGAGGGTCTCATCATCAACATATTCGAATGTAATGTCTATGGTATCCCCATCTTTCACGATATCTTCAGGAAGGATGTCCTCTCCCCAATCTTGCGTATCGGTATCTGTTAAATACACGGCGTAAAAATCTTCGCCAGTGTTATTAACCAATTTAAAGTCTAGGACAGTCTGTGCTTGCGTCCAAGTTGTAGCAGCAAAAACAAGGGCTACGAGAAGTAATAGGTGCTTTTTCATGTAATTAGTTGTTTGAAGGGGTGAAACTACGGTTATTAATTAAAAATAATTATGAATTAAATTATTTAAACCTATGATGAATTTTTGAAATCCACAACAAGACAATATTATTATTTTGTAAAAAAATACCTAAGCCATAGATTATTTCTTATTCACCAAGAAAATGGGTCAGCTTTCCCTTAGGGTAATCCAAAAAATAAGGTAGATGACGATCGTAGCACCACTACTAATCCCGAGAGTTAATCCGCCTACTCCAAAGAAAAATACGAGAAATAAACCTCTCAATAAGCCAGAGGAGATGCCTAGAGATCTAGCGATGCCTCCAATAACGCCGCCAATCCATTTGTCTGAGGAATGTCTATTCATTGTCTTTTGTTTTTTTTGTTTTCTATTTGAACTAAACTTACAAGATGAAAAACAAATTTCATAATTGAGTTAACCTACTTTTTTCAATCTAAATCGAGTGGATCTATCTTTAGTTTTTATTAATTTTCTTTCAACTATTAATTGAAAAACTGATGGATAATTTAAATTTTAAAAAGCATCTCGGTAGCTACGCAGTTGAATTTGTACTTCTTTTCTCAGCGGTCACACTTGGCTTTTTTGCAGAGAATTATCGGGAGGGGCTTGTAGAGCGAAAAACAGAAAAAATGTATCTCCAATCTTTGATCAAAGATTTGGGACAGGATACCCTCAAAATAGATTACAGCATTCGTTCTAAAGAGATCAAAGACCAGTATTTTGATACCTTGTATACGATTTTGTATCAAACCCCTCGTCCTTGGCCTACTCGAAAATTGTATTACATTTCTAGGTATCTCTTGATTCGGGAGCCCTTTTATGGAACCATGGGTACCATTCACCAACTTGAAAACGCTGGAGGCTTTAAATTGATCCAAGACGAGAATTTGGTTGATAAAATAAATGCCTATTCCGCGGCGAAGGAAAAATTAAATCAAATTCAATTAGTTCGAGACCAAAATACACTTCCTTTCAAAGAAGCCATTGGGAACGTATTCTTTGGTAAAGAATTGGCTTTTTTGTTTGACCCAATCAAATTTAAAGGTAGACCCTATTCCATGGGAGAACCTACCTGGGATCCGCCTTTGAAAGGGACTGAGGAGGATTTGGATCTTTTTTTTTATTGGGCTTCCAACGAGATTTTTATGGAACGAAACTCAAAGCAACTCCTTCACAATCTTCGAACCTCTGCTAATGAATTGATCCATGAACTTGAAAAAGAAAATAGCCATGATTAAGTCAAATTGGAGCCAAACCCTTTCTTCTAGCTTTCTCCTTTGGGTTATCCCTTTTTTATTTTTAGGGTTTGGATGTAACTCTTTAAAGGTTGGAGAAAGTTGGAAAATGCTTCCAGAAAATCAAACTAAGGGGCTCACACTTTTATGGGAGCTTTCAGAAGCAGATCTAAAAAAAATGCTTCCCGAAGACCAGCAGCCAAGAATTCGAAAAGGAAAAGGGGTGGTGATGCTCTTTCTGGCAAGTACTGCCCAATATACTCTGGGTGACAAGCCCAATGGACCGCTCGCTGTAGCCCACCTTCTTATTCCTTTGGAAAAGCATCTCGGCATACCCCGCACAGTAGTTTCGAAGAGACAAGCACTTTATAGTGCCCTCGCACAACTGGATTTTCCTGTTCAAAATGGGGAAGTGGCCTTGACTTTGGCTCCTGCTCAGGATTCAGTTCAGGTAGATGGCAGCATCCAATTTCCTACTGGTAGCCTATCCTTTTCTGGAATGGCAGGTTCTCATAAAGGAAATTTGGTGGATTTACCACTGACCACACTGGTAGGAAAGCACTTGGATCGAAACTTCCTAAGTGGACCAGAAAGCTACCGCCCGCTCGCCATGTCAAAAATCAAGGTCCGTTCGGAGGGAGAGAATTGGATGACCACTTTCGGATTAACCGCTCCTCCAGATCGAATTTGGGTAAATGTAGATTTTCATGTAGATTTTGCTTACCATCAAAAAGTGCCAATTTCCAACTGATTGAGCGTTAATGGAGGTTTTTTTTTGTTAAGAGCCCTTCATTTTTCTATTTTAAATGATCATTATTCTTTGTGTTATGAAAAAACAACTCTTTTTCCTGCTGCTATTCTTTTCGCCCAGCCTTCTAGTTGCGCAGCAGGTAGGCAAGCAGTCCAAGGTAAATGCAGCCACCTTAGATGCCTTTGAAGCGGAGGTGCTTAAAGAGATCCAAGAACAGAAAATGGCAGGCGCTGCTTACTTGATTTACCATCAAGGAAAAGTGCAACGAATGAAGGCATTTGGAGAAGCGGATAAGGAAAACCATCGACCCATGGAAACCAATTCCCTTTTTCGTATGGCTTCCATGACCAAGCCCATTGCTACATTAGCGCTACTCTTATTGCAGGAAGATGGACTGCTCAATATGAATGACAGGTTGGACACCTACCTGCCAGCCTTTGCCAATCCTAAAGTGCTCGTAAAGCAAGATACCTTGTTGGGAGTTCCGATTTTACAGACAGAGGCGGCCAAAAGTCCAATTTTACTTCACCATTTGCTCACACACAGGGCGGGGTTTGTAAGCCAATGGGGAGGCACCTTGGGAGGTTTGTATCTAGGTACCTACCCCGATGTAAATGCGCATGATTTGACTCATTTTTCAGATCAATTGGCCAAATTACCACTGAGTCATGAACCAGGTGAAGGTTGGATCTATGGTCCTTCCATCAATGTAGCCTCGCGGGTAGTGGAGGTGGTTTCAGGGATTCCATTCCAGGATTTTGTTCAGCAGCGGATCCTAGACCAATTGGGTATGAAGTCCACCAAGTTTTTTTTGGAGGAGTCAGATGCGGAGCGACTGACCACGCTCTACACGCCTGATGGCCAAGCGGGACTACGAGTGATGGATCCGGGAACTGTTTCTAGTAAACTGATTTCTGGCAAAAAAGTCTTTTACAGTGGTTCTGGCGGCTTGGTATCTACCTTGGAGGATTACCTTACTTTTTGCGTCATGATTCTGAATGATGGTAAACATCAAGGCAAACAGATCGCTAAACCCCAGACCATCGCATTGATGAAAATGGATCAAGTTCCCCTAAACATTAATGCGCATTACTTTGACGAAGGGGGGCAATTGGCTGAGGGCTTTACCTTTGGCTACCAGATAGTCCGTAAAGAAACCAGTAAAACGCTGAAAAGAACAGGGACGATTGGCTGGAGCGGTGCAACTGGGCCTATATTCTTCATCGATCCTAAGGAGGAGTTGATCGGGATTTACCAGTTTCAAACTCAGCCGCACAGTCAGGTGGGCACGCGCAAATCCTTTGCAGATTGGATGATTAAAGCTGTCCGGCCTGAATAATTAGTTCCAACATTTTCCTAAGGTGTTATTGATGCTCCAATAGGTTGTTTTTAGGGAGCAGTTGCTAAAATTCATCTAGATTATTTAGAAGGAAAAGATCGAGTTCAGAACATATTGATTCAAATTGGAGTTCTACTATTTTATACTATAGTAAACTCATTATCAATTACATGAATAGATTCCTTTCTGCACATCTTAGAGCCTTTGACTGGCTAGATCAGCATTGGGAGAGTCCGAGAAGTACGCGCTGGATCAGCAATCTGGTGGTTGTATTTTTTATCTTGGGTTCGGTGGTGCCGCTGCTCATCTATTTTGAAGTACCCTTTCCATTTCCTACACTCTCGCCCTTCTTTGCCGTAGAGATCGCCTTTACCATTTTATTGGTTTTTGAGATTTTGGGCTTGATTTTCTTACTTCCTAGGTCGGTGGCAGACTCCATCGGGAAGCAGTTTGAAATCATCTCCCTGCTGCTCCTTCGGGATGCATTCAAAGAATTTGGACACTATATGGGGGACCTGAATTGGGAGCCAGAACTCCTGCTCGAGCTCCTGCCCATGGTGGCAGATGGCTTTGGGGCGGTACTTATTTTTGGGATGACCGCCCTATTTTACCGCACCCAAAAACACCAGAAAATCACGCAGAGTAATGAGGAACAGGCGGAGTTTATCTCGGTCAAAAAGGTCATCTCCCTCTACCTCGCGCTCGTATTTTTCTTAATTGTGTTTCTGGACATCACCAGAGCTTTCAATACAGGAGTGGTCTCCTTTAGCATCCAGTCGTTTTATACACTGTTGATCTTCACCGACATCTTTATCTTGATCTTCTCGCTGAGGTATTCAAGCAAGTACTACAACTTGTTTCGCTATTCTTCCTTCGCTCTCGCTACGCTATTTCTTCGCTTGACCATCTCTGCACCTGCCTATTACAATGTGCTGCTCGCAGTTATTGCTGGCGTTTTAGTACTTGGAGTAACCTACATCTACAATGGCTTATTAATCAAATCGAGTACCGCCAAGCTAGGCAACTGAGTTGGTTTAGGGATTTCTAATCTTATTTTCAACTAGATTTAGGTGATCTCCATTAAAGAAAAATCGAGGT
>JBJOOF010000137.1:0-19062 GCA_046051425.1 Bacteroidota bacterium
TTTTTAAGGCTCCCAAGACCAAAAGATCTACTCCTTCTTCCTCGCAGGTTTTCAAAATGGTCTTCGCGGGCTTGCCTTCCTTCCATAAGGTTTTGATGCGGTGGAGATCCCCACAATGACGAGAAAGCACTTCTGCCAACTGCGCTTCCAATTCAGGAGTCTTAGTTCCTACGTGGATCAAAATCAATTCCCCCTCAAAAATTTGGATCAATTTTCGAGCTTCGGCAATTAAGGCCTCCATCCGCGGAGAAAAAGCAATGGCGAGGGCAAGTTTTCTGTACATGACTAGTGCATTAATGCCCTGAAATACGTCATTTTTTGTGAAAGGAGCAAGTTCCGTTCTCTCCTTCGCCATTCATCCTCTACCCCTTCCTTCCACCTCTATTTTAGAGAATCAGAAAAACTCTCCACTCAAATTCCCATTTTTTTCCTAAACTTTCCCTTCATTTACTCTTTGAATATTTCCAAAAACACGACCCAATATGAGAAAACACCTCTTTTTTGGACTGTTGCTGGCGACAACGATTTGTGGCAATGCTTTTGCCCAAAGCGACTACCCCACACTCAGTCAGACCGCTCAACGCATCCAAAAACTCAGCGCTAATCCAGCAGTAGAGTTAAAGACGCTTACCAAGACCGCTGGAGGCAAGGAAATTTATGCCCTGAAGATCGGTACCGGAGCCAAAGACCAAAAGCCCGCGATAGCAGTAGTGGGTGGGGTAGAAGGATACCATGTCCTCAGCGTGGAATTGGCCCTGCAGTTTGCCGAAAAGCTTGTAGGAGAAAATGCCAAGGCACTTGAAGCCACTACCTTTTATGTATTTCCCAACCTTTCCCCAGATGCCTATGCACAGTACCACGATGCCTTGAAGTACGAGCGTCGAGGCAATGCAGTAGCCATCGACCACGACCGTGATGGGGTAGCTGGAGACAATGGCTACAGCGACTTGAATGGAGATGGGATGATTACCTGGATGCGCGTTGCAGACCCTATGGGGGACTGGACGACTTCCAAAGAAGATGCCCGCGTTTTGGTAAAAGCAGACCGAACCAAAGGAGAAGCTGGGAAATACAGGGTCTTTAAGGAAAGTATAGACAGCGACAAGGACGGCAAGTTTGCAGAAGACCTCACCGAGGGCATTGCCTTTAATAAATCTTTGACCTATAAATTTCCCGTATTTGAACCACTAGCAGGAGATATTGCGGTGTCTCAACTCGAGAGTAGAGCCCTATTGGACTACCTCTTTGAGCAGTGGAATATTTTTGCTTTTGTGACCTTTTCACCAGCCAATAATTTGAGTGCCCCGCTGAAGTATTCGGCAGGAGATGCGCGCAAGCGCGTAGTAACTTCTATTTTGGAAAAAGATCAGGCCACCAATGCTATGGTGTCTGAACTTTATACCAAAACGGTTCCTGCTAAAGCCTTTCAACAAACCAACCAAGGTACAGATGGGGATTTTTTCCAATGGGCTTACTTCCATTTTGCGCGCTACAGCTTTTCTACGCCAGCCTACTGGAACCCTGAATACAAGGGTAAAACCAATGCTGAAGCTAATTTCTTGGCTTGGTCTGATTCCTTGAAGCAGGATACTTTTGTGCCCTGGACTGCAGTAAAACATCCTGATTTTCCCAACCAACAAGTAGAAGTTGGGGGTACCAAGCCATTTCTATTGATCAATCCTCCCTTTGAAAAAGTAGGAGAAATTGCCAAGCAGCACACTGATTTTATCTTGAAGCTGGCTGGAATGCAACCCAAACTGGAATTCCACAACCTCAAAACAGAGGCAATTGGAAATGGATTGACCCGTGTGACGGTGGATTTATTTAATAATTCTCCGCTTGCTACCCATTCAGAGATGGGCACTCGCTCTCGTTGGTTGCGTAAGCTTCGGGTAGATATTGATGTGGCCGCAGACCAGCTTGTTTCAGGAGATAAGGTGAAGCTAGTTGATTCGCTAGGTGCATTTGAAAAAACAAGCTTTAGCTGGATTGTGCGAAGCAAGGGTCCGGTGCAACTGAAAGTAGGGGCTCCGCATGCAGGTTTTGTTTCCCAAACTGTAAAATTTTAAGCCATGAAGATCAACACTATCAAACATACGCTAACAGCCTTGGCTTTGGGAGCTTTATCACTAAGTTCCTTTGAAGTAAGTGCACAACAAGAAAATTACTTTCGGGCCATCGGCACGCCGCACCAGCCCAAAGTGGAGATTGCTTGGAACCGCTACTACAGCGCGGAAGGGCTTTGGGATTTGATGAAAAAAATCGCAGTTGCACATCCCAAACTTGCCAAAATCGAATCCATCGGCAAGTCGGTGGAAGGTAGAGATATCTTGACATTGACCATCACCGACTTTGCTACGGGCAAGGATACCGACAAGCCGGCCATGTGGATCGATGGTAACATCCACTCCAACGAGGTGCAGGGTGGTGAATTCTCCCTCTATGTGGCTTGGTACCTGACCGAGATGCATGCCGACAATGAATTTGTGAAGCAACTCCTAAAAGACAAGACCTTTTACATCACCCCGACCATCAACCCAGATGCTCGAAATAACTTCTTCAAGGAGCCCAATACGGCGAGTTCCCCTCGTTCCGGTATGCTTGTGCTGGACAACGATGGAGATGGCAAAAATGGCGAGGATAGAATGGATGACCTAGACGGCGATGGTCACATTACCATGATGATCCGTAAGTCAGCAACGGGACGCTTTATCAAAGATCCTTTGGATCCAAGAAGATTGATGCAAGTAGGCCCTGACCAAGTAGGAGAGTACGAAATGCTCGGTCAAGAAGGAGTCGATAACGATGGCGATGGTGAAGTCAACGAAGATGGTATCGGCTATTACGATCCCAACCGCGATTGGGGTTGGAACTGGCAGCCGGATTACATTCAGCGAGGCGCTATGCGCTATCCATTTACGCTACCTGAAAATCGTGCGGTGATGGAGTTTGTTTGGAAGCACTCCAACATTGCAGGAGCCCAGAGTTTCCACAATTCTGGGGGAATGATCCTTCGTGGACCAGGTGCTGAAGAAGATCTCAATACCTACAATCGAGAGGATATCCGAATCTACGATGCGATAGGCAAAAAGGGAGAAGAAATGATTCCAGGCTATCGTTACTTGACGGTTTACAAGGATTTGTACTCGGTATTTGGCGGGGAACTGGATTGGTTTTATGGCAATAGAGGAATTTTCACCTACACCAACGAACTCATGGTGTCTTACCTGTACTTCAATAAAGAGGCGGGACGAGGCAACCAGGAGGAGCAACTCAAAGTGGATGAGCTATTGACATTTGGTGATGCCTTTGTCAACTACAAAGAATACAAACATCCACAGTTTGGAACGGTAGAGATCGGGGGCTTCAAAAAGACCTTTGGACGTGCACATCCAGGATTCCTGTTGGAACAAGATGCGCATCGTAATGCAGCGTTTACCATTTACCATGCCTACCATACGCCAAAGCTTTCCATCACTGAGGTGAAAGAGGAGGATTTAGGAGGCGGCTTGAAGGCCATAACCGCCACGATTTTCAACGAGCGCATGATGCCAACTCACGCTAGTCAAGACTTGAAGTACCGCATCGAGCGTCCAGACTACGTAACGATTTCTGGAGCTAAGGTGGTGGCAGGATTTGTAGTGGAAGATGCCGACATGAAAAAGTACAAAGAGCAGACCAATTCCCCTGAAAAAATGGCGGTAGCCAATATTCCTGGAATGGGAGCTGTACAAGTAAGATGGATTGTTTCTTCAGGATCTGCTTACAGTGTCACTGTGGATTCTGCCAAGGGCGGAAAGGCTAGCTGGAAAAAATAAGCCTCATTTTTCAGATTCAGATCCCCATTTCTTCACGGAGATGGGGATTTTTTTTATTTTCGGGAATGAATATTTTCCCAAGAATTTATCGCTTTTTCCTGCTTCTTCCCCTGTTTTTTCTCCTTTCTTTCTTTGGATATGGGCAAGAGCAACCTACGGTATTGATTGCGTACTACAGCCAATCTGGAAACACCCAAGCCATGGCACAAGCTGTGGAGGAGGGGGCAAAATCGGTAGCAGGAGTACGCGTGCTTTTGCTTTCTATAGATCAAGTGAGCACTAAAGAGCTGCTCGAAGCCGATGCGATTCTGGTAGGCTCGCCGGTCTACAATGCCAACGTGGCCCCAGCCGTGCAGGAATTTATTAATGCTTGGCCTTTTGAAGGGCGTCCGCTAAAAAATAAGTTAGGAGCGGCCTTTGTGACGGGTGGAGGGATGTCGATTGGGGAGGAATTGGTGCAGCTGAATTTGTTGCATTCCATGCTGATTCATGGGATGCTGGTACTTGGTGGAGCGGAGACGGAAGCGGCCTTTGGTGCTTCAGCAATCACGGGGGAAGCTCCATTTCAAACTGGAAAGGTGGAGGAGCAATTTTTGGTTAAGGGGAGAGGGCTTGGGAAGCGGGTGGCAGAAATGGCAGTATTCCTTAAAAAATAGGGAGCTAGACCAAGCCTTTCGTTTTTGACAAAAGACGTACTGCACTTCCCCAACAAATTCCCATGCTCCTTGTTCTTAGAGTGAGTGAAGAGAATTCTGTTGGTAATCTACCTTGGTTTGGAGTTAGGCCAAACGTAAATCGAATTTTAAATTTGTTGAAAAATAGTATGCATGCAGACTATTTTATATTTTGGCAGTACAAATGGGCGGAAAGCACTTGTTTCAGGAGCAAAAAATAGGGCAAAAAAAAACCCGATCTAGGAAGACCGGGTTTGTGGTGATAAGTGGACTCGAACCACCGACTCACGGATTTTCAGTCCGATGCTCTACCAACTGAGCTATATCACCATCCTTTTAAGTGTTGCAAATGTAGAAAAATGAGGATTCTCTACAAATCCTTTTCAGAAAAAATAGACCCAAATTTTGTAAAAACTAGTTAATCCGATCAATATGAGCATTTTACCACAACTCGCGTTTGTCCTAATTCTGGGTGTTGCGGGCTTTATTTTGGCTAAAAGGATCCAATTTCTTCGACGAAACATCCTGCTCGGTAAGGCGGAAACCCGAAATGACCAACCCGAAAATCGTTGGAAAGCCATGTTGCTTGTTGCTTTGGGTCAGCAAAAAATGTTCAAGCGCCTGGTGCCCGCATTTTTACATGCCCTGATTTATGTAGGATTTTTGGTCATCAACTTGGAGGTGCTGGAGTTTGTACTTGACGGACTATTGGGCACTCACCGTCTCTTTGCTCCAGTCTTAGGAGGACTGTATACGGTAGCGATTAATGTATTTGAATTTTTAGCCGTTGCGGTATTGGTGTCCTGTGTGGCTTTTTTGGTGCGGAGAAATGTGATGAAAGTGGAGCGATTCACCAAACCCGAACTGAAGGGCTGGGCGGCCCTGGATGCCAATTTGATCCTTGTGATTGAAATCATCCTGATGTTTGCCATTCTAACCATGAATGCTACCGATCAGATTTTGGCTGTCCGAGGAGATGCACATTACCTAGTTCTTGGCCCGCTTTTCTTCAGTAGCTTTCTTCAGCCACTCTTTGAGGGCCTTTCAACTCCTGCTTTGGTGGCTATCGAGCGTTTCGCCTGGTGGTTTCACATTGCCGGCATTTTAGCTTTTGCGGTCTATGTGACCTATTCCAAGCACCTGCATATTTTCTTGGCTTTCCCCAATACTTGGTATTCTAATCTAAAACCAAAGGGAGAAATGGTAAATATGCCTGAGGTGACCCAAGAAGTGAACATGATGTTGGGAATACCTACTGATGCCCCTACCGAAGCTCCTGCTGAAATTGGGAGATTTGGAGCCAAAGACATCAATGACCTGAGTTGGGTGAACGTGCTCAATGCCTACTCTTGTACCGAGTGTGGGCGCTGTACTTCCGAGTGTCCAGCCAACTTGACTGGCAAAAAACTCTCTCCACGAAAGATCATGATGGATGTCCGCGACCGAGCCGAAGAGGTAGGCAAAAGCCTAGATGCGGGAGGCCCAGGTCTTGCAGACGGGAAGTCACTCTTGGGAGACTACATCAGCAAAGAAGAGATCAACGCCTGTACCAGCTGTAATGCCTGTGTGGAGGCTTGTCCCATAAATATTGACCCGCTTTCCATTATCCTACAGATGCGTCGCTATGTGGCCATGGAAGAATCAGGCACTCCAGCGCAGTGGAATTCGATGTTCCAAAATATGGAAACGAGTTTCTCCCCTTGGAAATTTAGTCCATCTGACCGATTCAATTGGTCCGAAAAAGTGAAAGAAGAAGAAATGAAGTAAGGGATGCTTGAAAGCCGATTTTGTCTTGCATCTTGTATCTAACGTCTAGTATCTAAAACATGTCTACCTACCAAGTTCCTACCATGGCCGAAATGGCCGCCAACTCCCAAACACCTGAGGTTCTCTTTTGGGTGGGCTGTGCAGGATCCTTTGATGAGCGCTACAAAGCGGTGACCCAGGCTTTTGTCAAAATATTGAATAAAGTAGGCGTAAGCTTTGCCGTCCTGGGTCCAGAAGAAGCCTGTACAGGTGATCCAGCTCGACGAGCAGGCAATGAATTTCTTTTCCAAATGCAGGCAGTGGCCAACATCCAAGTGATGAATGCCTACGAAGTCAAAAAAGTAGTGACCGCCTGTCCGCACTGCTTCAATACCATCAAAAACGAATACCCTGCCTTGGGAGGCAACTACGAAGTGATTCACCACTCTGAGTTTCTCCAGCAACTCATCAACGAAGGGAAAGTGACCCTTCAAGGAGGAGGGGAGTTTAAGGGTAAAAAAATCACCTTCCACGATTCCTGTTACCTAGGTCGTGCCAATGGGGTCTATGAAGCTCCACGGGAAGTAATCAAAGCCCTGGATGTGGAGCTTGTAGAAATGAAGCGCTGCCGTACCAAAGGACTTTGCTGTGGAGCTGGGGGTGCACAAATGTTTAAGGAGCCCGAACCGGGGAAAAAAGACATTAATATCGAGCGTACGGAAGAGGCCTTGGCTACAGGAGCATCCACCATTGCCGTGGGTTGCCCCTTTTGTTTGACTATGATGACCGACGGTATCAAAAACAAAAACAAGGAATCGGAAGTACAAGTCTATGATCTTGCCGAAATGATCGCGAAGAATATGGGAATTTAATTTCTAGATTTGAATCCAAAAGACCCTTTTTGTCGTTATGCAGAGAGGGTTTTTCTTTGAAGAATAATTACAGCACCATGTACCTTCCTTTTGACCAGCTACCAGATAGTTCACGGGTCTGGGTTTACGTTTCCTCTCGCAGTTTTACCCCTGCCGAACAGGCCTTGATTCACTCAGGCTTAACGGATTTTTGTGGGGAATGGGCGACCCATGGTAATGGGATGCCTACTTCATTTGCGATTTTGTACGAGCAGCTCATCGTGCTTGCTGTGGATGAAAGCCAGTTGGGAGCCTCGGGCTGTTCCATCGATTCCTCCGTTCGGGCCCTACGAAATTTGGAGCAGCACCTAGGTGTCAATTTGGTGGATCAAGGCAAACTCACCTTGCGAGATCAAGCAGGTCAGCTCAAGGTCTTGCCGGCACTTGGGATCAAATCCAGAATTAGTAGCGGGGAAATCACTCCAGATCTCGAGGTAATTCAACCCCAAATTCACACCAAAGCAGACCTTTCTAACCTTTGGCTCCCGCTATCAAAAAGTTGGCTGAGTACCTATTTTCCAAATTAAATCCCCATATTCACCTCTAGACTTCACTTGCTGACCGATGAAATCCATTTTTTCTGCACTGGCTCTTTTTACGCTGCTCCTGCTTGGGTCCTGCAAAAGCCTTTTTGAAAAGGGGAATGAGCAGTACCTCTCGGGTCAATACCAGTATGCCATTTCTAACTTCAGTCAGGTCTTGGCCAAGGATTCCAGCAACCTATCTGCCCGTCGACTGCTTGCAGAAAGTTACCGCCTTTCCAATCGCATTGAAGCTTCCTTGCCTCATTATCAAAAATTGGCTCAGGAAGACCCCACCTTTGAAACCCATTTTTTCTTGGGTCAGAGTCTAAAGGCCAATCAAAAATGGGAGGAGGCTAAACTTGCCTTTGAAGCGGCTGCTGCGGCTACTTCTGACGATCGCCTTCAAGCGCGTGTCAAGCAGGAGCTGGAGGCATTACCCAAAGTGAAAGGGATTACCGATTACTACGCCAACTACCAGTTGGTCAACTACAACGAATTGAATACCGCAGCTGCTGATTATTCTCCAGTGATTAGCGAGGACTTCCTTTACTTTACTTCGGGAAGGGCTTCTTCTCGACTCTATTCCGCTACAGGAACGGGTTACCATCAGCTTTTTCGTACCCGAGCTCAGGGACTAAAAGTGGATGCAGCTGGGGTGGAGTTCTTGCCTGAATTTGAAAATGAGGAGGGACTCAATCAAGCAGCTTTGGCAATTAGTCCGGATGGGAATACCCTAATTTATGCACGAGGAAATTCCACTTCTTCGAAGGATTTCCCTGAGACCATGCTCTTTGTGTCCTATTTCAGAGGAGCTGGATATACCCAGCCTATCTGGATGCCTGTCAATGAGGAAGACACCTGGTGGAATTCTACCCCTGCCTTCTCAAGTGATGGTGCAGAACTTTACTTTGCTTCCAACCGACCAGGAGGTTTTGGCGGAATAGATTTGTACAAGGCGACCAAACTTGCCAATGGGGATTTTGGGAATACTGTCAATCTCGGACCTACAATCAATACTGCAGGCAATGAATTGTTTCCTAGGTCTACCAAGGATGGAAAATTTTTCTTCGCTTCAGATGGACATCCTGGCTTGGGAAAATTGGACCTATTTGTAGCTGAAAAAAATGTGGATGGCATTCAAGTCATCAGCAATCTAGGCGCAAGCTTCAATAGTCAGGCGGATGATTTTGGAATTTTCTTTACCGAATACCCCAAAGCAGGCTTCATTTCTTCCAACCGTGCAGGTGGAAAAGGAGACGACGATATTTACTTTTTTGAAGACAAGACTCCCAAGCCAAAAATTGTCAATGTATTGCTCAATGTATACACCAAGGAACTCAAGGCAGATGGACAAGAAGTTATTTTGCCACAAACACGAGTGGTCTTGTATGCAGGGGATAAAAGTCAATTAGGTGGAGACCTTTCGAACGCACAAGGAAGAGTTCGATTTTCACTTTCACCTGAAAGTGAATACAGCATTATTGCTTCCCGAAGTGGGTATTTCTCCAAATCCTTTCCTTACACCACGAAGGGCAAGACTCCGGATCCAGCGACCTTGATCCAAGAGGTGACCAATATTACCTTGGATACCACGATTGTTTTGGATCAGTTGATTCTAGAGAAGTCTATCGTGCTTGACAATATTTATTACGACTTGAATAAGTCAGATATCCGTTCCGATGCAGGGCTAGAATTGGATAAATTGGTCAAAATTTTAAAAGACAATCCTTCCATTCGAATCGAGTTGAGTTCGCATACAGATTCTAGATCTAGCGACGACTACAACCTCAACCTTTCGCAGCGACGTGCCCAGTCAGCAGTAGATTATCTCGTAAGTCAAGGAATTGCTGCAGATCGATTGGTAGCCAAGGGATATGGGGAAACCCAACTTTTGGTTCCAAATGCACAAACTGAGGAGGAGCATCAGACCAATAGGCGTACGGAATTCAAGGTAATTGAGATCAAAGGGAATTAAATCTTTCAGAGGTTTGTGATTCTATTTTTCAATAGACTCATAAATCAGATCATGGATTTTAGTCCGAATCCCTAAATCCAACAAGGTATTGTTTGTGGCTATTGGGTAAACCCGATTTGATAGAAAGATATAGGTGAGCTTGTTTTCCGGATCTGCCCACATGCTTGTTCCAGTAAAACCGGTATGTCCGAAGGTGCTTTTTGGAGCTAATTTGCTAACTGAGCCCCCTTTCCCCTTTTCCGGTTCAGGCTTGTCCCATCCCCAGCCTCGTCTACTTCGTGTAGATTGCCTCTTTGTGAATGCTTCAATTGTTTCTGGGCCCATTAATGTAACATCTCCATAAGTACCTTTATTCAAGAGAAGTTGGAGAATAACTGCCAAGTCATTTGCAGTCCCAAATAACCCAGCATGGCCTGCTACCCCTCCATACATGGCGGCCCCTTGATCATGCACATAGCCTTGGATTTGTCTTCCTCGAAAGGTTTGGTCATTTTCCGTTGGAGCGATGCGAGAAAGGGGAATTTTCTCAAATGGATTGAACGTAAGTGTTTGCAGGCCCAATGGTGCGTAAAAATTATGATCTACAAATTCATCCAAAGGCTGATTTACGATGCGTTCGATCACCTCTTGCATGAAGTACATGGTAAGATCGGAGTAAACATAGCCATGAGGTTTGGGCATAAGCTCAGATTCAACTGTCCAATTCCATAAGCTATCACGCAAACTAGGAATGGCAAACATGTTATTGGATACTGGAAGGGTATAGCCTTCGCTATTCGAATCCTTGTAATAGGCTGGCTTCCATTTTCCGGAACTGAGCGTTTTGTTATAGTGTGGAATAAATGCCTTCAAACCAGCTTCATGTGCCAACAGATCTGACAAAATAATCCCTCCTTTATTCGTTGCCTTTAATTCTGGGAGGTAATCACCTAATGTTTTGTTTAGATCTAGTTCTCCTCGGCTATGTAAAAACATGGCAGCAAGTGTGGTTGCAGCTACTTTGGTAATTGAGGCTAAATCATAGACTGTTTCTGAAGTGACTGGGGCAGACTTTTCATAGTCTAGGTGGCCATAGGATCGATCAAAAATGACTGTACCCTCTTTAGCGACCAACACCCGTGCTCCTGGAGCGGCTTTCGAAGCAATCATTTCAGCTACTAGCCCATCAATTTTATTCAATTTTTCTGCATTCATACCCACACTTTCTGGGCTACCGTAGGCTAATCGGTTTTCGGAATTCAAGAGTCCACCTACACCTTGGGTAAATTGTTCGCTTACAGTTACAGGCAATATCCCCTTTGCAGGGCGCGCTCCAAACAAAATCTGAGGAACAAGTTTTTGAGTAAAGGGGGAATTCTCGTAGGCAAAAACTACATGCTCCAAGCCTTCTAAAAATTTGGAAGCATATACATTTCCAAAGAGTACAGTGACCACCTGCTGGCGTTTTTCCAATTCTCGGATAAGGGTTATATCGCCTGGTGCAATTCCAAAATTTCGATGCGGACTGTTGCTGACACCCATTAAACCAACTAAGACCACATCGTAATCCTCCAACTGTTTCATTAGGTTGTAATGGGCTCCCTCTCCAGATGCCTTAGGTAAGCTGAAGTGATCTACTTTAGTATATTGATTCAAGTAGGTGCTGAACACTCCTCCCTCGTCACCAATGCTTAGACTAGCGACTTTTTTCAAGTCCAAATCCCCGATGGGGAGTAAGTCATTTTTATTTGAAGCTACCGTAATGGCGTCTCCGTAGAGCTTTTCGATAACTTCAGTAGTATTTTGAGTTGTAAGTTTATCAGCGATTTTATACGTGTCTATGGGTAAATAAGCATGTAATCCTGCCCAATACTTAGCTTTTAAAATTTTTTTAACCCGACGGTTGATTTCTTCCTCTGTAATTAATCCTTGTTTAATAGCCTCCAAAATAAGCTCTTTGGCTTTGGGTACATTCTCGGAATACAACAAGACATCATTCCCGGCAAGAAGCGCTTGAAGATCGACTTCCCCTGGTTTGTTCTTGATGGCTACCCCGGTCATATTCAAGGCATCAGTAAAGATTAAGCCCTGAAAATTCATTTTATTTTGAAGCAAATCGGTGACAATGGGTTTGGATAGGCTAGTTGGCAAATTAGTCCCCTGATTGAGGCTAGGAACATTCAAATGTGCCACCATCACTGATTTTAGATCTTCCTTAAAGAGTTCTTGGTAAGGATAAAGATCGATATCCCAGATTCTTTTTTCGGTGTGTTGAATTAGAGGAAGGGTATAATGGCTATCATTTTCAGTATCCCCATGCCCAGGGAAATGCTTCGCATTGGCCATAATGCCATTTTCTTGAAGCCCCTTCATGTAGGCGATTGCTTGACGAGTGACACGCATCTTGTCTTCTCCAAACGCGCGATAACCGATGACAGGATTGTCAGGATTGGAATTGACATCCACTACTGGGGCAAAATTAACATGCATGCCAAGTACTCGAAACTGACGGGCAATCTCTGCTCCCATCTCTTTTACTAGTTTGGGATCTTGAATAGCTCCCAAGGTCATGGCCTTTGGGAAGTTGAGGGTAGAATCAAGTCGCATTCCAACTCCCCATTCCGCATCCATGGCAATCATGAGAGGAGTTTTGGACTGCGCTTGGTATAGGTTAGTCAATCGTGCTTGTCTATTGGGGCCGCCTTGAAAAAAGATGAGCCCACCCAAATTTTCCTTTTGTATAAGGGCAGAAATTTCATCCACATGCCGCTGGTCTTTATTCGAATAGGCAGCTACCATAAATAGTTGACCCAGTCGCTCTTCAAAGCTTAAGGCATTGAATACGCTATCTACCCATAGCTGCTGTAAATCGCCATCTTTGCTTTCTAAAGGATCCTTGATTTTTGCAGAATTGACTGGTTTTTCTGTAGTGAAAAAACCAACTAAAAGTATCCATGAAAGTAAAAATGAATGAATTGAGGCCATAGTAGAGATTCAACTTAATTCTAAATTTTTACTTAAATTTGTTTGAAGAACATGGGCTTAGACTGTACTAATCTGACCGCAGCTTAATGCTTGTCTTAGGATAAAAAAGATTGATTTTCAAGTTACAAAAGTTTGGAAAACTTCAAATTGAGTTAGGTGTTTTCTTTAGAGAAAATCTTTCTTCCTTTGATATTACCCAATACCTACCCCAACAAATTTCTTCCCCATTTTGGAAAAAATAGCGCCTTATGAAATTGCCTACCATTTTTAGAACCGCCTCTCATCAACGTTTTGCAATCAAGCCTAGGTATTACGATCCTATCAAAGAAGAAATTGAGGAGCGTACTTCCCGCATAAAAATGGAATTGGAACAGGAGGGAGAAATCGAAAATTCAGGTGATGCACCCTCCCCTAGACGCCCTATGATGAAGGGATCATTTTCTACCTTCAGATCCAATAAACCGCGTGAAAATGCAGTGTTTAATTCCTCTACTCTACTTCGGACCTTACTTTTCCTTGGGATGGTACTTTCGGCATTTGGATACATTTACATTGGACCACAAGTTTTTACCTATATGGGCTACACCGCCGTAGGTATAGGGGGCTTTTATTATTTGCTCAGATTCCTCAAGAGTAGAAAGAATGCCTGATTTTATCCAGCTACTTCCCGATGCCATTGCCAATCAAATTGCTGCTGGTGAGGTAGTTCAACGCCCTGCTTCCGCACTCAAGGAACTCCTTGAAAATGCCGTAGATGCGGGGGCAACACAGATTCAGGTAGTCGTCAAGGAGGCGGGGAAGCAACTCATTCAGGTGATCGATAACGGGAAGGGCATGTCTCCCACCGATGCGCGAATGAGTTTTGAGCGCCATGCCACATCCAAAATCCGAACTGCACAGGACCTTTTTGCCATTCGCACCTTTGGCTTTCGAGGGGAAGCCATGGCTTCTATCGCTGCTGTGGCGCAGGTGGAACTCAAAACCAAAACTCAGGATGCAGAAGTAGGCACCCTCATTCAAATCGAAGGCTCTGAAGTCAAAAAGCAAGAGCCGGCAGCGCTTCCTGTCGGGACCTCTGTGGCCATGAAAAACTTGTTTTTCAATGTGCCCGCTCGAAGAAATTTCTTGAAGTCCAACCCCGTAGAAATGCGGCATATCGTTGACGAATTTCAACGGGTGGCTCTTTCCTATCCAGAAATTGCCTTTTCCCTACACCAAGGAGAATTAGAAACTTACAACCTGCTGCCAGGCAAATTGAGCCAGCGTATTGTAGGAATTTTTGGCAAAGGAATCCAAAATCAACTGGTTCCCTGTGAGGAAGAAACTCCCCATCTCAGCATCAAAGGCTATGTGGGCAAGCCTGAATACGCCAAAAAAACTCGTGGGGAGCAATTTTTCTTTGTCAACAATCGCTACATCAAGAGCAGCTACCTCCACCATGCGGTGAGCACTGCATTTGAGGGGCTGATTCAAGCAGATCAACACTCTTTCTATGTCTTGTTCTTGGATATAGATCCCGCCACGATCGATATCAATGTGCATCCGACTAAGACTGAAATCAAGTTTGAGGACGAGCGCACCATCTACGCCGTAATCCGATCTGCGGTCAAGCAAGCCCTTGGCGCACACCAAGTGATGCCTGCGCTTGACTTTAGCATGGACGTCAATTTTCAAGAAAATTGGACCAAAAATCCCCAAGCGTCATTGGATGTGGATCGGGAGTACAGTTACAAAACCTACAATACCCCGGAGTTCCAACGTGCCTCTGTTTCGGGTTGGGAGCGCCTTTTTGAAGGACATACTCCCCAATCCACCTCCCAGCAATCCCCCGCTTTCTCGGGTGAAGAGCAGGAGCTCCTCACGTTTCCAAGCCGAGCTACAGCCGGCGAGGTCAGCTTGGCTTTGGAACAAGAAGCCGCTGCTGGAACAGGTACCACCTTTCAAGTAGAAAAAAGCTATATCGTGGCCCAAATGTCTACGGGGCTGCTCATCGTAGACCAGCAATTGGCCCATGAACGAATCCTCTACGAGCGATACTTGAAGCAACTGCAATCCACCCATGGGGCTTCGCAGCAGTGCTTATTTCCAACAGCACTGACCTTAAACCCGGCAGATTTTGCTTTGGTGATGGACATGCTTCCCGAGTTGACCAGCCTTGGTTTTCAAGTGGAGGAATTTGGGAAAGACACCGTGGTCATCCGAGGAGTGCCTGCAGAAACGCAAGTGAAAAATGAAAAGGAACTTTTTGAGGGATTGATTGAGCAGTTTAAAAATTTCAAAGACGAACTTTCCCTAGACAAAAAAGAAAATTTAGCCCGATCGCTGTCCAAAAGATCCGCGTTAAAGAAGGGACAAAAACTCGATACACAAGAGATGGAAACCTTGGTAGGACAACTTTTTGCTTGCCCAAATCCATATTATTCCCCTTCTGGAAACAAAACCTTCGTGAAATTGGATTTAACAAGCATACACGCCTTCTTCGCAAAATAACATGTTTAGAAACATCACCCCGGTCGTTAAAAATCTGTTGTTGATCAACATCGCTGTTTTTTTGGTGGCCACCTTTGTGTTCCCTTCCCTGGACCAATGGTTTGCCCTCTACAATATTCAGAGTTCCTACTTCAAGCCCTTCCAATTTCTTACGTACATGTTTATGCATGCCGACTTTTGGCACCTTTTCAGCAACCTTTTCGGTCTCCTGATATTTGGGCCCCTTTTGGAGCAGTTTTTGGGGCCTAAGAAGCTATTCATCCTCTGGATGGTCTGCGGGATGGGAGCTGGTGTGCTTTACTCTGGGTATACTTTGGTTCAATACCGCACCATGGAAGAGAAGGTATTGGCCTTCGAAGCGGATCCGGATCCTGAATATTTCAACCGATTGGTAATTGAAAACAGGGGCTATTTTTCACCTGAGGTATTTGACTTTGTGGATCAGTACAGCAGGAATCCAGAAGATCCCATGCATATCCAGCGCGCGGAGCAAACCTTGAATACCATTTTGCAGCTGCAAGTCAACCAACCCATGGTGGGTGCTTCAGGAGCACTTTTTGGAATCTTGATTGCTTTTGGGATGCTCTTCCCCAATACCCAGCTCTTTCTGCTCTTTCCGCCCATACCGATTAAGGCCAAGTACATGGTCACGTTCTATGGCCTGTACACGATCTACAATATTTTGATTACCAGTCCTTCCGATAACGTCGCCCACTTTGCCCACTTGAGCGGATTAGTCGTGGGAGGAATCTTGGTGTACGTGTGGAAAAGAAATAGAAATACCTTCTACTGATATGTATTCAAGCTTTTGGGATAATTTAAAAAACGCATTTAACCGTCGGGACAATAGCTTATACAAGTTGTTGGCCATCAATCTGATTGCTTTTTTTATCCTGTTGATCTCGCGAGTAGTCCTGACGCTTAGCGGCTTTGGAGAAGTCTACAAAGAAGGACTGAAATGGATCATGATGCCTGCGTCTTTGTCTACGCTAGCCAAACAACCTTGGTCTATCTTCAGCTACTTCTTTTTGCATGAGGGGCTTTTTCATATCCTGTTCAACCTGCTTTTCCTCTACTATTTTGGACTCCTCATCCATCAGTATTTAGGCAGTAGGAAGCTGGCCAACTTGTACATTTTGGGAGGGGTGTTTGGAGCAGGATTTTATCTGTTGATGTACAACATTGCTCCCTACTTTTCAGGTGCTGTAGACACCTCTTTTATGCTTGGAGCCAGTGCAGGGGTATTTGCTGTGGTGGTAGGTGCAGCTACGCTTGCGCCACAAACGACTTTTGTGCTTTTGCTTTTCGGCCCGGTTAAAATTGTCTATATCGCTGCATTTTATGTGCTCCTTTCTTTTGCCAACTCGATTGGGGAGAATGCGGGGGGAGAAATTGCCCATCTGGGAGGGGCGATGCTTGGCTTCGGCTATATCTTCTTGTTGCGAAAAGGTTGGGACTTGGGCATGCCGATTCAAAAAATAGGGATGTTTTACGAAAATCTATTTAGCAGACGTGCCCCTAAAGTGAGCTACAGAAGGACTACTTCTACAGGTTCTCGATCGGCAAAGACTGAACAAACGCAGCCGGTCGCTAAGGATGCACTAAGTCAGGAAGAGGTAGATAAAATTTTGGATAAAATTGCCGAAAAGGGCTACGAAGGATTGACCAAGGAAGAAAAAAGAAAACTGTTTGAATACAGTAAAAAGTAATTGTTCCTAGAGCAAGGTCAACGGTCCACTGCCTACCTAATTGAACTTCAAATCTTATTTTCCAAGTGGAAATTCTAGGCCAAACCGAAAGTAGGTTTGCTGGAAGCCTTGGCTTTGAAATTTGAATTCGGTACTCAGCCCCACCCAATCGGTGAGTGGTACTACAGCCCCCACCCCTACATTCGCTCCACTTAGATTTCGCTTGGTACCAGCAGTCCCAGGTTGTGGATTTTCTGAAGTCAAACTATAGCCTGTCACTACATAGACCTGTGACTTGTCCTTGGAGAGGTAGTAACGCAGGTCCGCGCTGAAATTACCCGCTCTACCGATAGTTGGAAAGAGTTGCGTATAACTTGGCATCAGTCCAAATTGAGGCGCAAAAAAATACTCCCAGCCCAATCCGATTCCAGGTTCTTCCATCCTTAACCCATACTGACCCAAGACATGAAGTCGGGAATCTCCCTGCTCTTGTGCCTGAAGGAAAGTAATCGAACCAAAAAGAAGAAAGGTGACAAGGAGAAGATTTTTCATTGCATCATTTTTTGCGAAGCTACCAAATCCCTTGAATCCCCCAAATTATTCGATCACTTTGACCAAACGTCCTAATCTTCCTTGCGAGTCTATACCCTCTAGGATTAGTAAATGCCTGCTCCCAGTCTCAGAATTGTAATAGGATAGGGAGGCCTTACCGCTTTGATCTGTTTGAATCAGTGGATTCCAATACAAGGTGGCCCGCTTATCGGTCATCTTATTGGCGGGAGAGTTTTCTTCGTATTTAGGCGAGTAAAAAACACGTGGGATGGAATATCCACTGTATTTGGTCACCAAGGTACCTCCCACATTGCTGTATACGGTGCTTGTGCCTGCCTTGGTGTAGACGGCGATGACGCCATTTCCACCTTGGGAACCAAAGATCGCTGTTCGGGCAGGATCCTTAAATACCTCCACACTTTCCACATCTCGTGGGCTAACTTGGGCAAGGGTACTCGCATCTACCGGCACATTGTTGAGCATGTACATGGGCTCTACTCCTGCTTGAAGCGATCCTACGCCTCGAATAAGTACAGTGGCATTGAATCCATCAAAGGTGACACGTACTCCGGCCACACGGCCTTGGATCAACTGAAAAATGTTGATAAATCCTTGTCCACCAGGAATGTCCTCAGGCTTGATTACAGCATCGCCTTCCCCATAGATTTTTCGGGCTTGAGTCTGCTCTTCCTGGAGCGTTTCGGCCACTACCGTGATTCCTTCCAATTCCTTTTCTAGGAGGTTGGAATTGAGCTGTTGCATTAGGTTTCGTTCGCCCACCGTAGCGGCCAATCCTTTGGGCCAGCTGCTAGTCGCTGGGTAGACTCCACTCAGTTGAGTGAAGGGAAGTTGCGGAACAGCGATGGAGAGATTGATAAAATTTCGCGCGCGAAGGTCTTCGGCCGTAATCGTCACCGACACCGAATCCTGGTACTGCAGATCGGTCAGTAGGAAGTTCCCATCAGGACCATATTCGGTAGAGAGGAGTTCAACCCCTTCCCCTACCAATGCAGTGATTTTCCCGCCCCCCAATCCTTTTTTGGTTGAGGTCTGCTCAATTATTTTTCCCGAAATCGTAATCCCCTGTTCGATGTAGTAGCCTTGATCTGGAAGTCGATTTTGAAGCACATCCTCCCAATCAAACCGTGTCCAGCCATGGGTCAACAGGACCAAATCGAGTTCCTCGGCAGCATTGGAGATGTCTTTTCTAAAGTAATATCCAGGTCGGTAAACAGTCCCCTTCAAATCGCTAGTAAGCAGTAAGTGAGAGTAGAGTGTTCCTTGCAAATCACTTTGATCCTCCACTTGATCTAGATCCACTACCGAGAGGGATAAACTGGCTTGGGAGATACTGTCTTGGAAGGCACTCTTGAGGTTCAAATTTACTTTACCCCGTGGTTGAAGTGGCTCTGAGGATGCATTGAGTTCCAGAACTAATTGGTCTTTGTTCTGGACAAAAACCAATCGTTCCAACAATGGCCTGCCTTGCTCATCTATAATGGCAATCGTATGGATTCCACTTGGTAGATTTTTCTTAGGAATACGTACCCCCCAGACCCCATTGGCGAGAGTTCCTTCTGCCATGTAATTGATCAATCCACGGGTATGGGTGACCAAGAGAAGTTTGCCGGAAACACCGGTCCCTTGAATTAAGGCAGAGATCACTGTTCCATCGCTTGGGTTTTGAACATGAATGCTGAGTCCATTTTGCAAGGCTTTA
>JBJOOF010000138.1:0-7847 GCA_046051425.1 Bacteroidota bacterium
TTTTTCCAATGAGTGGACTATGCTTGATGATCCGAAGGTTCATCTGATGCTTGAGGTAATCTAAAAACTCCTCCTCAGACATAGATTCTGGCAGGGTGCCAATCATCCCTGCACCCACCTCTTGGTTTTCGTTTTCCAAGTTACTCAGGTAATAGGCCACTTCCTCGTAGGGATGGGCAACCTTCAAGGCAGCAAGTACCTTGGAACTGAGGTGAGCAGGCAGGATCACTTCCACACGCAATTCGGGTTCCTCATGGGCTTGACCCTGCTGTCCAAGGGTTGGGTTGGCATTTTCCGAAGGGGTAAACTGGCCCAAGCCTTCCGAGGAAAAAGCGCAATCACTGTACTCCCCAATCTGACCTGCACCCGCTTGAAATACGGCTTCCAATACTTGATTTTTGTTTGCGGTTGGCACAAAAAACACCAGGTTATTGAGGAGTTGTTTCTTGGGTTGTAAGATGCGCGGTTGCTGCAAACCCAAGCGGTCGGCAATGCGTCGATTGACTCCGCCAGCTACATGGTCCAAGTTGGTGTGAATGGCAAAAATGGCCACATTCGCCTGAATGGCCTTGATTAGCGTGCGTTCCACGTAGGTTTTGCCTGTGATGCTTTTGAGTCCTTTGAAGACAATGGGATGATGCGCCACAATCAGGTTGACACCTTGCTGAATGGCCTCTTCCACGACCGCTTCCGTGCAGTCTAGCGTGCAAAGCACACCGGTCAACTCCCAGTTTCGGTCCCCACAAATTAAGGTGGCATTGTCGTAGGACTCCTGGTAGGCTGGAGGAGCAAGCTGGTCGAGGAAGGAAAGTATATCCTGAATGCGGTATCCCATTTTTTTCTTTAATTTGAACAAAAATAGCAATTCTATTCAATGCCTTGGTACGCCTACCTTCTTGCTCCGGCAGCTTTTCTTTTTCATGGGATTACTGCGGCACGAAACTTTCTGTTTGACCGAGGACTGCTGAAAAGTCAGAAATCGCCAATTACCACGCTGGTAGTCGGGAATTTGTCGGTTGGCGGCACGGGTAAAACACCTTGGGTGGAATTTTTGGTTCGTAAGCTACGTGATGAGGTGGGTGTAGGAACCCTTAGCCGAGGCTATGGACGCAAAACCAAAGGATTCCTCCAGTTGCTTCCTACGAGTACTGCAGCTGAGGTGGGCGATGAGCCTTTGCAACTTTATACCAATTTTAATGGAGAGATTCCCGTTTTTGTAGGGGAGGATCGAGTAGGGGCTACGCAAAAGATTCAGCAATTCCTTCCCGAACTACATCTCCTCATCTTGGACGATGCCTTTCAACACCGGAAACTGCATCCTGATTTTCGGATTGTATTGACTCCTTTTTCTACTCCATTTTCTCATGATTACCTGCTTCCCATGGGCAGACTTCGGGAGTCGAGGGCAGGGGCGAAGCGGGCGGATGTGGTGGTGGTGACCAAGTGTCCTTCCGAACTGACTCAGGATGAAAAAAATAAGTTAACCTCGGACTTAGCACCTTATTTGAATTCGGAGGCAGACCTTTTCTTTTCTACCCTAAACTATGGTAGGCCCTACCAAGTGTCTGGCCCAAGTCAAACAGATTTTAATGCCGTCATTGCTCTTGCAGGTTTGGCGGATAATGCTCCATTTTTGGCTTATTGCAAGCAGCAGTATGAAATGGTCGATTCTTTTTCTTTTCCTGATCACTATGCCTACAGTCCCGAAGATGCAACTCGAATTTTGAAAGTTATAGAGCAGGAGAAGGGAAAAAATGCAGTGCTTCTCACCACGGAAAAAGATGCGGTGAAACTTAAATCCCTCGCTGCAACCGAAATGTGGTCGAAAATTTCGATTTTTGCCCTGCCTATACAGGTAGCACTCGACCCAATACAAGAAGAGAAGCTGCTTCAAAGGCTACGAAAAAACCTTTTTCACCCGTGATCAGGAAGTTTCTCAGTCTGTCCGTAGTAGTTTTTCTCTTGGTAGCCCAAGCTGCTTTGGCACAACGTCCCGTTCCTCAGACTGGGACCGGAGCACCCGCTCGTCCAGCCAAACAGTTGGCAGATCCCAAGGAAGGAGAAGATCAAGAAGGTCGGCGTACCCTACTCGACGACAGTACCAAACAGGTTTATGGTCCCAAGACTACGCTGTATTTTTATGAGCAGGCGATCAAGCGCAATAGTCTTGTTTTGTATGAGGTGGATACGCTGCTCAACAATTTTCACAACTACGACCCAGTGGCCAAGTCGGGCTGGAAATACCAGGATCTGGGTAACATTGGATCGGCTGCCAAACCAGTCTATTTTGGCCTTCCTGATCAAATCGGGTTGATTTCAGGCTTTGATGCCTACGACCTCTATTTTAAAGATCCTTCTCAGCGGAAGTACTACGATAGCAAGTCTCCATTTACGGAAATGGCAGCATTTTTTGGGGGTGGACACCGGAATATGCTCGACCTATCCTTTGCGCGAAATGTAAATCCGCGTTGGAATATTGGATTTGATTTTACCACGCAGCGAGTACGCAAGACCTTGAATCCTGCCAAGCGGGAGGACAATATGGTCGTGCAGAATGCCTATGCCCTGCATACCAACTACCGCTCTGAAAATGGGCGCTACTGGCTTTTGGGGTCCTTTTCAAGGATGAAGCATGTAGTGAATGAGATCGGTGGCATCGTTCCTCCATCTGTTGATCCTACCTCACTTTATTTCACCTACGAGGACGCGAAGGTTTGGCTGCAGCAGTCCAGAGCGCGTGAACTTCGGCAAGAGTACCACCTGTACCAAGAGTTCAAGCTCGGCAATGGACTGCAGTTTTACCACGTGTTAGATCGTAAAAACCAAGCTATTGTTTTTGAATCCTTGCTCAGCGGCTCGGACGGTTTATTTTTCCCCAAAGAGCGCTTGATTGATCCGGACAGCACCCAAAACCGGAATGACTTTTCGGAATGGCGAAATGAGTTGGGGATCAAGGGTACTTATAAAGGCTTTTATTACAACACCTATGCAAAGTTGCGGAATGGCAACCGCTGGTCTCCGCAACTGGCGGACCCTACACGATCTTTTACGGAAGTGTATATAGGTGGGGAGTTGATTGGCAAGCTTTCCGATACCTGGCAGCTGCAGGCGGATGGGGAATATTTGCTACCGGGAAATTTTCGATTGCATGGGTTGTTTATCTCTCCATGGCTGGACGTAGAATACACCAAGGCCTTGTACAAACCGAGTTTATTTCACCAGCTGTACCGAGGCAATCACCGGGAGTGGAGCAATGACTTTAGTGATATCGGAGTAGATCAGTTGAAGGGAACCGTGAAAGTGCCTTTGAAAAAAATCCAGTTGCGCCCTAGTTTGACCTTGACGCGAGTAAACAATTTTGTTTACCTAGGAACTGACTTGAAAGCACAGCAGGCTACAGGGCAAGCCTTTTTAGTAATGCCTTCGCTAAAGGCAACGCTGCCTATCGGGAAGAAATTTAAGGTGGATTCAGAACTAATTTACACCAAGGTAAGTGGAGAGTCCGCGGACGTATTGCGAATCCCAACTTGGTACAACAATACCCGAGTGTACTTTGATGGGCCGCTTTTTGACGACAATGTCTACGTACAAATGGGAGTTGATGTGCGATTTCGTTCTTCTTTTTACGCGGATGCCTACCAACCTTCCCTGCAGCAGTTTCATTTGCAAAATAACTTCGAGGTACTTGGCTACCCCGTATTGGATCTATTCCTGGATTTCCGGATCAACCGAACTCGGGTATTATTCAAGTACAACCACCTAAATGCCGGTTTGATGGCCCAGGAAGGCTATTTCGTCACTCCAGACTATACGGGGTATCGGTCGTTCTTGGATTTGGGGATTAGTTGGTATTTGTTTGATTGAAAGATGTACTAAGTACTAAGTACAATGTACAAAGATGAGTATCAAGTAGCTAGTATCAAGTAGCAAGACTACACTGTACCAAGTACAAAGTACGAAGTACAAAGATGAGTATCAAGTATCAAGAAGCAAGAGACAAGAACCAAGAGCCGTTTGCGAATAGATTTCTTTGCGTCTTTGCGAGCAAAAGAAAAAGATACAAAAGACAAGAACCAAGAGCCGAGAGATAGGAAACAAGAGGTAAGAGTCGAGAAACAATAGCCGTTTTCGCATAGATTTCTTTGCGTCTCTGCGCCTTTGCGAGCAAAAGAAAAAGATACAAGAGACAAGAACCAAGAGCCGAGAAGCCAGGCCGTTTTTGCATAGATTTCTTTGCGCCTTCGCGTCTTTGCGCGCAAAAATAAAAATGCTAGAAAATGAGCCAAGTCTCTTGGCTCTTTAGATTTTGAGTAGTGTGCCTAGCAGTTAAAAAAAACGGCAAAATTTCGTTCTCCTCAAAAAACCCAAGTAACTTGCGTTGAAATCTTTTTTTTACCTATACTTCAGGGAAAGAAGTAGAACCAACTTGAAAAGCTGTTCCAAAACGAACATACCATGAATTTGATCGAAAATGTCCGCGAAGCCCTCACCTCGGTAAGGTTACACCTCCTCAGGACGGTGCTCACTGGTGCCATCATTGCCATCGGCATTTCTTCCCTAGTTGGTATGCTGACCGCCATTGATGGGATCAAGGCCCAGATTGCAGAAAGTTTTGCAGGACTGGGGGCCAACTCATTTGATCTTATAAGTAGCGGTTCCAGCGGAGGCAGGGTAGTCCAAGAGGGCAAAACCGAAAAAACCTATCCGCCGATTACCTTCCGTGAAGCACAGAGTTTCAAAGAGGAATATGCCTCCATTGGCATTTCTACGGTCTTTGCCACCGCTTCAGGCATAGCAGAGCTCAAACGAGGGTCCAAAAAAACCAATCCCAACATCCGCGTTCGTGGAGGAGATGAGAATTACTTGGCCATCAAAGCCATGAAATTGTTGGAGGGCCGTAATTTCTCCCAAATGGAAGTTCGCTATGGCAATAACGTGGCCATCATCGGTAAGGAATTGGAAGAAACCTTGTTTACAGAGGGGGAAGAAGCCCTCAATCAATCCATCACCATTTTTGGCAAGCCCTACACGGTCATTGGTGTCTTAGACAAGCAGGGCGGAGTGGGTCAGGATCAGGGAGCCGACCGTCAGGTATTGATTCCCATTGAAAATGCGGCTCGACTTGATTTTCGAGGCACCTTCAACTACCGCATCACGGGGGTAGCCTCCGATCCTGGTAAAATTGACTACGAAATGGGACAGGCCACCGGCATGATGCGCAAGATTCGTCAGGATCGTGTAGCGCAACCGGACTCCTTTGAATTGTCCAAGAGTGAGTCGGTAGCCGAGAGTTTGGAGGAAGTGGCGGGCTACTTGCGTATTGGAGGCTTTGGAATTGGATTTATTACGCTATTGGGTGCGTCTATCGGCTTGATGAATATCATGCTGGTATCCGTCACCGAGCGAACTCGCGAAATCGGGATTCGTAAGGCCTTGGGTGCGACTCCACTCCGCATTCGGCAGCAGTTCTTAATTGAAGCGATCACGATTTGTGTGATTGGTGGGATATTTGGCATGATGCTCGGAATTTTGATTGGCAACGTGATTGCCAACTTTATTGGCCCAGGAGGATTCTTGGTTCCTTGGCTTTGGATGATTATTTCCTTTGTGATTTGTATCATCGTGGGCTTACTGGCAGGGTACATTCCTGCCTATAAGGCAAGTAAATTGGACCCTATCGAATCCTTACGTTACGAATAAGCGCTGCTTATTGGGGATAGATCATACGAAGATTTTTTAATTCAAACCGACTGATTTCAACTGATTTCAG
Organism: Bacteroidota bacterium; assembly: GCA_046051425.1. Classification (GTDB taxonomy): domain Bacteria; phylum Bacteroidota; class Bacteroidia; order Cytophagales; family Cyclobacteriaceae; genus Algoriphagus. The sequence continues at coordinate 5,771 of JBJOOF010000138.1, forward strand.
CCGGTTTGTTTTTTTTGTTGGGTGCTACCAACCAAGGGAAGGGTTCCCTTGCTGCCAATTTTCACCGACTGCATAATTTTTGCTCGGATTGTCTGCTTTTTTTTGGATATTCATCAATACGAACCGATTACCCAAAATCTCATGAAAAAGATCCTATCGTTTGCCTTTCTTTTCTTTTTATCCTTCGCCTCTTTGTGGGCGAGCACGCCTCCGGCAACTCCAGGCACCTACACCCTCGTGATGGAGGGCTTTGATTGGGGGCCTGCCGCGAGCAAAGTGGTTTTGCACCAATTTAAAGCGAGCAAAGAAACCACTGCTGCTGATTTTGAGGTGTTTGTGACCCGTAGCTCCAAGGAAGGAGAGATTCCTGCGGCCCAGGCGGCTGGAAAGCGAACTGTGGTCTACACTTATCCCTCGGATGAAAAAGGAAATCGAAAAGAGGATGGGGCTCATTTGACGCTTGTATTGGCAGTTAGTCCAGTAAATCCCCTAGGTTCGGGTATTCAATACCTCCGCATGGGCAACCGTGCTTCCAACGTTTGGATTGACTATGGGGTGACAGTGGTTCATGGCAAAACTGGGGCTACCTGGAACCAGGAAAAAGACCGGGTACGTCCTGTTGTGGACGAGTTTGACTTGACTGGAAAATTCACCCACCAAGGAACTACGCTGACTTATGGCGCTTTCTCACCGAAAGAACCGACCGGTAAAACACCTTTGATCATCTGGCTTCACGGTGGAGGTGAGGGAGGAACCGATCCGACCATCGCATTGATGGGCAATAAGGCCTTCAACTATGCTTCGCCTGAGATTCAAACCCTATTTGGGGGAGGAGCATTTGTGCTCGCTCCACAGACGCCCACCTTCTGGATGAATGCCGGTGAAGGCATGACTCGCGGAAAAACGAACGACATTTACAATGCGGCCGTTTTTTCCTTGATTGAAGATTTTGTAGCTAAAAATCCGATAATAGATCCAACCCGAATTTACGTAGGGGGCTGCTCCAACGGAGGGTACATGTCGCTCAAATTGATTTTGGAACACCCTACTTATTTTGCGGCGGGTTACATCTCTGCTCTTGCGTACAACAATGAGTTTATCAGCGACGCACAGGTACAATTATTGAAGCAGGTACCGATCTGGTTTGTGCATGCCAAAGACGACATGACTACCAAGCCAGACGAAACAGTGGTGCCGCTTTACCACAGAATGAAGCAAGCGGGAGCCAAAAACGTGATTTTATCCTACTACGAAAACGTTACTGACGTAACAGGCTTTTTCGGCGGCAAAGATTTTCACTACAATGGCCACTGGTCTTGGGTATACTCCCACGCGAATGTTGCCCGCACCGATTTCGATGGTTCGTCAGTACTCCTCAATGGCCGTCCTGTGACAATTATGGAGTGGACCGCCGCGCAAAAGAGGAAGAAGTAGGATGAGATTCATTTAGAAATCCCCCTTTATCCCCCTTTGAAAAGGGGGAGTTACATCTTGGCGTTCATCAACCATGAATTATAAAATAGGGTTCTCAAATTAGGAGTATGTGTTTGGAGTTTAGTTCATGCGACTCCCCCTTACCAAGGGGGCTAGGGGGATTTTTTAGATTAAATTAAATCCCCCTTGATCCCCCTTTGAAAAGGGGGAGTTACATTTTGGCGGACCTCAACCATGAATTATAAAATAGGGTTCTAAAATTAGGAGTATGTGTTTGGAGTTTAGTTGATGCGACTCCCCCTTATTAAGGGGGTTAGGGGGATTTTTCCAGTGCAAACCCCCTTTTTGAGTGGGCAGGGGCGCGTCCCGCAGAATTGCAGGGGGATTTCTCATTTCTTCTTGCGTGATTTTTAAATGATCTGAATTTTTTGTAAAATCAATCATTAAAACCTAATTTTTTAATCTGATTCAATGTATTTTCTTCCTTATAATAAAAACCTCAAAGAGTTTTCAAGAGATCTTAGAAGCCATTCAACGCTATCTGAGATTTTGCTTTGGCAAAAACTTCGAGCAAGTCAATTCCGAGGATATGCTTTTAATAGGCAAAAGCTATTGGGAAACTACATCGTTGATTTTTACTGTC
>JBJOOF010000139.1:0-6362 GCA_046051425.1 Bacteroidota bacterium
ATCAGGGAGTATCCCCAAATGATTCTCGCACAAACCAAATTGGGTGGCAAGCGCTACGATTCCAATGGAAATAATGGCTTCGGTGTCGTGGCCAATTACATTTTTGGTGGGAATCAACAAAAGCAGAAGATTGCAATGACTTCTCCTGTCATCATGAATATGTCTGACACGGACGCATCCATGTCGTTCGTGATGCCCAGCCAGTACCAAATGTCCGACCTGCCATCTCCCAATTCCAATGCAGTTTCTTTAGTAAAACAAGATACAATGACGCTGGCAGTCTTGCGTTTCGGAGGATTCAGTTCCGACGAGAAAATCGCAAAATATGCCCAACTCTTGACCCAGGTGCTGCAAGAAAAGAACATCAGTACCAAAGGCTCACTCCTTTACATGGGCTACAATGCCCCTTGGGATGTGATCAATCGCCGAAATGAGGTGGCCTTCCAAATTGATCCAATTCAAGAGTAATTTTTTTGAAGGGCCTAGTTTGGATACTTGAATTAGAGCCAGGCGATAGGCTGATTTTTGACTTGAATCAAGTCCAAATCATCTAAAAAATCAATGCATTGACCTAAAAAAAGGAGTTGCAAAATAAATTGCAACCCCTTGGATAGCATGTCGGGGTGACAGGATTTGAACCTGCGACCACACGCCCCCCAGGCGTGTACGCTACCGGACTGCGCCACACCCCGATGTGGAGGGCAAATTTAGAACTTTCTTGAATTTTTTCCAGTCTCACCTCAAGAATCCCAATTTTCTAGTACTAGGGTTTTCCTTTTCAAGGAAATATCTACTGAAAGTAAAGAAATCAGTGTTTTTCAACTTGGAACCCCAGCTTTTTGCCTGCTAAAAAATTTCAAAAAAAGGGGATGAAATTGAACTTGGCAAGAAGGGTTTAAATCGTATCTTTGCGAATTATTTAGAAAATCTAACACTGAATCCGACTAGTTTATGGAAAAAGCGCTGATTTATTTAGTCCCTGCGCTGGGACTGGTAGGCCTACTCATCATGGCAGTAAAGTCTGCCTGGGTGACCAAGCAGCCCACAGGGGATAAAAACATGGTGGAACTTTCCGGCTATATTGCCGATGGTGCCATGGCATTTTTAAAAGCAGAATGGAAGGTTCTTTCCTACTTTGCTGTAATCGCAGGTATTGTCTTGGCTTGGTCCGGGACTTTGGTACCTACCTCTAGCCCAATTATCGCCGTGTCGTTCCTTATTGGAGCATTTTTCTCTGCGTTTGCAGGTTACATCGGCATGAAGATCGCGACTAAAGCCAACGTGCGCACCACGCAAGCGGCACGTACCAGCTTGAAGCAAGCCCTTAAGGTATCCTTCACTGGAGGATCTGTCATGGGTCTTGGGGTAGCAGGTCTAGCAGTGCTGGGCTTGGGCTCCCTATTTATCGTATTTTACCAACTCTATGTCGTATCTGTAGGTGCGGATGTGAATGGAATTGAAATGGAAAAAGCATTGGAGGTCCTAGCGGGCTTCTCTTTAGGTGCTGAATCCATTGCACTTTTTGCCCGTGTGGGTGGAGGTATCTACACCAAAGCTGCTGACGTAGGAGCGGATCTAGTAGGTAAAGTAGAAGCAGGTATCCCTGAGGATGACGTGCGTAACCCAGCTACTATCGCAGATAACGTAGGTGACAACGTAGGTGACGTAGCCGGTATGGGTGCGGATCTCTTCGGTTCTTACGTAGCCACTATCTTGGCGACCATGGTATTGGGTCGTGAGATTGTATCTGTAGACAACTTTGGCGGTATCGCCCCAATCCTATTGCCAATGGTATTGGCAGGTCTAGGCATCATCTTCTCCATCATGGGAATGGCCTTTGTGACCATCAAGGATGACAAGGGAGATGTGCAGAAAGCATTGAACATGGGCAACTGGTCTTCCATCTTGTTTACCGGTATCGCTTCCTTCTTCCTTGTAAGATACATGCTTCCTGAATCGCTTTCCATCCGTGGTGTTGAGTTCACCAACATGGATGTATTCTATGCAATCATTCTTGGTCTCGTAGTAGGTACCTTGATGTCTATCATCACGGAATACTACACCGCTATGGGCAAGCGCCCGGTGATGTCTATCATCAAGCAATCTGCTACAGGACACGCAACCAACATCATCGGTGGTCTTGCAGTAGGCATGGAGTCTACCGTACTTCCTATCCTGGTTTTGGCAGGTGGTATCTACGGAGCGTATGAATTTGCAGGACTATACGGAGTAGCTATCGCTGCTGCGGGCATGATGGCCACTACTGCGATGCAGTTGGCTATTGACGCCTTCGGACCTATTGCGGACAACGCAGGTGGTATTGCTGAAATGAGCCAGCTCCCTGAGGAAGTACGTGGCCGTACCGACATCTTGGATGCGGTAGGAAACACCACTGCAGCTACTGGTAAAGGATTTGCGATTGCTTCTGCAGCCTTGACTTCCTTGGCCTTGTTTGCAGCCTTCGTGGGCATTGCAGGCATTGATGCGATCGACATTTACAAGGCTGACGTATTGGCCGGTTTGTTTGTCGGCGGCATGATTCCATTTATTTTCTCCTCCCTAGCCATCGCTGCGGTAGGTAGAGCGGCGATGGACATGGTAAACGAAGTGAGACGTCAGTTTCGTGAGATTCCAGGCATCATGGAGTACAAAGCCAAGCCTGAGTACGAAAAGTGCGTGGAGATCTCTACCAAAGCTTCTATCCGTGAGATGATTGCTCCTGGAGCCATTGCCTTGATTTCCCCAATCCTAGTTGGCTTTGCCTTCGGTCCTGAAGTATTGGGCGGTATGTTGGCTGGTGTTACGGTTTCTGGTGTATTGATGGGCATGTTCCAGTCCAACGCCGGTGGCGCTTGGGACAACGCGAAGAAGTCCTTCGAAAAAGGAGTAGAAATCAACGGTGAGATCTACTACAAGAAATCTGAGCCACACAAGGCTTCTGTTACGGGTGATACCGTAGGGGATCCATTCAAAGACACTTCTGGTCCTTCCATGAACATTTTGATCAAATTGATGTCTATCGTAGCGCTAGTGATCGCGCCACACATCTCTGAGAAGCCCCACGGTGCTGCTGAAGCTGGCATGATCAACAAAGAGGTGAAGAAGGAAATCAAGATGGTAAATGGTAAGGAAGTAGTGACCGAAACCATCACCATTACCAAGTAAAAAATAAGTAACCCACTCATTTTTTAAAAGACTCTCCCAGAAGGAGAGTCTTTTTTTATTGGTTATTATTAATGAATCCCCCCGAAATGCTTCGGGGCAGGCACCTAACCCCCTTGCTAAGGGGGAATCACATCTCCGCATCCATTAAACATTAATTAAGAAATAAAATTTTTGAGTTAAAGGCATCAGTTTGGAGGCCAGGTGGTGCGACTCCCCCTTACAAGGGGGTAGGGGGGATTTGTTGAAAAGACCTAGATTTTTCTCTAACTTAAATCAATGTTTATTTCATTTTTTAATCTATTTCCATGCATTTCCTACCATACAATAGAACCCTCAAGGAATTCTCAAGAGACCTTCGAAGTCATTCCACACTTTCAGAAATTTTACTTTGGCAAAAACTCAGGGCAAGTCAATTCAGAGGATACGCATTCAATAGGCAAAAGCCGCTGGGGAATTATATAGTTGACTTTTATTGTCGAAAGCTTGATCTCGTAATTGAAATAGATGGTAATTCACATGAATATGAAGAGGCTGTGGTTGAAGATAGAAAGCGTCAACAAATACTAGAAGAATTGGGAGTTTTCTTCCTTAGATTTTCAGACTGGGAAGTGAAGAATGCGATGTCCTTTGTTCTTGGCGAGATAGGCTATTTTTTGGATGATTTTGAGGACCGGAATGGACTGGAGCAGACTGGTTTTTTTTAATTCAATAATCCCCCTTGCCCCCTTTCAAGGGGGAATCAGATCCCTGCATCCATTAAACATTAATTAAGAAATTAAATTTTTGAATTATAGGCATCAGTTTGGAGACCAAGTTGGGTAACTCCCCCTTACAAGGGGCAGGGGGGATTATTTTTCTTAAAATCCCCCTAACCCCCTTGTCAAGGGGGAATCACATCTCTGCATCCTTTAAACATTAATTGTGAAGTAGAACCTTTGAGTAAAAAGTATCAGTTTGAAGTCCAGTTAGTGCGACTCCCTCCCGATAGTCATCGGGACAGGCACTTACAAGGGGGTATGCCTGTCCCGCAGAATTGCGGGAGGGGGATTTTAACAAAATTATCCTCGAGGATTGCCATTCAGTTAGTAACTTCACCCCATGCGTTGGTCGATTGATTTTCCCATTCCTGCTTCTCCTTTTCCCATCAGCCACAGCTCCAAGGTGGTGAGCCTGGGCTCTTGCTTTGCACAAACCATCGGCAGCAAGATGCAAGCGGCTAAATTTGAGGTGCTCGTCAATCCTTTTGGGACGCTTTTTCATCCACTCAACTTGGCCGATCTCCTCAAACAAGGCATTCCTGCAGCACAAATGGATCCATCAGGCGTTGTGGAGCGTGAAGGGATTTTTGTGCATTATGCAGCCCATTCTGACGTGAAAGGGGGAACTCAGGCCGAATTGGAAGCTTGCTATAACCAACAAATTCTCCGCTTGCATCATGCCCTAAAGGGGGCAAGCCATCTGGTGCTCACCCTAGGCACGGCTTGGATCTACCAGCACAAGGAATTTGGTCGAGTGGCCAACTGCCACAAACAGCCAGCTGCGTTCTTTGAAAAGAAACTTTCCTCCCTAGAGGAATTGGAAAAGGGGCTAAGACCGGTTTTAAGATTCCTGACGCAGCTCCACCCTAATCTAAAAATTATCCTGACCCTCAGCCCTGTTCGCCATACCAAAGATGGGATCTCTGAAAACCAGTTGAGCAAAAGCCTGCTACGCGTGCTCTGTGCCAAGCTGGAGCAACAGCTAGAGGCGGTCACTTACTTCCCTGCCTACGAGATCCTAGTGGATGAGCTTCGCGATTACCGCTTCTACAAATCGGACCTGGTACACCCTTCAGAAGAAGCGGAAAACTACATCTGGGAAAAATGGCAGCAGTTTAGTTTCAGCCCAGAAACCCAGCAAAAAGTAGCCGAAATTCAAAAAATTCAGCTCGAACTGGCACACCGTTCCTTCAATCCAGATTCTGAAGCGCACCGAAAGTTTCTCCATAATTTGCTAGGCAAACTCGAACGAATGCAGGGAGAATTTGATTTTTCTGAAGAAATCCAAGACGTAAAATCCAGACTACAGCACTAAGTTTTCTGGGTACAACCTATAGTTTTCATGTCCGCAAATCGACTGCTCCATTCCCAAAGTCCCTACCTCCTGCAACACGCGCACAACCCCGTGGATTGGTACCCCTGGGGTCCTGAGGCTTTGGCGCGAGCCACATCAGAAAACAAACCCATCCTAGTATCCATCGGCTACTCGGCCTGCCATTGGTGCCATGTGATGGAAAAAGAAAGTTTCGAAGATGCCGCAACGGCGACACTCATGAACGCCCATTTTGTCTGCATCAAAATCGACCGAGAGGAGCGTCCTGACCTAGACAACATCTACATGGATGCCGTGCAGGCCATGGGACTCCAAGGAGGTTGGCCCTTAAATGTGTTCTTGATGCCCAACCAGAAACCCTTTTATGGTGGTACCTACTTTCCCAATTCCAAATGGAAGCAGCTGCTCGGCAGCATAGCGGATGCCTTTGCTGCACACGCCGACCAATTGGCAGAAAGCGCCGAAGGCTTTGGAAGGAGTTTGAATCGCAAGGAAACCGACAAATACGGAATACTAGCCGGGGAGGGGGAATTGGATTCGGACGAATTGGTGGAGGTAATCACCAAACTCGCTGCCCAGTTTGATCCAGAATGGGGCGGAATGAATCGAGTACCTAAGTTTCCCATGCCCGCCATCTGGCACTTTGTGCTGGACTACGCGCTGCTGAGTTCCCGCGAAGACCTACGACAGGCGGTATTTTTCACCCTCCAAAAAATGGGGAGGGGAGGGATCTACGATCACCTTCGCGGAGGCTTTGCACGCTACTCTGTGGACGGGGAATGGTTTGCTCCACACTTTGAAAAGATGGGCTACGACAACGGTCAACTGCTTGAACTTTATGCCAAAGCCTACCAGGTGAGTAAGGATCCTTTTTACTTGGAAAAAGTACGGGAAACTAAAGACTGGCTCCTTGCCGAGATGATGCAAGAAGAAGGAGGCTTTCATGCCGCCCAAGATGCGGATAGCGAAGGGGTGGAAGGAAAATTCTACACCTGGACTTATGCCGAATTGGACGCACTACTGGGCCCGGATTTGGGTTGGTTTACTGACCTGTATTCCTTGAAGCCAGCAGGCAACTGGGAGGAGGGAGTGAATATTCTCTTTCA
>JBJOOF010000140.1:0-22822 GCA_046051425.1 Bacteroidota bacterium
TTCCAAGTTCTGGGTAGGTCTGTTTGGAGAAACCCCTCCCCAACTCGTGTCTCCCTTGGTGGAAAGTTTGAAACATACCTTGGTGGTCAATCCTGCCCATGCGTTTAAAGAAAAAGAGTTGGTGTATTTGGGTTATGAGGAAGCAGTAAAAGTGGCTTTAACTACTCAGGAACGTCCGAAATTACCGACTTTCAAGTACAAAAAAGGCTTAAAGAATACTGTCAGATCCTTGCAGCGGATGACCAACCTAGGAGGGCACGATGCACTTTGGGTAGCTTATCGCTATGCACTATGGCTACCTTTTTTCTTTCGGTATATTATTCGAGGAAAGGTACACGACACGGATGTCCTCGGGTTTCATTTGCTCTGGGGCAAGAAGCCCATGCTGGAATTGACCCATATACCCGATCGCAGCGATAGCCAAAGGCAATTGTTTTACATCACGGGAGGCTGGCTAGTCAAACGATACGATTACGGATGGCTGGAATTTCGTCAAGTGCTTGACAGCAAATACATCATTTCAGCGATTCATGAATTTGCGCCCCGATTACCCTGGTTTATTTACATCAACACCCAGGCTCGGCTACACCTCTGGGTGATGAATCGTTTTCAAAAGTATTTGGAAAAAAAAGCTGACCTTTGATTGACCCCGATACGTTTACTAACAAGAAATAAATTTTTACTACGATGAAAACTTTAGCTTTTAACAATGGCGATCAGCTGCCAATTCTTGGATTAGGAACCTGGAAAAGTAAACCAGGAGAGGTTCGAAAAGCAGTGTTTTGGGCAATTAAAGCCGGATATCGACACATAGATTGTGCAGCAATCTATCAAAATGAACGGGAAGTGGGGCAGGGGATTACTGATGCGCTAGCAGAAGGACTCGTGAAGCGGGACCAACTTTTTGTGACCTCCAAACTATGGAACAATGCACATCGTCTCGAGGATGTGAAACCTGCCTTGGAAAAGACCTTAGATGACCTAAGATTAGATTACGTTGATCTTTATTTGGTTCACTGGCCGATAGCTTACAAGCCAGGAGTAGGCTTTGCCACGCAGCGGGAAGAATACTACACCTATCAGGATGTGCCCTTGAGCCAAACTTGGGGAGCCATGCAAGACCAAAAGCAAAGTGGACTTGCCAAGCACATCGGGGTATCTAATTTCAACCAAGCCAAACTCAACGAACTTTTTGCAGTAGGCGGTCAGCGCCCTGAGATGAATCAAATCGAACTTCATCCCTATTTGCCCCAAGAGCCCTTGGTGTCCTTTTGCAAAGAAAATGGGATGTTGGTAACCGCCTATTCCCCTTTAGGATCACCTGACTCTCGTGCCGAAAAGCATGCGCAGGATCCCAAGCTATTGGAAGATGCAGTGGTCAAGGCTATCGCTCAAAAGCATGGAGCTAGTGTAGGACAAGTCTTGATTGCTTGGTCCATCGCTCGGGATATCGCTGTTATTCCTAAATCTGTAAATGAGGCCCGTATTGGTGAAAATTTCGCGGCTGCAACCTTGATTTTGGATAGCGATGATCTTGCCCAACTTCAAGTTATTGGAACCCAGCATCGATTTGTGGATGGTACTTTCTTTACCGGTTCACAAAGTCCGTATCGCTTGACTGATCTTTGGGATAGTTGAGGAAAATGCTGGAGAACTTACCCCTAGGATTGTTTTAATCGGCGAGTTCTAGATTTTCTAAGATAGTGGCTAGCTGATCAAAGTCTCGCAGCCCGGGTTTGATCTCGTCCCCTCCATCCAGTGCCAAACCCGCAAGTCCAGGGATTTCAGATAGCATACTTGCATTTTCTGGATGGATTCCGAAACCTAAATAAAGATTTACCTTACTCGCTAATTTTTCGATAACTATTTTATTATCAATAGTTAGTGTATTTTCAGTTGAAGTGATGTGTAAGGTGATTTGATGTTGATTCAGGAGTTCTATTTTTGGGACGATGGATTCAATTTCTTCCATGCTCACTTGGTAAATCATTTCCTTTCCAAGGTTCTTGAGTTGGATTAGGGTATCTAAATCACACGATTCAATCCAATTAATTCCAGGATAGTCTGCCAATTTTCTTTCGATAGTGTAGGCATCTGACTCCATAAACTCTGCAGCATAGTCAGCACCTGAAATCCATCCCGTGATCTCTTGAAATTGGCTTGGAGAGACGTAGTTTGGAGATCCCTCTTCCAAAGAAAATCCCAAGACGTCTACATACATTCCAGAGCAGTAGCGCGCATCGGTTAAGTTGGTAATTCGGTTGATCTTCACTTTTGTCTTCAGAGCCATAGCTTTTCAAGTTTGAGAGTACGAAGGTAAGGAAGCTTGCCAATAGCCCCAAGTATTTCCCTTAGGCTTTGGATCCCGCGCATCTTTAAACATGTTTTCCCGTTTAGGTGGATAGCCTTAAAGCCAAATGGCTTGTTTTTGTGCTCAACTGCCTCAGATTTGGTATCTTGGGAACGCTTCTGGGTATTTCAAGTGAACAACTTATGTTACGAATCTCCTTTTTACCTTATTTTTTCCTGTTTGCAATTGCATTTTTAGGGTCCGCGGTTGGGATGGCTCAGGATCGTTATGCCGTTTTTTTTAAGTATAAGCCACAGCAGGAATTTTCCTTAGCCAATCCAAGCAAGTTTTTGACGAGTAAAGCCATACAGCGAAGGGAACGGGAGAAGACATCTGTAGACAGTTTGGACTTACCTGTTACTTCTTCCTATGTGCAGGGATTGCGAACTCATAGCCAGGAGATATTGTATGTAAGTAAATGGCTCAATGCTGCCGTGGTGGTAGCCGATTCCATTGGAAAAAAGGGAATGGAAGCCTTGCCTTATGTGCAAAAGGTGCAATGGGTAGCCAAGGGTTTTCTTTCGAGAACAGGAAATCGGCTCAATCAAGAAAGTCAAGAGGGGCCTCCTAAATCAAAAAAATGGGCAGTTGAAGAAAGTTACCGAGAGGCAGCAGCCTATGATTTTCAAAATCAATTGCTAGGAATTCCAGATATGCACAAGGCTGGGTTTACCGGAAAAGGGGTGACTGTAGCGATCTTCGATTCTGGATTTCCAGGTTTGGATAAAGCTCCTGCATTTTCGCATCTATTCACCAATAAACATGTGCTCGGTCAACTGAATGTCGTTCGGCCATGGATCAAGGAAGTTTTTCGAGACAATGAGCATGGGACTCAGGTAGCTTCGTTGATTGTAGCCAATCAAGCGGAAACTTTGGTTTCTGGCGCGCATCAGGCACAAGTGATCTTTGCCATCACTGAGGATGTAGCTACGGAGTACCCAGTGGAAGAACTCAACTGGGTTCGTGCAGCCGAATATGCCGATAGTTTGGGAGTTGATATCATCAATAGTTCTTTGGGTTACTTGGATTTTGATGAGCCCAAATTGACTTATACCACAGCTCAATTGGATGGAAAAACCACCTATGTGTCCCGTGGAGCCAGCCTTGCCGCGAAGCGAGGAATCTTGATTGTAAATAGTGTGGGTAATTATGGCTCAGCAGGAAGCAGCAGTTTGGTAGCACCTGCAGACGCAGCAGGAATTCTTGCTGTAGGATCGGTAACTGCTAATTCTACTGTTTCTTCCTTTAGTTCCCGTGGCCCTACTGCGGATGGTCGAATCAAGCCAGAGCTGGTTGCCTTTGGACAAAGCCCGGTACTGATTCGAGCATCAGGACAAGTTTCTGCGGCAGCGGGTACTTCCTTTTCTTCTCCTCAAATTGCTGCCCTTGCTGCAGGGTTGTGGGAAGCAAAGCCAACTTGGACCAAAGATGAATTGCTTACCAATCTTATCAAAAGTGGAACGCAATATGCCACCCCTGACCAGAACCTGGGCTATGGAATTCCTAATTTCCGTGGTGCTTTTTATGGAGCACTTTTGGGAATCAACGAAGAAGAGGAGGTAGGTTGGACCGTATATCCAAATCCCGTCACCGATGAGCAAGTATACATTCGCTTTGGAAAGGAATTGAGCTTCCAAATCCAGTTGTTTGATAGTTCAGGCAGGCCAGTTTTGGAAAAAATGTTGCAGCGTAATTCTACCAAAGACCCGTATTTCCTTACTTTGAACCAATTGCCTTCTGGTTTGTATTTTATGCAATTGATGGATGGCAAAGAAATTGCATACCAAAAACTAATTAAGCAGTAACTTTTGTCTAAACAGGAGATATCCCTTGATTTGTAACTTATTCTATCGAAGATGAGCCCTCAACTAGCCCCATCCATTCTTGCCGCTGATTTTGCCAACCTTCAAAAAGAGGTAGAAATGCTTAATGCCTCCGCTGCGGATTTCATCCATGTGGACGTGATGGACGGGATTTTTGTACCAAATATTTCTTTTGGTATCCCTGTCACAGAGGCAATTCACCGCCATGCTACCAAGCCTCTGGATGTACACTTGATGATCGTAAATCCGGAGTTGTATCTGGAAGCCTTTGTGAAAGCGGGAGCGTCTATTTTAACGGTTCATGTGGAGGCTTGTACGCATTTGCACCGCACCTTGCAGGAAATCAAGCGCTTGGGTGCACGGGTAGGAGTCGCTTTGAATCCACATACGCCGATTGAATCGTTGAGTGAAGTATTGGAAGAAGTGGACTTGGTCTGTGTGATGTCTGTCAATCCAGGCTTTGGAGGGCAAAAATTCATCGAACACAGCTATTCCAAAGTGGCCAACTTGAAGGAAATGATTCTTAAAAAAGGAAGTAATGCCCAAATCGAAGTTGATGGTGGCGTTACGGATCAAAATGCCAAAGGCTTGGTCGAAGCAGGTGCCGATGTTTTGGTAGCGGGAAGCTTTGTATTTAATGCTCCTAACCCCATTGCTACCATTGCTTCTTTAAAAGCAATTCAAGCTTAATTTTATGCTAACCTAAAGTTTTGACCCAGCTAGTTTGGCCAATCATCACAAGCAATCACTACTTATGCGAATCCGTCTTACTCTTCTTTTTCTCCTTTTTCTTTGTTCTGGTCAGCTTTTATTTTCTCAGGAGGTCAAACCTGAAATCGTGCTTACAGAAGCAGACTGGAAGAAGTATGCTCAAATAGAAGTATTGACTTCTACCTTTCTTTCTCAAAAAGAGGAAGAGCTCAAAACTTGGGTTAAAGCCAAAGAAGAACTTGGTGGAGGGGCACGTTTTAATCAAATCAAGAGTGTTTGGGGAAATGCCAAAAAAGAAACGGGTATTGAATTAACTGAGAAGGAACGTTTAGCATATCAAGAATATTTAACCTTTCAAGATTCTTTGCAAAAATTGGTTGTGGCGTATCAAGCAGAGTTGATTCGCGACGAGAAGGTTTTGGGTTTGGAGCTTTTCGAACAGCTATCAAAAATTATCCGTGATGATCCTTCTCAAAAAGAAAAGTTGGTTCAGGAAGTGGCTCGTTTAAAAAAGAAAGCGAAGTAACTCTTCTAAAAATGATTTCCTTGAGTCTCAACACACCAAAAACATCTTCTCTTCGTTCCTTGATTATGCATAGAAGAAGGGTGTTCCTTTTGTTTTCTTTTTTCATGTTGACGATTGCCTCGGCATTTGGACAGGATGAGGATATTTTTGGAATCACACGGAAAGCAAGAAGCACGAAAAGTGATTCTCGGATGGGGAATATTTTTCGAAATGTAAGAGAACAATTTTCCTTTCAAGTTTCTTCTGGAGCTGCCTATTACACGTTGAATTCTGAGTTTTACAAGGGAGATGGGCAAGTGTATCCCATTACACAATACCAAAATCAGGAGTATGGGTATTTTCCTTTACCTGATACCTTATCCTTGACTTCCCGGCAACTGCTTCTACCCACCGTGGAGGCAGGATTGCGATTGAATTTATTCAATATTCTTACTCTCGGAGGAGGTTATGGTTGGGAAAATGGCCGGCAAGCACCTTTTGAGGGAAGTGGTTACCAGTTTTCCCTTCAGGGATCTAATTACCAGGCCACGAATTACTATGCTTCTGCAGGATTGGTCTTGTTCGATGCCAGCAGACGGAATTTTTTATTGAAAATGAAGTATAAAAAATTTGAAGGCGCCACTCCAGACCTCAAATTGCGGATGCAGCGGGAATTAAAACAACGGGTTCGGCAAAATTATCCTTGGAATATAAGCGTGGAAGCTGAGGTAGGGAAGGTGAAAGTAAATCAAGCAGAACCTATGGTTCCGAAAGTGTATCAAGCACGCCTTGCCGCTGTAGAGGATCAATATACCTATGCGGCCGCGCTTCGAATCGGCTATAACCTATCCGAATATGCTTCGTTGTTTGCAAAAGGAAAATACATGCAACGTTCTTTTGTAAATAATTCACCTGATTTTACACCTTTTCCAATGGATCAAGAAGTGTATTCGGTACAAGTTGGCTTTGCTATGAAGATTCCTGGGACCAAGCGATGCAAGATTTCTGGTTGTGGTGTAGTGATGAACCATGGTCACGATGGAGTGGAATACCGAGGTAGTTCAATTTTTAATCTTCAAAATAGAAGAATCGGGCAGTGGTACTGACAAAATAAAAGCAGGATAAGGATTTAAATCTTGGTTTTATTCCCGCCTGCTTTTTACTCTCTTGCAACCTTAATTTACGTTACAGTACGCATTTTATGGCCCAAGGAGAAAACGAGCATATCATTCCAATTAACATTGAAGAGGAAATGCGTGGTGCCTACATCGATTATTCGATGTCGGTGATTGTTTCCAGAGCACTTCCAGATGTCCGAGACGGACTCAAGCCGGTTCACAGACGTATCCTTTACGGGATGCAGGAACTTGGTGTATTACACAACAAACCGCATAAAAAATCTGCAAGAATCGTAGGAGAGGTACTGGGTAAGTATCACCCCCATGGTGACTCTGCCGTTTACGAAACGATGGTTCGTATGGCCCAAGACTGGTCCTTACGCTATACGTTGGTGGATGGTCAGGGTAACTTTGGTTCCGTGGATGGTGATAATGCCGCAGCAATGCGATACACCGAAGCAAGACTCAAGCGGATTGCTGAAGAACTGCTGGTGGATATCAACAAAGAGACCGTTGACTTCCAATTCAACTTTGATGACTCTTTAAAGGAACCAACCGTACTCCCTGCGAAGGTACCTGCGCTCTTATTGAATGGTGCTTCAGGGATTGCGGTGGGTATGGCTACCAACATGGCCCCTCACAATTTGGGTGAGGTCATCGACGGAATCATTGCCTACATCGACAACAAGGAAATCACGATTGCGGAATTGATGAACTTCATTGTAGCGCCTGATTTCCCTACAGGAGGAATCATCTACGGCTACAATGGGGTGAAGGCTGCCTTTGAAACAGGTAGAGGACGCATTGTTGTTCGCGGTAAAGCCAACATTGAAGTAAAAGATGGCGGAAATAAGGAGATGATTGTCATCACCGAAATCCCCTACATGGTCAATAAGGCGAACATGGTCGAGAAGACTGCCCAACTGATCAACGAAAAGAAGATAGAAGGAATTTCTGCCATTCGAGACGAGTCTGATCGATCTGGAATGCGCGTAGTATATGAATTAAAGCGTGATGCAGTTTCGAGTGTGGTGTTGAATAACCTATACAAGCAAACAGCCTTGCAAACTTCGTTTTCGGTAAACAATGTGGCCTTGGTAAAAGGACGTCCACAAACCTTGAACTTAAAAGATTTGATTGTTCACTACGTGTCTCACCGTCACGAGGTGGTTGTTCGTAGGACAGAGTTTGAATTAAAAGAAGCCGAGAAACGAGCGCACATTTTACAAGGATATTTAATTGCCTTGGACCATTTGGATGAGGTAATTTCCTTGATTAGAAGTTCAGCCGATCCAGAAACTGCCCGTAATGGTTTGATGGAGCGCTTTGAATTGAGTGAAATTCAGGCAAGAGCGATTCTCGACATGCGTCTTCAGCGCCTTACCGGCATGGAGCGTGAGAAAATCATTGAGGAATACAAGGAAATCATGGCCCTTATTGAGGAGTTGAAATTCATCTTGGCTGACGAAGGCAAGCGAATGGAAATCATCAAAACAGAGCTTCAAGAGGTGAAGGAACGCTATGCGGATGACCGTCGTACTGAGATCGAGCACAATGCAGAAGACTTCAGTTACGAGGACATGATTCCTAATGAAGAAGTGGTCATTACCGTTTCTCATCAGGGCTATGTAAAGCGTACTGCCTTGACTGAATACCGAACCCAAGGTAGAGGTGGAATCGGCTCCAAAGGAGTAAGTACCAAGGAAGACGATTGGACCGAATACCTCTTTACAGCATCTACGCACAATTACCTCTTGATCTTTACAGATAAGGGTAAATTATTCTGGTTGAAAACCTATGCCATTCCAGAAGGTTCGAAGACTGCGAAAGGCCGACCTATCCAAAACTTGATCAATATTACCCAAGATGATAAGATCAGATCCATCATTCAAGTTGAAAACTTGGAAGACCAAGATTACATCAACAATCACTTCTTGGTGATGGTGACCAAGCAGGGTGTGATCAAGAAGACTACCTTGGAGCAATATTCTAGACCTAGAACCAATGGAATCATTGCCTTGAATTTTAGAGAGGATGATCAATTGGTGCACGTGGCCAAAACCAATGGAGATCAGCACATTGTGATCGCTGCCAACTCGGGTAGAGCGGTACACTTCCATGAGTCTGCAGTACGACCTATGGGTAGAACCGCCACAGGTGTGAAGGCGATTACGCTTACCGATAAATCAGATTTTGTGATTGGCATGGTTTGTGCATCTGAACCAAATGCAACCCTCTTGGTGGTATCTGAAAAGGGATATGGAAAACGTTCCGACCTTGACGAATACAGAATTACGAATAGAGGGGGCAAAGGAGTAAAAGCCATGAATGTCACCGATAAAACTGGTGCATTGGTTGCCATTAAAGAAGTAGTGGATACTGATGATTTGATGATTATCAATAAGTCAGGCATCACCATCCGTATTTCCATGGACGAGTTACGCGTTATGGGAAGAGCTACTCAAGGCGTACGACTGATTAAAGTAGGAGAAGGGGATGAAATTTCTTCTGTGGAAAAAATTTCAAGAGAAGAGGAAGAACTTTCAGAATCTTCCGATATTGTGCCCGATTCTCCGGAATTACCCGAATCACCCTTAGAAACAACTGAATAACAATTCCTAACGAAAAACACGAATGAAAAAGCTCGTTCTATCACTAGCACTGGTTGCGACCGTCACTTTTGCTTTTGGACAAAAGAAAGTAGTAAAAGAGGCAGAAAAAGGATTTAAGTCAGGAAACTTACAAACTGCACTTACAGCCATTGATGCTGCCATAACCAATCCTGAGACAAGTGGCGATCCCGCTACTTTCCTTCTTAAAGCACAAATTCACACTAAAATTTTCGGCAGAGACTCTTCCAATACCATGGAAACACTTGAGGCTGGAAATCAAGCTTATTCTACGTTCAATAAGACATTTGAAATGGCGGGAAGCAGCAAAACTTCTCCTGTAGGTAAGTCTGTATACGCTGAAGAAGTACCAGGTCTTCCAGACAACTTGAGACCTTATTCCTTGCAAACCCTTAAAAACCTCTCTTTTGATAAGGCTTTGGAGCGTTACAACGAGGATGACATGGAGATGTCTTACGAGTTTTTCAATCTTGCTGGTGAAATTGACAAGACTGACTCTACCATTCACTACAACGCTGGTTTCCTAGCCAATGATTTGGGTCGTTTCGAAGATGCCAAAAGACATTTTGGATATCTATTTGAATTGCCTACCTACAACAAGACCAATGCTTATTACTTCATGGTTCAAATCCTAAGTACGGAAGAAAAGAACCCAGAAGCTGCATTTGAATTGGTAACTAAGGCTCGCGCAGAGTATCCAAACGATAAAGTTTTGGCCGAGTACGAAATCCAATTGCTTCTTCAATTGAACAAAATGGATGAGGCGATGGCACAAATCAAGGATGCCCTTGCAAATGATCCAAACAATCCAGGATTATTGTTGCGTTCTGGATACTTGAAAGAGCAGGGTGGTGATTTGGAAGCCGCAATGGCAGATTACAAAAAATCAGTTGAAGTGGATCCAAACTTCTTCGAAGGAAATTACTATACAGGTGCCTTGATGCTTGAGAAATCTAGAGCAATTCTTGCCGAGTTGAACTCGCTTTCTGATACAGAATGGGAGAAAAGATCCAAAGAAATGGGTACTATGGCAGATGATTTGTACAAGCAGTCTGTTCCTTACTTCACCAAAGCTTTGGAAATTAAGCCAGACAATACAGACATCATGATCATCTTGTTCCAGGTGCATACTCGCTTGAAAAACAAAGCAGAGGTAGATGCCTTGAACGCTAAGATTTCAGCAATTCTTGGAGCCAACTGGCAAGAGAATTAATACCTGACCTAAAAACCAAAAGGCCGGATTTTCCGGCCTTTTTTTTTCCTGTTGTTGGTACCTGGCATCTCAAGTGCATCACGATAGTTGATCCATTTTTTTAACTTATTCATCAAAATTCAATTTTATTTAGAAATGAATTGAATTAGTTTGCAAGAAGTTGATCACACACCCATGAGTCCACGAATTTTCAGGTTTATCCTGTTTTTAATACCTCTTGTATTTTCTGCTACCCTGAGTTTCGGCCAATCCTTAACTTCCTCAGAGCGGTACCACCAATTGTTGCAATTGCGAGAGACCAAGCGGGTACTCTATGTGGCCGCACACCCGGATGATGAGAATACCCGAATGATTGCTTACCTAGCCAATGGGGAGCATGCGGAGGTGGCTTATTTGAGCCTCACGCGCGGAGATGGAGGACAAAACCTAATCGGTAAGGAACTTGGAATAGAATTGGGGCAAATCCGTACCCAGGAATTGATCAAGGCAAGGGAAATAGATGGGGGCAAACAGTATTTTACCCGAGCCCTTGATTTCGGATATAGTAAAGACCCAAGTGAAACACTTCAAAATTGGGATAAAGAAAAGGTCTTGGCTGATGTGGTTTGGGCGATACGAAGTTTCCAACCGGATATCATCATCACCCGATTCAATACCACTCCAGGAATTACCCATGGACATCATACTACCTCGGCAATCTTAGCTGAGGAAGCGTTTGCACTTTCAGGTGATCCTAAGGCATTTCCAGAACAACTAACTGTTGTGAAGCCTTGGAAGGCAAAACGGATCTTTTTCAATGCCTACAATTTCAGAGGTGAGTTTGAGCCTGAAGCGGGAAAGCGCTACTATGCTATGGAAGTAGGGGGCTACAATTCCTTGCTGGGTAAATCCTACCATGAGTTTGCAGCCGACAGCCGAACCATGCACAAATCACAGGGCTTTGGATCTACGGCTGGTACCGGAAAGGCCAAGGACTTTTTGGAGCAAGTAGGGGGAGAACCCTATGTGAATTCTCCATTTGATGGCGTGGAAAGCCGCTGGTCATCTGTCAAGGATGGTTTAGCTATTCAATCCCAATTGGATCAACTGTTGGCAAATTTCAATCTAGTTGAAACTCCAAAAAACCTTCCTGCATTACTGGCTATCCGTTCGGCCATGCTGAAATTAGATTCAAGTAGTCCTTGGATTGCGAGTAAGCTAGCCAAGCTGGATCAACTTATTTTTTCTTGTCTGGGATTGGGGATGGAATTTGTTGCGAACCAAGAATTGGGTTATCCTGGTGAAAAAATAGCAGCTCAACTACTTCTTGTCAATCCTTCGCAAGTTCCAATTTCTGAGATTTCCTTCCAGCTTAAGGATACCTACTACCCGAGCAAGGATACCAAAGGGGATGAAGACACCAAGCTTCCTATTTCTCTTGAACTTGCAGGTAATGAAGGCTATTCGCAGCCGTATTGGCTAAAAGAACCCTTGGATGGAGCACTTTTTTCGATCAAAAGCCAAGGTGATATTGGGCTTCCTTTCAAAGAAAAAGTTGGAGGAGACTTAAGTTTTGCTTTGGGTGGACATAAATTTAAGGTAGCAGTACCCTTGGTTTACAAATTCAATGATCCCATTGATGGAGAGGTGAATCAACCCTTTACCATCGTACCTGAGGTAGATCTTTCTCTTTCTAAAGAATTGGTCTTCCTTGTCGAAGGGGCAGATCCCACGGTAACAGTAACGGTCAACTTTAGAAATCAATTGCTTGATGGGGAGCTAGAATTTGAAGGATTAAACGACAATCAATTCAAAGTGGTAGGGGTTGAAGATTTTCCCTCCTTGAAAAAAAGAACCTATACCGTGACTTTCCTTCGAGGACTAAGCGGAAAGCAGGAACTTACGGCAAGGTTTAAGAGTACATCAGGCCAAGTATTTGACCAAGTGATCCACCAGATATCCTATCCCCATATTCCCAATTTGACCTATTTCAGTCCTGCACATATTCAACTGATTCAAGAGGATTGGAAAGTTTCCGGTGGAAAAATAGGCTTTCTAGAAGGTGCTGGGGATGAAGTTTCAGATGTCTTGTCTTCCTTGGGCTATTCACTAAGTTTCCTTGGGGAAGAAAATTTGGAAGTAGATCAATTGAAAGTGTTTCAGGCGATAGTGGTAGGGATTCGTGCTTACAATACCGAAGAGTTTTTAGCAAGTAAGCAGCAGATCTTGTTGGATTATGTGAAAGCTGGAGGCAATTTAATCGTTCAGTACAATACAAGTAGCCCATTGGTGACTCCTATTTTAGGCCCTTACCCGTTTGTCATTGGACGTGATCGAGTGACTGTAGAAGACTCTCCAGTACAAGCAGATTGGGGGCATAGCCTGCTTCGTACACCCAATCGAATGGAAGAGAGGGATTTTGAGGGATGGGTTCAGGAACGCGGACTTTATTTTGCTTCCAAAGTGGACGAACGCTACCAAAGTCCGCTTACCCTTCAGGATCCCGGAGAAGCAGCAAACAACGGTGCTTTGATTACTACGCAATTTGGAACTGGAACCTATGTGTATACAGGAATTTCCTTTTTTAGGCAATTGCCTGCTGGGGTACCTGGAGCGATCAAATTATTCATCAACTTGATTGAGCAATAACATGGAAGAAAAACAAATTCCCTGGACTAGAATTTACCTCGGTTTGATGATCAGTTTGGTCATTCAAATTTCCTTAATGTACGCCTTAACCCTTGCGTATTCATGAGTACTCTAGATTGGGTAGTGCTTTTCTTGACCTTGGTGTCCATTTCCGTCTACGGGATGTACAAGACTCGAGGTAAAAAAAGTTTGGAAACCTACCTCAAAGGCAATAAAGACAATTGGTGGACCATTGGGCTATCCATAATGGCCACCCAAGCCTCTGCGATCACTTTTTTAAGTACCCCAGGTCAGGCTTATGAGGATGGGATGCGCTTTATCCAGTTTTATTTTGGCTTGCCATTAGCGATGATTATCATCTCGATTGCCTTCGTGCCCATCTACTACAAGTTGAAGGTGTTTACCGCTTACGAGTACCTAGAAAACCGCTTTGACTTAAAAACGAGGACCTTAACTGCCTTGCTGTTTATTGTGCAACGAGGTTTGGCTGCGGGGATTACCATCTATGCACCTGCGATCATACTTTCCACCTTGCTTGGCTGGAACTTGACCCTCACCAATATTTTCATAGGTGTCTTGGTCATTGCATATACCGTTTCAGGGGGAACAGAGGCCGTTTCGATTACCCAAAAGCAACAAATGGCTGTGATGATGGGAGGAATGGTTTTGGCTGGAATCATGGTCATCCAATTGCTTCCCATTTCCATGAAGGAAGCACTGCAAGTGGCGGGAAAGATGGAAAAGCTGAACGTGGTCAACTTTGAGTTTGACTTAGCCGACCGCTATTCTTTCTGGTCTGGAATGACTGCAGCCGTATTTTTGTTTTTGAGTTACTTCGGTACAGATCAGAGCCAGGTTCAACGCTACCTCTCCGGACAAACCTTGACCCAAAGCCGTATGGGATTGCTGATGAATGGATTTTTGAAGATCCCGATGCAGTTCTTGATTCTATTTATCGGGGTTTTGGTTTTTGTGTTTTACCAATTCATTACACCTCCTGTACATTTCAATCAGGTACAAACCGAGACTCTTCGTCAAAGTGAGCATGCATCGGACTTTGCTCGTTTGGAGCAATCCTACCAAGCCAATTTTGATTCTTCGAAGCAGGTATACACGCAACTCTTGTCTTCAATCGATCAGGAGAAAACTGAAACCACGGAAGAGTTGACCAATACCTTAAAAGATTTGAAATCTGAGCAAAAGGAAATTCGAGAAGAAGTAAAGGCTTTGCTAGTTACCCATGACCCAGAGGCAGAAACACGGGATACGGACTATGTCTTTATGCGTTTTGTGATGGATTATTTACCTACAGGTGTGGTAGGCTTATTGTTTGCAGCCATTTTTGCTGCGGCTATGTCCTCTTCTTCTTCTGAGCTGAATGCCTTGGGGAGTACGACTACGGTGGATTTATACAAGCGATCGATCCGTAAGGAAGCCAGTGATGCGCATTATGTAAACTCTTCCAAATTATTCACTGCCTTCTGGGGCTTGGGTGCTATTCTCTTTGCTACTTATGCCTCCTTATTTGAGAACTTAATCCAAGCGGTGAACCTTCTGGGATCTTTATTTTACGGAACGATCTTGGGAATATTTGTGGTGGGATTCTTTATCAAATGGATCAAGGGTCAAGCCGTTTTCCTTGCCGCTTTGCTATCACAGGCCTTGATTTTGGTGGTCCATTTTTTTAATGGCAAAGGGCTTTTTGGAATGCATTGGGACATTGGTTTTCTTTGGTACAATGCCATTGGCTGTTTGGCAGTAGTTTTATTTGGCTTGGTGCTTCAGCTATTGGTAGGGGGCAGCTCTATTAAAAAATAGAAACTGAAGAAAAACTCAGTTTTGATCAAAAAAAGAAGCCTTCGAATTTTCGAAGGCTTCTTTTTTGTTTACTTGATTGATTTGATCAACCGGTCATTGAGACCCACATAATCTAAATTTTTACCTTCTTCGGCTAGTTTCTTTGACTTGGTGGCAGACTCCAATGCTTCAGTCTTTTTACCCAGGCTCAATTCAATTTTTGCCTGTAGGTGCAAGGTCCAGTATTTCGGATCAGAGCTTGTGGACTGCTTAATCCAGGTATAGGCTTGGTTAAGGTCCTTATTGCTGGTGAAATAATAGTTTGCAGCTTGGTAGAGCAAGGCTGGGTTGGTGCTTTGTGCATCGATTACCTGCTTCTTGATATCTCCCATCACAATGGGATCTACTTCGGTTTGAATGGTAAATTCTACGCGGGTTTGTTCCCATTTGATGGAAAGGTCAGCGCTAGAATCGGTTAGCTTGGCAAAGCTAATTTCAAA
Source organism: Bacteroidota bacterium (assembly GCA_046051425.1). Taxonomy (GTDB): domain Bacteria; phylum Bacteroidota; class Bacteroidia; order Cytophagales; family Cyclobacteriaceae; genus Algoriphagus. The sequence continues at coordinate 15,276 of JBJOOF010000140.1, forward strand.
AGAATCGTACATTCTACTTGTTTTTTCTGGTGTTGCACTGAAACGAAGAATGTCGTCCTTGGAATCGTAGCCAATAGCTCCCCAAAGCTTCGTGTTTTTACTAAGGATCATGGTCCAAGAGGTTTTGCCAGGGATCGAGTAAAGTGCATAGGAACCTGCAGGAACCTTGGTACCGCTGATGCTTACTTCTGTAGAGAAATTAAGGATGGTTGCCCCATTGGCACCAGTTCTCCATACTTCACCGAAAGGGACTAATTCACCAAAGATTTTTCTACCCTTGGTACTTGGTCTGCTAAAATCTACAGTAACATCTGTGAGGCCCACTTTTTGAATAATTTTTGAACTAGGGCTCGCCTGTGGCATTTGAATTTGTTGGGCAATGCTCTCAATGCTAAATAAGAGAATAGCCAGAATCAGGAGGTTGATTTTTTTCGTCATATCCGAAGATGGTAAATGAAGGTGTTTTGATTACTTGCCAGGACCATTTGCTCTAGTCCTATTTTGAACCTGCAAGTTCTTAGAATATTCTCTTTTTTCTTAAAAAAGGCAGAGGAATTTGATGAATGAATTTTTTGCCCTGTTTGAAAGGTCTAAATTAGGTGTAACTAAGCCACGAATTCATGAGCATCGCAATTATTAGCCCTGGAAGGGATCCTAAAGTTTGGATTGAGGCACTTCGCTACCACCAGCCTGAAATTGATATTCAAGTTTATCCAGAAATTGATCGACCAGAAGCTGTGGTGATGGCTTTGCTTTGGCAGCATCCTCCTGGATACCTCAAAACCTTTCCTAATCTTAAATTAATTAGCTCTTTGGGGGCAGGAGTTGACCATATTCTTTCAGATCCTGCTGTTGGTGATAAACTTCCGATAGTTCGGATTGTCGACGAGAAACTTACCTGGTCCATGACCAATTATGTAATCATGGGTGTATTGAACTATCATAGGCAGTTCCTTCGTTACTACCATGACCAACAGGACAAGGTTTGGGATATGACTAATCCTGAAATACCTGTCAAAGTAGGAGTGATGGGAGTAGGGGCATTGGGAGGAGATGTATTGACCAAGTTGGATGGATTAGGATTTGAGGTGGTTGGTTTTGGCTTTTCAGAAAAAAAAGATTTCCGCTATCCTTACTTTCAAAAAAATCAACTGGAAGTATTCCTCTCACAGGTAAATGTTCTGGTTTGTTTGCTTCCACTTACCCCTGAAACCGAGGGGATTTTAAATCTTTCGCTTTTCAAAAAGTGTACAAAAGGCACCTATTTAATCAATGTAGCGAGAGGGAAGCACTTAAATGAAGGAGATTTATTGACTGCTTTAAATGAAGGAATGCTTTCTGGGGCACTTCTAGATGTATATCAAGTAGAGCCTTTGCCATTGCATCATCCATTTTGGGAGGAAAACCGAATCCAATTGACTCCTCATATTGCATCGGTAACAAATCCAAAAGCTGCCGCTCCTCAAATTATTGAAAATTATAAACGCTTAATTGCTAGTCTTCCATTGCTAAATCTTGTAAATCGTACCAGAGGTTACTAACTATCCGCTATGGCATCCCCATTCACCATCTTATGTCCGATTGACTTTTCAGATTGTGCGTTGAATGCACTGGAGTATGCCTCAAAAATTGGGGAAAAGTATCAGGCCAAATTAATCGTATTTCATGTCCTAAATAAGCAGGACTATCAAAAATTGGCTCCCTTGGACTTAAATGGAACCTACCAGGAAGAGTTTGTTAAGAATAAGTTAGAAAGCTTGCAAGCAGCTGTTCTTCAAGAAAGTCTTCCCAATGGCCTAAATAGTTGTGAGGTGATGGTTTCAGAGGGTCCAATCGTGCAAAAGACCATTGAATTTTCACAGAAAATCAATGCGAATCTAATAGTGGTAGGTACTGAGGGAATGAATGATTTCAAAGAACAGGTTTTTGGAAGTCGCTCTAGTCGCTTGGTGTTGCAATCTGATCGCGATATTTTAGTAGTTCCTCGCAAAGTGTTTTTCAAGCGTCCTCGAAAATTGGTTTATGCTTCGGATTACGTAGAAGAGGACAAGTTAGCGATTCAAAAAGTGGTGGAGTTTTCCTCTTTTTTCAATTCGGAAATCGACATAGTTCACGTGTCTTCACGGAATCGAGTTATAGATAAGGCTTTGCATAAGAACATGTTGGAAGAACTTCAACCCTTTGTCAAGTACGAATTGGTCAATTATGTCTTGAAATCCTTTCGAGATGATATTGCCCTAGGACTCGAAAATTACCTGCAATTGGCCAAAGGAGATATGCTGGTTACCCTAAGCAAAAAGAAAGACTTTTTCGATCAACTTTTTTCAAAGAATCTTTCTCGCAAAATGTCCTATTTTATCACCAAACCGCTTTGGGTAATTAAGAGTTTTTAGATCCCTTTTTTACGAAAATTCCGGTTAGAAAAGTTAAAAAATCTTTACGAGTAGCACCTTCTGTAAAAATTCCTTTAACCACAGAAATAAAATGACTAGCAGTCAATTTAGGCGCTTTTGTGGATTGTGGAGTCGTTATCTCTTCCCTCTTTTCTGGTGAAGTGGAGCCACTTGCCTGAACCTGTTCCGGCTCCTTTTTTGGGGGATATCCTGACAAAGCATCTGCTTTCGAAAAGTTTTGTAGCGCTTTTTCTTTACGCCCCATTTTTTCTTCTACCAATCCCAGATTATTGTAAGCCACTGCATCTTCAGGGTCTAATTCGATGGCTTTTTCATAATCAGCAATGGCACCTGCCAAATCACCGATTCGATCTTTTAGGTAAGCTCTGCTACTGTAGCGGTAGGGATTGTTTGGGTCCAAATTGGCAGCACGGTCTAGTTCTTCGATAGCCTCTTCATTTCTCCCCAAAAGATGCAAGACCACTGCCCGATCACTGATGTAATCCGTATTGTAGGGTTCGAGTTGGATCAAAACATCAAAATCAGCCAATGCATCCAACCCTTTTCCAAGACGAGTTAAAATTCGTCCACGGTAGAGGTAAAAAGTAGGATTTTCACGCTCCTGAAGGATCAGTTCATGAAAGATGGTTAATGCGGCTTCAAAATTTCCTTCTTTGTAATGGGCTACCCCTTTTTCAAAATTCATAGCATCTCTATTGGCTTGCAAAATAAACCCAGAATCTTCGATTAAAGTTTATTTGCTCCGAAATTCTCACCATTCGATTGGCATCTATTATCTTTAGGAGCACGAGAAGTTTCCCTTATGGCCCTCCTTCCTGAAGTAGTTTTAAAAGATTTAAAAGCGCAGAAGTTTGCTCCCATTTACTTTTTGCAGGGAGAGGAACCCTATTTTATTGACTTGGTAAGTGACTACATTGAAAAGAATGCCATTCCCGAGTTCGAACGTGGATTTAATCAGTTGGTATTGTATGGAAAAGAAGCTTCCGTAAGTACCATTCTTTCCCATGCACGTAAATTTCCCATGATGGCCGAAAGGCAGCTGGTCTTGGTCAAAGAGGCGCAGAATATTCCTGACTTGGGAAAAGAAGATGCTCAAAAATTATTGATAAGCTACCTCAGCAATCCGCTACCCAGTACGATTTTGGTTTTTGCGTACAAGCATAAAAAATTAGATGGGCGAAGTAGTTTGAAGAAGGAAATTGAGAAAAAGGCAGTCTTCGTTGAAGCGGAAAAAATCAAGGATTGGAAATTAAATGAGTGGATTGAATCCTATTTCAAGGAATTAGGGCATCAAATAGATACCAAAGCTGGACAACTTTTGGCTGATTCCATAGGCAATAACCTTGAGGTAATGACCAATGAGGTGGGAAAAATGTTGATCAATTTCCCTGAGTCTACCCGCTTTAACGTAGATCATATTTCCAAGTACATTGGGATTCACAAGGAATATAACAATTTCGAGTTGACCAAAGCGATTGGATTTAGAGATGTAAACAAGGCGAATCTTATTGTGCATTATTTTATCCAAAATCCTAAAAACCATCCTATCATTCCGATTTTCTCCTTGTTGTTTTCCTACTTTTCTCGGATTGCTTTGCTTCATCGTGCAGGGTCCTTGCCGGAAAGTCAACTTGCAGCGGCGATAGGAGTGAACCCTTATGGCCTCAAAGAATACGTATTGGCTTCAAAAAATTACAAGTTAGGCAAGGTAATTGATGTATTTGGATACCTAAAAGAGGCAGACCTTCGTTTTAAAGGGGTAGATTCTGGAAGTATGACCGAAGGTGAAATCCTTCGGGAACTGGTCTACAAAATTTTGCACTGATTAAGCTATTTGCCATGAAATACTATTTGGTTCTGCTTGCAGGACTGGGCTTCACTTTGGAGTCCTTTTCACAATCTTCGCTTTACCAAACTAGTCCCCAGCCAGTACTATACCGTGCTGCTATTTTATATGATCAGCAGGCCTTTGCTGCAAGCTTATACGACAATACCCATCTTTTAGCTACAGATCTTACCGGTTCTCAAAAAAAGCAAGCAGCCCTGCAACAAGCGCTTGCTGCATTGCAGATGGGACGACCTGATGGGTTAGGATTGGTGAAGCAGTTTATTCAAGATTATGCTGGTGAACCTAGTGTAGCCCATGCAGCAATTGCATTAGGTGATTATTACTTCTATAAAAAAAGATATTCTGAAGCCATAGCTGGCTATGTTTTAGCACCTCTCGGATTAGTCAATCGAGAATTACGAGCCGATGTCACCTTTAAATTGGGATACAGCTACTTTCAGCAAAAAGAATTTGACAAGGCTGCAATTTATTTGGATCAAGTAAAAAATGGAAGCCTCCCAGTAGCGGCCGATGCCTTGTATTACAGCGGCTTTATTGCGATGAAAGAGGGAAATAACCAGCAGGCCATTCAAGAACTGCAGCTTGCCTCGAAAAGCCCTTTTTACGCCTCTAAGGTCCCTTTTCTATTGACTTCGCTCTATTACCAAGAAGGTAAGTATGGAGATGCGATCGCCTATGCAGCGCCATTGCTTGCCTCACAAACACCTTTAGAGCAAAAGGAAAGCATTCATTTGTACTTGGCGGAGGCCTATTATGCTTCCAAGGACTTTACAAACGCTTCTCAGCAATACGATGCATTTAGTTCCTTTCAAAATGGCGAGCTGTCCACTAAAGAAAACTACAAGGCTGGGATTTCATTTTTTGAAACCAAAACTTATCCCAAAGCAAGTCAATACCTCAAATTAGCAGCTTTGGGAGAACCGGATGTGGCCCAGGCAGCTAGTTACTATTTAGGACATGCTTATGTGCTGCAGGGTAATTTTCCATTTGCACTGACTAGTTTTCAAGTGGCCGCCGCAAGTTCGGTTGATTTGGGTATACAGGAAGAAGCCTTGTTTAATTTGGCCAAGATCAATTTGCAGCGCGGAAATTTCCAATTAGCTGTTAACAGTTTAGATGAGTATTTGACTAACTATCCTCAAGGGAAAAGGGTAAGAGAGGTCGAATCTTTATTGTCTGATGCGTTACTGAATTCATCCGACTATTTGCGCGTTTTGGACCAATTGGATAAGTTAAAAAGTAAATCTCCTCGTATTCAAGAGGCGTATCAAAAAGTGGCCTTTTACCAGGCGATTATTTATTTCCGCGATCAGAAACTTGACCAGGCTCTTGAGTTTTTGTCCAAATCTCAGACTTTTCAGATTGATAAAAATCTAGTAGGAGAAACCTATTTTTGGAAAGGGGAGATCTATAGCGCACAGGAGGATTTAGGAAAGGCGATTCCTGCCTACCAAAATGCGGTGAAGCAAATTTCACCCACCTCTGAATATGCATTGAAGGCTAGCTATGGTTTAGGATACGCCTACTTTAATACCCAAGAGTATGAGTTAGCTGAAGCACAATTTGAAGCTTATCGTACTTCACAGCGAAACAAACGAGATCCTGCCTATCAAGACGCCTTACTTCGTTTGGGGGATTGTTATTTTGTACAAAAGAAGTTTTCCAAAGCGGAAGACACCTTTCGACAAGCGATTGAAGAAAAAAATGCGGGACAAGATTATGCGCATTTGCAACTGGCAGTGGTGACCAACTTCCAAGGGAAGAATCAACAAGCAATTGAGCAGCTCAATTTGTTGATTTCGGATTTCCCGACAAGTGTTTTTATAGAAGATGCGTTTTACCAAAAGGGGCAAATCTATCTCGAAGAACTCAAGTATGAGGAAGCGATTACCGCCTTTTCAGAATTAATCAATACAAGGTCAAATTCTCCATTTTTGCCTTATGCCTTGGAAGGAAGGGCCGTAGCGAATTATTCGCTTCAGCGTTACAGCCAAACTATCGCAGACTACAAATCGATTCTTGAAGATCACCCTTTGGCAGAAAACTCAGAAACGGCCCTGAAGGGGCTTCAGGAGACTTTGGCTGTACAAGAAAAGTCAGAGGAATTTGGTGAATACTTGGAATCCTTTAAGAAGGCAAATCCTGATGCAGGCTCGGTTCAAACCCTGGAGTATGAAGCAGCCAAAAACCTGTATCTCGATCAGAAATATGCGCAAGCAGCAAAAGCTTTGGAAAATTACTTGCGTGCTTACCCTGAATCAGGACAAAAAAGTGAAGCGCTCTATTTCGCTGGAGATTCCTACATGCAAGTTGGAGAGATAGTAAAAGCTAGAGATGTATTTAAGCTATTGGAACAGCAACCTCCTTCACCCTATCGAATCAAAGCGTTCCAGCAACTAGGAAAAATTGAGTTAGATGCCAAAAACTTCGCAGAGGCCTTGCGCTATTTGGAACCTATTGCGCAACAAACAAGAACTCAGGTAGAAGAAGCAGAAGTGTTGCAGGGAATCCTAGATGCTCATTTTGGATTGGAAAATTACAGTCAGGCAATTGGTGCTGCTGAAAAATTGATTGCCCTAGGTGATATCCTGCCAGGCACTACCCCTAAAGCGCTTTTGATAAAGGGAAAATCACAACGAGCCCTCAATCAAAATTCAGAAGCTGAAGACAGTTTTGGATTGTTGCTTCAAGAATACACCACTGTGGAAGCTGCAGAGGCATTGCTTCTATTAGCCCTTCGCTTTCAGGAAAAGGGGGATTTTGTGGGTTCCAATGAACTTATTTTTGATTACTCCGAAGGCTTCTCAGCTTACGACTATTGGTATGGAAGCATGTTTTTATTGCTTGCAGATAACTACATTCAACTTGGAGAAATTTTTCAGGCCAAAGCTACCCTTCAATCCATCCTAGATCAATCTACGGATGCAACGGTGAAGGAAAAAGCTGCATCTACCCTTAAAAGCCTCAACTAGATCATGCAAAGGATAGTCAAACTACTTACTTTTCTTGGGCTGTTTTGTGCAAGCATATCCACCCTTCAATCTCAAACTACCCAGAAGGGAAGTGTTCAAGATCAGGAGTTTATCATTCAAAAGGACCGAGAGATTCGCTTGCCAAAGAAGCTACGAAGTTTAGAAAAAGCACCTTCATTACCCCAGCCCAAAGCCTTAGGACCGCTTAGTTTTCCAGTGGCCCCATTTTTTCTTTCAATTCCAGCTGCGGAGATTATTTCAGAACCTGCTCAGAAAGAATTTGATCCACCTAAGTTGGAATTCTATCCAGGG
>JBJOOF010000141.1:0-16043 GCA_046051425.1 Bacteroidota bacterium
AGCTATAGACTGTTTGGAGGAGAGGCGACTATTTGGTAAAAAGTACGAAGTACTAGGTACTAAGTACAAAGTAGGGATTCGAATTATGACTATTCTTCTGCTCGATAAGGAACTTACTTACCTACCGTAGGCTACAATTAATTAGGATTGATTGCAACAGAAGTAAAAAAAACCACATAGACACATAGGATCTTTTCTATGTGTCTATGTGGTTAAAAGCCTCTTGATTCTTAGATATTGTCTTCCGCAGGCAGAAAACAGGATGCTTCCAAAAAAATAATGTCGAATGTCCAACGCTGAGTGCAGAATGGCGAAGTGGAGAAAGCTAGTTTATAGAGTTGGCAGGCATCTCCAATCTATGTGTCTATGTGGTTCCTAATCCGGAAAAAGCGTCTTATCCAACCCCGGCACGATGCGAAGTGCGTTTTTGTAGTACACTTTTTTCAAGACTTCGTCTGAAAGTCCTAACCCATACATGCTCCAAAAGGCATGGTATTTTTTGTAGTAAGGGAAATACTCGTCCTCGGTTTCCAGTACGCGGAAATAGGTATAAAACTCTTCTTGGTTGTAGGCGTCTTTTCCAAATAGGATGCGGTCCTGGTACTTGGTGAAAAATTCCTTGGCCCGTCGGGGCTGTCTTCCAAGCTCTGCGATGATGGCACCGATCTCGTAGTTGACATTCGGATAGCGATCTAAGTGTGCCCCTGCGGCATCCAAGTCGTTGGCCATCCAACCCATGTGGGCATTGATAAAGGTGGTCTTGGGATGCTTCGCAAATACCCTGTGCTGCTCTGCGATGATTTGCTCAAAAGGCGCTGGGTCGGTAGCAGATCGGCGACGATTCGGATGAAGTTTGAGCTCTAGCCAGCGTTCGTTCGTAGAGTCCATCGCTTGCCAAAATTGAGCAGGATCCGCAGCATGGATCAATACAGGAATCCCAAGTTCCCCAGCCTTAGCCCAAACTGGATCCAAATCGGGATGGTCCACGGGAATTCGCTTTCCGCTATTGTCCTTGGAGTTCAAGCCCAAACTCTTGTAAATCTTCAAGCCCACTGCTCCTGCAGCCACGTCTTCCTCCAATTCCTTCACTGCCAATGCGGTCCATTCTGGTGTGCCAAAACCGTTAAAATTCAAGTTGGTAAATACCATGAATCGTCCTGGAGCATGGGTTTTAAATTCCTGCATCATGCTCTTGATGTATTGCTGCTGGGCATTGCTATTGCCCTGTCCATAGCCTCGACCGCTCAGGTTGATCATGATCCCCATATTCAGCTCGTCCATTTCTCCCCGAAGTTGCTCGATCTTGGATTTGTTGACGCCGCCTTGATGGCTGTGGATGTCGATAAAGGGAAATTTTGCCCGCGTGACCGGATGCTGAGGCACCTTGAGCGTGGATGGTGGATTGTAGGATTCAAAACTCATTTCTTGAGCGAAAAGAGCAGTACCGACCATCAGGAAAGCGAAAAGAAAAAGAGTTACTTTTTTCATAAAATCAAAGGCGTGTAGCAAAGGGAAGAAAAAACTCCCAGCGTTGGGCTGGGAGTAGAAGTTTAACGGGCAGTTCCTCCGTCAATTACTTGACCAAAGAAGATGGAATTCATAAACAACTTATTGGTACCAAACCAGAAGGCACGGAAGTTAGGATTGTCTGCAAATCCTACAATTCTACCCCGTCCTTGGCCAGCAACACGGATCACTGCGCTCTCCTGTACTCCAGGCAGATTGCTTGGATGCAAGTAGCCCGATGCCAAAGGATCTTTAGTGTAAACTAGTGGATTGGCGTAGGGATTGGTGGAGGGCTCTAGGAAGAAATTATCATTTCTAAAGGTGAAAAGGTCTTTGCTCACATAGCCATAGCCGATCGGATGGCTGGTGTCCAAGGTAGATTTGAAGATTGCTCCGAAGGTTTGCTTGGCTCCAGTAGCATTCTCAAAATCTGCATAGTTTTTCTGCAAGCCTTTTTCGGCGTTATCCACCTTCCGGAAGGTGAAATTGCCGATTTCATTTTGGGCCAACCAACGAAGTGCGCCTCCTTTGGCCACCAAGGTATTGCCTTTGCTCACCCAAGTTTTAAGGGCCGCAGCACCCGACTGTCCCAGTTGCCCGTAGCTACCATCCGCCATCAAGATGACCGAATAGCGATCCAAGTTGGTACCGCTTACGGATTCCAAAGGCAGCAAGGTCACAGGCATTTGCATGCGCTGATCGAGCAAGTGCCAGATCTCGCCAGCTTCCCCACTATCCACACCGCCATCGACTAAAAGAGCGATGGTAGGAGTCTTCAAGGGAAGCATAAAGGTAGAACCTAGGTTCGCTCCCTGCGTGTACCCGGTAGTCAACGCATGGATATCCACATGTGCAAATCGGGCAACTTCCTCCAGTTTGCTGAAAAATGCCTGCGCATCTAGGCCGCTTTCCCCTTTGTCAATCAGGAGGGTTCCCCTTCCGAAGATTTTGCCCGCTGCTGTGGAGAATTCTTTGGTGGCTACGCGCACCAAAAGTCCAGCCTTCAACAATTGGTAAGCTGCCTTGGGCGCATAGTAATCACTCCACTCCATCGCATATTGGTAGGCACCGGCAGTGCCAATCACCTTACCTGGGGCTTGTGCAAAACTGGACTTATCCACAGGGCTGACATTGGCTAGGTTGACGATGCGGCTATTCAACGCCATAAAGTCTACTCCAAAAGCCATGGGGTAGGTCCATGCCGAAATGTCGTAAAACAAGCTGTCTTGGAAGGTAGTGCGCGTTTCAAACATGGCCTTGATCAAGCGGTATTGCGGCTGGTCGGCCGGCACGATGTAGGAATTTCCTTTTTTAAACTGCTTGCCGTTGATGACCAAGTCTTCTTTGAGGGAAAAGAGCTTGATGTCATGCTGTAGAATCAAGTCCGCCAAATGATAGCTCCGTGCATCTTCCTCGGCGGCACCAAAAATATAGGCCTTGTTGATGTCCGCATCGGTTTCTTTTTTGATGTCCGTGTAGAAATCCTTCATCCATTGGTTGAGCTCCACGCGCATTTCTTTGGTGGCCTGGTAGGAGGATAGGTTGGCGGTAAATTGGTTGCGGATTGTAAACGGAAAGCTGAGCATGCCATTGTCCGTTTCTTGAAGGTGTCCTCTGGAACTTGCTTGTTCAAACAAGATGCCGACGGATCCTTGTACATCCGGATAGGTGGATCCCTTGCCGTAGTAGAAGTCGTCGTAATTTTCCTGGTTGTAGTACAGCGAACCGATTTGGTCCAAGGCCTTGGCATGGTAGGTGCCGATCTTCTCGGTCAGCTCGAAGTTTTTCTTGGGGGTCAAAGGATGGACACGGGAAGGGACACCAGGTTGAAAAAAGAAGGTGCTGTTGGAGCCCATCTCGTGGAAATCCAAGTGCACGTTGGGAAGCCAGTTTTGGAATACACGCACTCGATTTCTGGATTCAGGATGCTGCACAGGCAGCCAGTCGCGGTTGAGGTCAAACCAATAGTGGTTGGTACGTCCTCGAGGCCAGGCCTCATTCAGTTCGCGCTGTGCCGGGTCGCCGTTCATATTGTATGCCTTGTGGGAGTTGACCCAAGAAGCAAAACGGTTGAGTCCATCCGGGTTGATGGCCGGATCCAATAGAAGAACCATGTCTTTGAGGTCTGCTTCGATTTCATTGGCGGCAGCAAAGTGGTAGGCTGCAAGGAGGGCTGCATTGGCTCCACTCGGTTCATTTCCATGGACGGAATAACCCATAAAAAGGACCACGGGCATGTTGGCAATGTTTACTGTGGCGGCAGGATCCCGAAGTTTGGCTCTATCTGCTTTGATTTGGTCCAGTTTGGCCAGGTTGGCAGGAGCACTGATGGTCAATAGGGTTTGTGGGCGCTTCTCGTAGGAGCGTCCTGTTTCCTCAAATTTAACTCGATCTGAAGCGGCAGCTACGGCCTTCATGTACATGACCAGTTGGTCGTGGGTCACATGCCATTCGCCTACTTCATAGCCCAGCACCTGCTTGGGGGTAGGAACTTTGGAATTGTAGGTATAGCCTTTGGGGAGGTAGTAGCTTAGGTCTTGTCCGAAAGCAAAGACTGAAAGGCAAACAAGCAGAATGGTAAAGTTGAGTTGTTTCATATTGTAAATGGTAATCGGTAACTAAAGTCTTGAATCCTAAATGTAATTCAAACGATTTTGGACCGATGGTAAAATTAAATGAAGAATGACTTTATATAAAACTGGTAATTTGAAAGTTTTTCTTTCCAAGGTACACCCTTAGAAAATCCATTTATAGAAATCCCCAACGCTTTTTTAATCATAATGTTAAAAAGATAATTCAAATATGAAAACCAGAATTGTTTCCTATTTTATTCTTTTGAAAGAGAAACTTGATTAAATTTTTAACTTCAAATCTGATTCACTTTAATGACTTAAAAATGACTTTAATTTTTCTTCAAAATGTCGGAGGAGGTTCTTTTATTATTTTACTTCTTTTCTTTATTCTACCATTATCCTATTTTGTCCTTTGGCTTTATTGCTTGATCGATGTAATTCGTTCGAAATTTAAGACGGAGAATATGAAATTGATTTGGATAATTATCTTGGTGTTTGTTCAGTTAATTGGCCCTATTCTTTATTTGATTTTGAGAAAAAATTCTAAGCTGATTAGTTGAAAAGCATCTTAATCGTTAAAAAATAAATTTTTTAACGCCTGTTTCAACTCTGGAAACTCAAATTCAAAACCTGCTTTTTGGATCTTTTGGCTAGAAACCCGATTGCCTCCCAAGACCATTGCGGCCATTTCTCCCAACACCAACTTCAGTGCAAAACCTGGCACCCCAATTCCCACATAGGGTTTGCCCTTGGCCGCCGCGGCTTCTTTGGTCAGTTGCTGGTTGGTGGCTGGATTAGGCCCCACGGCATTGTAAATGCCCTGAAGCGTGGTTTTTTCAAGTGCAAAAACAAATAGGCGCACCAAGTCTTCCACATGGATCCAACTCATCCACTGGGCGCCCGAACCCAAAGGTGCAGCCACCGGCGGCTTGAGCATTTCGGCTAAGGCTCCTCCCTGCGCATCCAAGACGATGCCGATCCGGAGAATGACACATCGAAGTGGTAAGGCTTCTATTTTTTTCACCTCTTTTTCCCAGTCCAGCACGACTTCTGCCAAAAAATCGGTACCCGAAGAACTGCTCTCGTCCACAAGAGCAGCTCCTGTATCAAATCCATAATAGCCCACTGCTGAGGCAGAAATAAAGGTACTCGGCTTTTGAGTTGCCTGCTCGATGGCTCTGTGTAATAAGGCGGTACTTTCTGTGCGTGAGCGAAGGATGGCCTGCTTTCGTTCGGCCGTCCAGCGCTTTTCTGCTACCCCCTCACCAGCCAAATGCACCACTGCATCTGCCCATTCTAGGGCTTGCGGATCGAGTTCCTGTTTATCTACGTCCCATAGAAAATAGGTTCGCTGCTGCGGTTTTCTGCTAAGCCAAGCCACCGTATAGCCTTTGCTTTCCAACAAGGAGGTAAGTTGCTTCCCCACCAGTCCTGAGCCTCCCGTAATCAAAACATTTTTCATGAACGCCTTTTTGTGGATAACTGATTTGCGCTGCAATTGGTTGCCTAGCGGGTGAGATATGTCCAACAAATATGTTACTTAACCCTTAAATTTTACCAAATCCCCTTTTCTTTGTAGTTAAAGGGATCTTTAACTCGGATTATCTTGCTGAAATACGTTCTTTTTTGGGTAGCAATTGGCGCATGCGTTGGACTCCTCTCAGGTTCTGCCTCCGCCCTTTTTTTGCTTTCCTTAGATTGGGTAAGCGAGACTCGTGATGCCCACCTTTGGCTTTTGGCATTGCTTCCCCTAGCCGGATTTGGGATTGGGTACGGCTACCACCGCTACGGGTCTGGCGTAGAAAGAGGCAACAATCTGATCTTGGAGGGGATCTATACCCCCCAACCGACCCTCTCCTTACGGATGGCACCTTTTGTATTATTCGGGACCTTGGTCACCCATCTTTTTGGGGGCTCAGCGGGTAGAGAAGGTACCGCAGTGCAGCTGGGTGCTGCTTTGGCGGCGCAATTGGGGAAACGCTTCGCTTGGGATGCCGCTACCGGCAGGATACTTTTGATCTGCGGGGTTGCGGGGGGCTTCGCTTCGGTATTTGGCACGCCTCTGGCAGGAGCGGTCTTTTCGCTGGAGTGGCTATTTCGTCGAAAAATAGATCCAAACACCATTTTCCCAGCCTTTTGGTCTGCATTTACCGCCTATTGGGTCTGCGATTGGGTTTGGGGTATTGAACATACGGCCTACCTTATTCCCGAAATTGCTCCCCACACGCTGGTCAACTTGGGCTGGATGATTCCAGCAGGGATTGCTTTTGGGCTCGCTGCTCGCCTTTTTATTGAAACAAGCCATGGGATTGGAAGGATTTTTAATTTGATTTCGTATCCCCCGCTTCGCCCGCTGGTAGGTGGGATTTTAATCGCAGGGATTGTTTATTTGACGGGGGCTTACACCTATGTGGGCTTGGGTATCCCACGGATTGTGGAGGCCTTTGAGACCCCCCTGCCCTGGTATGATTTTTTGGCGAAAACTGGCCTCACAGGATTGACCTTGGGCTCAGGATTTAAAGGAGGAGAGGTCACCCCACTTTTCTTCACGGGTGCCACCTTGGGAAATGCGCTGGCCACCTACATTCCGCTTCCATTAGCCCTCTTGGCTGGATGTGGATTTGTAGGGGTGTTTGCTGGGGCTACGAATACCCCTTTGGCTTGCACGCTGATGGGCATGGAATTGTTTGGGCTGGAGGCAGGGATTTACTTGGGGATTGCCTGTTTGGTTGCCTTTATTTTTAGCGGAAAAGGAAGCATTTACACTTCCCAAGATTTGGGTTGGAAAAAATCGCTGCCATAAGGCCATCTGCAGTTTTCAATCCAGGTAATACACCCGCTTGACGCGCCCACTGATATTGGTGAGGAGTTCGTAGGGAATGGTACCAATTTGATCGGCCAACTCCTTCAATGAAATCTGCTCTCCATAGACGATGGCTTCATCCCCTGCCTTGGCTTCGGGAATAGCGCTCACGTCCACCATCACCATGTCCATGCAGACATTGCCGATGACGGGAGCCTTTTGGCCATGAATGAGCACATAGCCCTTGCCTTGGGAAAATCTGCGGTCGTAGCCATCTGCGTAGCCAATGGCCAAGGTGGCGATTCGACCCCCTTCGGGCAAGCTCCCCTTTCTAGAATAGCCCACTGTAGCTCCAGGAGCGAGGGATTTGAGTTGGGAAATGGTGGTCTTCAAGGTGCTCACTGCCTTCAGGGAACGGTCGTGCTTGCCCGTTACTTCTACCCCATACAGTCCAATTCCCAAGCGAACGAGGTCGAGCTGGTAGTCTGGGTACCGCACAATCCCCGCCGAGTTGAGTGCATGGCGCAGGGGGCGGTAGGATAGGACGGAACAGATGGAATCGCTCATGTCCATGAACTGCTGCAGCTGCTGCAACGAAAAATCATGATGTGCTTCCTCGTCCGCACCCACCAGGTGGGTATACAAACTCGCCAAATGCAGTTGTGGATACTGCTGGATTAAGGTCTTCAGTTCTTCCAGTTGCGCTGGCTCAAACCCAAGTCGGTTCATGCCGGTGTCTAGATCCAAATGAATGGAAAGCTGTAGGGCTTGATGCTGCGCAAAAATCCCCAGTTTCCTAAAAAACTCTGGGCTAAACACCACAGGCTCGAGCTGGTATTGGTGTAGTAAATCGAAGGATTCTTCCACTGGATTCAGCACCATAATCGGAAGCTGAATTCCTTGTTTGCGGAGGCTCACTCCCTCATCGGTGTAGGCGACGGCCAAATAATCGGCTCCCAAAGTCTGCAGGTGATTCGCGATTTCAGCGGCTCCACCTCCATAGGCAAAAGCCTTGACCATGACCATGACTCGAGTGGCTGGTCCGAGTTGTCTTTTGTAAAAATTAAAATTATGGGTCAAGGCATTCAAGTTGATCTCCAAGGTGGTGCCGTGGATGCGCTGCTGAAGTCGGTTGACTACCCGTTCAAAGGCATATTCTCGTGCCCCTGTAATGAGGATGAGGTCATTTTGAAACTGCTCCGGTTGTAGTTCTTGCAAGAGCTGCTCTGTACTGGAGAAGGTACGCATTCCTTTTCCAAGGAAGGTTTCCAGGTGTTGAATCTGTGTGCCCACACCGATTACTTGATCGATGTTGTAGGAGCGAATCAATTCGGAGGCCTCTTTGTACACTTTCTCTGGAAGTCCTTGCTGCAAAAGGTCAGAAATAATGAGGATTTTGGAGCGCTTGGGACGTTGCTGACTCAAAAACTCCAGGGCCACTCGGAGTCCCGCCAGGTCGTTGTTGTAGGTGTCGTCAATTAGAAGGGACTCATTGAGACCGGGCTTGAGCGTCAAGCGCATGTCCACGGGCTTCAGGTGACTTAGTCCTTCTTGAATACCCTGTACTTCTTGACCCAAACTCAGTGCAGCGAGGATCACGTGGGTGACGTTTTCCAAGGAGGCTTGATCGGTGAAAGGCACCTGAAAAGTGAGCGTTTGGAGGTCACTTTTCATGACCACAATGCGGGAATTGGTATCCTGGCTTTTCCAGGAAACGCTGAAGTCTGCTCCCGGATTTTTGGACCAGGAAATGCGATTTTCTGCCGGCACCTCTTGCTCGATTGTTTGGGCGAGTAGGCCTTGATCCTTGCAATACAGCAGCAATTTAGTGCCTGCAAAAAGCTTGAGCTTCTCGGCAATTTTCGCTGCGATCCCCTCAAAACCTTCTTCATGCGCAGATCCGATGTTGGTAAATATTCCCAAATCGGGGCGTATCATGTCTGCTAATGTATCCATGTCCCCTTTTTTGGAGACACCAGCTTCGAGGATGGCTACTTGGTGGTAGGGTTGTATGCCAAAAATCGAAAGCGGAACCCCTACCTGTGAGTTGTAGCTCTTGGGGCTTTTGGCTACTGCAAACTGTTGGCTGAGCACTTGCCCAAGCCATTCCTTGACGATGGTTTTGCCATTACTTCCCGTGATGCCGACCACGGGTTTTGTGAATTGAGCCCTTTGGTAGGAGGCCAAGGATTGAAGTGCGGCTCGCGTATCCTTCACTTGGATAAAACACCCCTTTTCAAGCCAAGAGGAAGGAATGCTTGCTTGATCATCCACCAAAAAATAGGCTACCCCTACCTCCAATAATTCGGGCACGAAGGAAATCCCATCCGCTTTTGCCCCTTTTAGAGCCACGAATAACGTTTGTTCGGGATGGAGGACCTGTCTCGAATCAATGCTGATTTGAGCAATAGGTTGGCCGGGATCCTTCCCCTGGCCCTCGCTTCCGGTAATTTGTTCTAAATGGGATCGTGTAAGAACGGACAACATTTATTTTTTCTCCTTTTTATTCTTGAAGAATACCTGGCGTAACCAGCGTGGGAGGAAAATTGCCCCCAAAATCAAATACGGATAGTACGAAAGCAATCTCCAAATGATGCTAGTTACAAAGGTGTATTTTTCCAAAAACTGCTCGAAAAATACGCCAAAGAAAAATTCCGCCGTTCCGCTACTACCAGGTGTAGGGGAAATCATCATGACAATCCACATGATCACCTGTCGTGCAAATACGATAATGTTGTCAAATAGATCCAAAGGCACAAATGCGCCCATCAAGGCATTGAGCATCAGGTAGCGGGAGGACCATACGAAGATGGTGGCTCCAATGATTTTTAGCCAGTAGGAATAATTTTTACCAGAAAGCTGAATGGAGGCCTCGATGATTTGATCTCCATATTCTTGCGCATTGTGCTTCCAGCGCTGAAGAAACCGGATTGAAAAAATCTTGATCAAGATCCACTTAAATACGCGAGGTCTGTAAAACAAGGCAGCAGCCATCACAAAACTGTAGGAAGCATAGAGGGAATAGCTGATCCAAAAAATGGCTTGAAGGCTACTTCCGAGTTGCGATTCCAGCAATGCGCTTTCAGGGAAAATATTATCCTTGGCTAGGTATAGGATAATGGGTGCGCCAATGACAAAGAAGAGGTTATCCAAAATTGCCGTCACCATCACGTAAGCAATGGCTTTTCCCATTTTGATGCCTTCCTTATTCAAGATAAACATGGCCACAGCAGTGCCTCCCACTACTGATGGGGTCACAGCTGAAGCAAACTCCCACAGAATGATGACATAAATGGATCTGGTCCAGGTGAGCTGCCGGTCGGTGATCTCTCGAATCCGGTAGACATAGCCAAAATCCCGAAAGAAGATGACCAAGATCGAAAGAAAAATAAACAGGGGAGAGGCGTCCACCACCACCTTCAAATTTTCTGAAGTAAGGTTTGGATCAAAGTAAAATAGGGCAAAAACAATCCCTAATCCTATCACTACCGGCCACCACACCTTATTTGGGTTGAGGGTTTGAAAAACCTTTTTGTTATCTACTTTCATACTTCGGTGGCGACAGGTTCGATTTTTTCTACCCAAAAATTATTGTAGCCTTCCCCTAAAATCAGGGTCAATTCAGAAAGCTGTAGCAACTCAAGAATGGCCAAAAAAGTATAGATGACAAAGATTTTTTCCGGTTTGTACTCGATTAATTCGGTAAAAGGAACCTGCTTTTTGAAGCTGATTTTTTCAAGCACAAACTCCTTTTGTTGTTCAATGGTATAGGGATACTGGATAATCGTGTGTTTGGGTTCATCCGAGCGAGAAGCCAGACGTGACATGCACTTTTGAAAGACATTGAGTAATTTATACAAGTCCAAGTGCTGCAATTCGCCTTCTACATCCTCCAACTTGCTCAATTCCTGAAGTTCTTTCACAAGGTTTCCACGCTTTTCTTTAGCCAAGCGATCCTGTTCTAGCGCAGAAAGCTCCTCCACGACAGACTTGTATTTTTTGTATTCAAGAAGGTTACGCACCAGTTCTTCACGAGGATCGATAACTTCTCCCTGCTCATTTACTTCCGGCCTAGGGAGCAGCATGCGAGACTTAATCTTCATGAGCGTAGCCGCAAAGAGGATAAATTCACTGGCCACCTCAATTTCTAACGTTTCCAATTGATGTACATAATCCAAGAAATCATTGGTGATCTTGGAAATGGGAATGTCGTAAATATCCAGTTCGTCCCGCTCTATAAAAAAGAGCATGAGATCGAAGGGGCCTTCGAACAAGGGCAATTTGATTTCGAAACTCACGGGATATTTAATTAATTGGATTAATTTTGTTTACTCCTAGCCAAAGATATTCAATTCAGCGAATTCTTAGGACTAGAATTTGGAAAGTGTTACTTTGAAACTGCTCTATTTTCAAACAAACAGACCAGCTAAAAAGTTAATCTTTCTTGACAATAACCCTTTGCCGATGCACATCCAACCCGGTCCGTTACTAGCCCAAATCAATAGCCCTGCTGATTTGAAGAATTTTTCCAAAGATTCTTTAGTTCAGATTAGCCAGGAGCTTCGCCAATTTATCATCGATAATGTATCGGTGTATGGCGGCCATTTTGGGGCGAGCTTGGGTGTGGTAGAGCTTTCTGTAGCCCTGCATTACGTGCTCAATACCCCTGAAGACCAGTTGGTTTGGGATGTGGGGCACCAAGCTTATGGGCATAAAATCTTGACCGGAAGAAGGGATGTATTCCACACCAATCGCGTGTATGGAGGCATTTCAGGGTTTCCAAAGCGTAAAGAAAGCAAGTACGATACCTTTGGCGTAGGTCACTCCAGTACCTCTATCTCTGCGGCACTGGGCATGGCCATGGCCTCCAAATACAAGGGAACTGACCTGCAACATGTAGCGGTCATCGGGGATGGAGCCCTGACTGGTGGAATGGCTTTTGAAGCATTAAACCATGCGGGAGTGAGCGGGACCAACTTGCTCATTATCCTCAACGACAACTGCATGTCCATCGACCCCAATGTGGGCGCCTTGAAGGATTACTTGACAGACATCACTACTTCTCACACCTACAATAAGGTGAAAGACGAGGTATGGAATGTGTTGGGTAAGCTCAGCAAGTTTGGCAGCAGCGCACAAGAAGTTATTTCCAAGGTGGAAGGAGCGATTAAGTCGGCCGTTCTTCACCAAAGCAACCTATTTGAATCCCTCAACCTACGTTATTTTGGACCTGTAGATGGTCACGATGTGGATCACTTGGTAGAGATTCTCAGAGATCTCAAAGATATTCCTGGACCAAAAATCCTCCACTGCATTACCGTCAAAGGAAAGGGTTATGGCCCGGCCGAAAGCGGAAACAAAACTACTTGGCATGCTCCAGGAACATTTGACAAGCTCACTGGAGAGATTTACAAAAAAACACCAAGTACACCGCAGCCTCCCAAATACCAAGATGTCTTTGGGCATACCATGATCGAGCTTGCTGAAAAGGATGCGCGCATCATGGGAGTTACCCCTGCCATGCCATCGGGCTCCTCGATGAACCTGATGATGGCAGCCATGCCGGATCGTGCCTTTGACGTAGGCATTGCCGAGCAGCATGCGGTTACCTTCTCTGCGGGAATGGCGACTCAAGGACTAGTTCCTTTCTGCAACATTTACTCTTCCTTTATGCAACGCGCCTACGACCAAGTGGTCCATGACGTGTGCCTTCAAAATTTGCCTGTGGTATTTTGTTTGGATCGTGCTGGCTTTGCCGGTGCAGACGGTCCTACCCACCACGGGGCTTACGATATCGCTTATTTCCGTTGCGTTCCCAACCTGGTGGTTTCTTCGCCGATGAATGAGGAAGAATTGCGCAACCTGATGTACACAGGCTCCAACTATGGAGGACCTTTTTCCATTCGTTACCCAAGAGGAAATGGGGTCATGACGAACTGGAAAACGCTTTTCCAAGAGATCCCAGTGGGTCAAGGCAGATGCATCAAATCTGGTGAAGAGGTGGCCATCCTAACGCTTGGACATATTGGCAACTATGCCGTGGAGGCCTGCGAATCCCTTGCCAAAGAAGGCTTGAACCCTGCACATTACGACATGCGCTTTGTGAAGCCTTTGGATGAAAAATTATTGCACGAAATCTTCTCTACCTTCAAAAAAGTAATCACCGTAGAAGATGGCTGCTTGATGGGAGGATTTGGATCTGCGGTCCTTGAATGGATGGTGGACCAAGGCTACCAGGCTCAGGTGAAGCGTTTGGGTATTCCTGATGACATCATCGAGCACGGGGAGCAATTGGAACTGCACCGCGACTGTGGATTCGATCCTCAGGGCATCGCCAATGCAGTGAAGGCAATGACCGAGCAAGAACAACTTGCCTAAAACCAGCAATTCCATGCTGCATTTTTTTGAAAAAGGCCAAGGTCATCCACTCCTCTTTCTTCATGGTTTTTGTGAATCCGGTGAGATGTGGCGCTACTTTGCCGATTCCTTGTCTACCCAGTACCGGGTAATTTGCCCTGATCTACCAGGATTTGGCGATTCAGCCCTTACCCATCCCATCCAAAGTCTCGAGGAAGTGGCCGAGCAGCTAGAAGCCTGGATGCAAGCAGAACAAATTCAAAACCCCATCGTCTTGGGCCACTCCCTGGGCGGCTATGTGGCCTTGGCCTTGCTCGAGCGTATGGGAGATCGTATCAAAGCCATTGGCCTACTACATTCTACAGCCTTTGCAGATGACTTGGAAAAAAAGGAGATGCGCAACCGGGTCCTTATCTTTTTGAATAAACACGGGGCGGCCAAATTTGTCATTTCATTTGTTCCCCAATTGTTCCCTGAACATCGCCGGGACGAGCTTGCAGATGCGATGGCTCTTGCCATTGAAGATGGAAAGCGCTCCAGTCTTGAAGGCTTATTGGCCTACACCGTGGCGATGCGTGATCGGAAAGATCGGCTCGCGGTACTCCAGCAGTTTGCAGGACCGAAATTGCTGCTTGCAGGTACCCTGGATGGTTCTGTCAAAATTGAATCCAGTCGCGCTCAGCAAGAAGCCTTTACCCACTACATCGAGTTGGAAGGTGTGGGACATCTGGGTATGGTAGAGGAAAAAGAAAAGACCTTGGCAGTGGTGCAGGATTTTGTTCGCGAGGTGCTTAGCTAGTTCTAGTTTTTTCGAGAATTCCCATCAAGTCCTCCAAGTAGCGCTGGTCTACCCCATCAAAATCTTCCAAAGTATCGCTATCCACATCCAAGACAAGAAATACTTCTCCATCCTGAAATGCAGGCACGACGATTTCGGACTTGGAAGCGGAACTGCAGGCAATGTGACCTGGAAAAGCTTCCACATCGGGGACCAACTGGGTTTTCTTTTCCTTCCAGGCTGTCCCACAGACGCCCCGTCCGTAGGCAATGCGGGTGCATGCAATGGGTCCTTGAAAGGGGCCGAGGACCAATTCCTGGCCTTGTACCACATAAAATCCCACCCAAAAAAATCCAAATGCTTCTCGAAGGGCAGCAGCAATGTTGGCCAGGTTGGCCACCAAATTCGGTTCACCTGAAATCAGTGCTTCTACTTGAGGGAGGAGCGCTTGGTAAATTTCTTCTTTGCTTCCCGCTTGAGGAAGGAATAGAGTTTCAGCCATGGTAATAAATGTCTAGTTGATCCTCCCCAATCGCATGCGATTCGGAAGGAGCTTGAGTAAGTTGGGGTGCGGCAATACCGCGTTCAAATTCAATGGGAGCCGTAAATACACGGGCCTCGTCCCAAAGGGCCGCTGCCAAAAACTGATGGATGGTTTGACTTCCCCCTTCAATCAGGACACTTTGAATTTGTCGTGCATGTAGATCCGCCAATAAGGCCTCTGGGGAAAGCTCGGGGAGCTTCACCCATTCCAAGTTGGGAAGGGTTTCGTTTTTTAGCGTATTGTAGCAAAGGGTGGGGATCTGCTGATCAAAAAGATGCAGGTCTGCAGGGAGTTCCAACTTGGAATCCAGTACCACCCGAATGGGATCGGATCCGGTCCAGTCTCGTACATTCAATTGAGGGTTGTCGTGGAGGGCTGTATTTTTCCCCACAAGGATGGACTGCTCCTCTGCCCTCCATTGATGGACAAGTTGCCTACTTTGCGAACAACTGATCCATTTGGAGTCAAAGTTTTCCCTTGCAATAAACCCATCTTGAGTTTGCGCCCATTTGAGAATCAGGTAAGGACGATGCTTTTCTTGCTGGCAAAAAAACCTCCGATTTTGCCATCTCGCCTCTTGCTCCAATAATCCCACCTGTACGCGTATGCCCGCAGCTTCGAGTAGCTGTACTCCCTTTCCAGCCACCAGGGGGTTGGGATCTAAGGTGGCTACGACTACCGATTTGATTCCTTTTTCTATCAGTAAATTGGCACAAGGAGGAGTTTTCCCCCAGTGGGAACAAGGTTCCAAACTGACATAAGCCGTAGCATCGGCGAGTAACTTGGGGTCTGTGACCGAGGCGATCGCATTGACTTCTGCATGGGGACCTCCATACTGCGCGTGGTATCCTTCCCCGATGATTTTCCCCTCATGCACCAGGACGCATCCCACCAATGGATTGGGACGGACTGCTCCTTTTCCTCGTTCGGCGAGGTCAAGTGCACGTTGCATGAAAAGGGAGGAATTCATGGTGCCAAATTTAGCTCAATTCTTGTCATTCTCCGCAAATAAGGGTTTGCCATGACCCATTCTGATTGGATCAAGGATAAAAATCTGCTGCATTCCCGAGGATTCTTTGCTTCAGACACCCGAAATTTCTAACGCTCGATGTACTTTTGTGCATGATGAATTGGGAAAAATTACTCGCCTTTGGGCGATTTGGAGAGCAAGCAAAAGGAACAAGCACGGACACAGCACGTTCTGAATTTGAAGTAGACTACGACCGCATTATTTTTTCTGCCCCCTTTCGAAATCTTCAAGATAAAACCCAAGTTTTCCCACTTCCCGAGCAAGCCTTCGTCCACACCCGCTTGACACACAGTTTGGAAGTATCCTCTGTGGGTCGCTCCCTTGGCAAAGCAGCAGGGGAGATCTTGCTTGAAAAATACCCCAAACTCAGCACCAAAGGCATCACAGCAGCAGGGATTGGTTCGATTGTCGCAGCCGCAGCGCTTACCCATGACATTGGCAATCCACCCTTT
>JBJOOF010000142.1:0-27821 GCA_046051425.1 Bacteroidota bacterium
AACAGGAGCTCCTCCATCCGAAGTAACAGTTCCACCCGACTTAGCTCCACTTGTCGTGAGTTCTGTGACGGCTGAAGTCGATAAGCTGGGTACCGTTGCTGTCCTGACACTGGCCTCATTGGAGTAGGAAAGTGATTTTCCAACCGAATTCGTGCTGTAAACTCGGTAGGTGTAGGTAGTATTGAGACTGACCGTTTGATCCGAAAAAGTCGTGATGTCTTTGGAAGTAGTCCCAATTTCAGTAAAGCTACCCCCATCCGTTTTTCGCTCAATTTTAAACCCGGTTTCGTTGGTGGAATTGTCTTTCCAAACCAAATCGACCTGATTGGATGAAACAACTGTGGCAACCAAATTTCCCGGAGGAAGGGGAACGACTTCAGTTTCTGTAATTTCACATCCGATAAACATCAGGAGTAAAAGCGGGAGCAGTACAAATTTTTTCATTTGCTGAGGATAAAGACGGTCCTTCCAGCCAACTTGAATGGAAGTGATGATTTTTTTCTTGTTCGGTTTGAACCGCTAAAAATTTACCGCACTAAAAACATGGGTAGATTTTTCAGGTCTGTGCGGTTGTTGGGTACAAGAAGCATTGAATTCGGATGAAAGCAAAACCGATTATATAATTAAACTTAGATTAGCCGCTATGGAAAAACACAAAGAATCTCATACCTAACCAAGAAGGTGCTTAAATCCGATGCAGGAATTCGCGCCCGATGGAAAAATAGGTTTCAGCTCGATGAATGACCGCACGACAAAGGGGGTATTTTTTTCGTAATTCAAATCTTAGCCGTAGATTACCTGCTTGAATCTTAGCCACATGAAAAAAATAACCCATCCCGCCTTACTCCTTGCCTTTGGGGCAACGGTAAGCATGGCTGCTTGGATGCCTAAAACGACGGAATTTCTTTTTCCCAACTTAGGTACCGAGTCCGTTCAGTCGGATAGCACCAAAAAAGACTCGCTCAAGAGTTATCCAAAATTCAAAGACCTTCCCCTCAAACCTGAGCGGGAAGTAAGTTTCACCACTGCCGAAGGTACTTGGATGAGTTTGGACGTAAGTCCAGATGGTAAAACCATCGCCTTTGACCTGATGGGAGACATTTATACCATGCCAGTAGAAGGGGGCAAAGCCACGCCATTCACCTCAGGTATGGCCTACGAAACCCACCCGCGTTATTCCCCAGATGGCAACAAACTCTTGTTTACCTCTGACCGTGCAGGAAATGACAACCTCTGGTACATCGATTTAGTCAAGAAGGACACCGTACAGGTGACCAAAGATAAGACGGGGGACGTGCCAGGAGCCCATTGGACTCCAGATGGAGAGTACATCATCGTATCCAAAGGAAGACGAGTATCCAAGCTATGGATGTACCACAAAGATGGGGGTGGAGGAATCCAGCTCAACGATGCCCCCGCTACCATGAAGACCATCGACCCTTTTGTAAGTCCTGACGGGAAGAAAGTGTATTTCTCTTGGAGAACCGGTTCTTGGAATTACAATGCCACACTTCCTCAGTACCAAATTGGCTTCTACGATTTTGATAAAGGAAAAATCACCAGCATCACCTCTCGCTACGGATCCGCCTTCACGCCTACCTTGAGTAAGGATGGCAACTGGATGGTCTATGGTACCAGATGGGAAGATAAGACGGGTTTGGTCATCCGAAACCTGAAAAATGGCGACGAAAAATGGCTAGCCTACCCAGTACAGCGGGATGAGCAGGAGTCCATCGCTCCACAAGGAGTACTTCCTGCCATGGCCTTTACTCCAGACAGCAAGCACGTAATTGCTTCTTATGGAGGAAAATTCTGGAAACTTCCAGTAGATGGAAGTGCTGCCACAGAGATCCCATTCCAGGCAGATGTGAATGTAGCCATGGGCCCTCGCTTGTATTTCAATTACGAAATTCCAGACACCACACACAAGATGGCCAACCAGATCCGTGATGCGGTTCCTTCTCCGGATGGAAAAAAACTAGCGTTCACTGCGCTCAACCGTCTGTATGTGATGGACTATCCAAACGGTACGCCCAAGCGTGTGACCAAACATGAGTTTACCGAAGCCATGCCTGCCTGGAGTCCCGATGGCAGTCAATTGACCTTCGTGACTTGGGAAGAAAAAAATGGGGGAAGCCTTTACAAAGCTAGTCTTGGAGACAAAGGTGTAGTCACCAAGGTCACCACAGAATCTGCATTTTACTCAGGTCCAGTATGGGGTCCTAAAAACCGAATCCTTGTATTCAAAGGTCCAAAAAGAGCCTTGATTGAGGCAGAAGGTCCATTTGTGGATGGTTCTGAAGGTGAACTAGTTTGGATTCCTGCCGCAGGAGGCGCCTTCCGCAAAGTGATGGACGCTGGAAATTACGGCAATGCGCACTTTACCCAGGATACAAGCAGAATCTTCCTCAACGGAGGAGGAGGAGCACTCCTTAGCGTCAAGTGGGATGGAACTGATGAGAAAGTACTCGCTCGAATCACCGGCATCACGCCTTTTGGCTCGGCTGCCGATCCAGAACATGCAGGACACGAGCATGGCTCCGATGTGCGCTACGTGATGGGCAAGGCATTTTCGAATGCCGATGCAGTCAACTACTGCATGCTCCCTGAAGGATCCAATTCCCGTGAGCCCAACATGATGCCTGCCAGTGCGAGCACGATTTACATGGCTCCAGTAGGAAATAAGGCCTTGGCTCAAATCAACAACAACGTCTACGTGGTCACCATCCCTACAGCGGGCAAAGTGCCTACCATCAACGTCGCCGAGCCGAGTGCAAGTAACTTCCCGTCCAGACAATTGACCGAGATCGGTGGAGAATGGCCTTACTGGGAAGCCAATGGCAAAAAAGTACACTGGTCCCTAGGAAATGGACACTGGGTGTATGACATAAGTAGAGCAGAATTTGTGGAAGACTCCGTCAAAACTGCCAAGAAAGATAAGATTCGCTTTGATGCGGATAGCGTAAGCACCTTGAAAGCTAAAGGAGAGGCTGCCGTAAAAATGGCGGATTCCTTGGCCAAGGCAGACAAGAAGCGAATCGATTCCCTATTCAAAGCCGATAATGGACTATTCAAAGCAGACAGCCTCCACAAGGCGGAACTTAAAAAGAAAGAAAGCTACAGCCCAATGGAGCAGCAGGTAAAGGTTTTCTTTGCCAAGGATACCCCTAAAGGAAGCATCTTACTTCAAAATGCACGAATTGTCACCATGAAGGGAGATGAGGTCATCGAACAAGGAGACATCCTCATTGAAAATAACCGAATCAAAGCGGTAGGAAAAACAGGCACCTTGGATGCTGCAGGCGCGAAAGTGATCGATGCCTCTGGCAAAACCATCACCCCTGGATTTATCGATACCCATGCGCACATGTGGCCTACTTGGGGATTGCATAAAAACTCGGTGTGGATCTATGCCGCCAACCTGGCGTATGGGGTGACCACCACTCGTGATCCACAAACAGCCACCACAGACGTCCTTACCTATGGCGACATGGTGGAAGCAGGCATGATCCCTGGACCACGTGTGTATTCAACTGGTCCTGGTGTGGGCTACTGGATGTACAACCTGAAGTCGTTGGAGCAAACCAAGAGCGTGCTCAAGCAATACAGCAAGTACTACAATACGCAATACATCAAAATGTACTTGGTGGGCAACAGACAGCATCGTCAGTGGGTAATCATGGCTTCGAAAGAGCAGAAATTGATGCCTACCACCGAAGGTGGATTGGACTACAAACTCAACATGACCCAGCTTTTTGATGGCTATCCAGGTCACGAACACTCCATTCCTGTGTTCCCATTGTACAAGGACGTGACCCAGACAGTGGCCAAAAGCAAGATGGCTTACACGCCTACACTCCTAGTGGCTTACGGAGGTCCATGGGCAGAAAACTTCTATTACACCACGGAAAGCCCGCTTCACGATCCAAAGCTCAACCATTTTACTCCTTACAACGAACTCAATGAGAAGGCTCGTAGAAGAGTGGGTGGACTTGGAGGCTGGTTTGCTCCAGAAGACCATGTCTTCCAAAAGCATGCACAAGGAGTAAATTCCATCATCACGCAAGGAGGTATTGCTGGCGTAGGATCGCATGGACAGCTTCAAGGACTAGGCTACCACTGGGAGCTTTGGTCCATCGCAAGTGGAGACATGAAGAACCTAGACGCCTTGAAGGTAGCAACCATCTTGGGTGCGGAAGCACTTGGTTTGGATAAGGAATTAGGAAGTATTGAGACGGGCAAATTGGCCGACTTGGTAATCCTAGACAAAAATCCATTGGAGAACATTCGAAATACAAACACCATCACCCACGTGGTGAAAGACGGTCGCGTATACGATGGAGGAACCTTGGACGAAATCCTGCCTACACCACGTAAACTGGATGCCAGTCAGTGGACCAAGCCAGCACCTAAGGTGACTACTTCGGTAAAAGAATAGAAGGAAGTTGTGGTCGACGGACCACAGTCGACAGCACGCTATCTCGAACCTCAAAAATTTTTCCCAGTGGGAAAAGTTGCTGATTAAAAAACAAATTCAATTAAGCCAGTCAGCATAGCTGACTGGCTTTTTTTATGGATTGAGCCACCAGATGGTCGCGTTCAATACCGTCGCGAAACTTACCCAAAGGAGGTAAGGAATCAACAAAGCGGCTGACCAAGAATTGATTTGGCGAAACTTTAAGATGCAAGCAAGTATTGAAACCCACATCGGGATAATTACAACAAGGCCTAGTAGTGGATTTTGGGCTCCAAAAAATGCGGGTGACCAGAGAAAGTTGAGGATTAGCTGGACAGAGTACAGGATCAGAGCCTGCTTTTTGAGCGGATGGTTGCTTTTCCAAATCAGAAAACATGCAATTCCCATCAGCACATAGAGCGTGGTCCATACCGGACCAAAAAGCCAGCTGGGTGGATTCCAAGATGGTTTGTTGAGCGTCAGGTACCAGGTTTGGACGGAACTCAGAGTAAAAAATGCCCCTAATCCTCCCGCGATTTGTGGGAGAAGCAGGCTGACGAAAAGTTTGATGGCTTTGGACATGGCTTAGATCGTTTCCAACAAGGTACGAAAAGCGATGGCTTGATCCTGATACCGCTCTTGGGTTTTGGTGCGCAAAGCTGGAGCATGCATTCGTTCGTACTGAAGCATGCGATCCATGGACTCCGTAAAGTATTGGATGCAATAGTTGACCGAGCCATCCTCGGAATGATGGACCAAGCGGTAGAAGACATGATGATGGAAGATCCCTGTAGCCAAGACCTCGGGAATGTGGGTGGATTTCATCCAGGAGATAAAGTCCTCCTCAATTGCTGGGCTCAGGTTAAAGGTAATATTGTAGAGAATCATGGCTCTGGTCTTTGGTTTTATTACTTTTGCGTAGAACAATTTCTAGCCCACAAAGTTAGGAATCCCAAATGGAATCCCCCTCAAGGTCTCCGAACTATGCATAAAATCGATTCTTCTGAAGTAAACAATAGGTGGTCACGCGTGGGGATTGGCAAACTTATCTTGGTTGCCTTCCATGTAGTAGGCGCCATTGGACTCAGCCTTCCGGAGTACCGAGACCTATTTTTAGTCTTGACTCCCTTTCATTTGTTGGCCACGATGGGACTTATTTTGGTCTATCACCGAGGGTGGACAGATTCCTTTCCCGTTTTTGGAGCGGCAGCATTTTGGATTGGTTTTGGATCCGAATTGATCGGAATCCACACCGGCTATTTGTATGGGGACTATGTGTATGGTCCTACTTTGGGTGTGATGCTGTGGGAAGTCCCTTTGGTGATTGGGGTCAACTGGTTTGTGCTGAGTTACTTGACAGGATCGGTATTCCACAAGATTCCCAACGATTGGTATGCGGCCTTTTTAGGTGCCACCGCCATGACTGCATTGGATTACATCTTGGAGCCAGTGGCCGTATCACTTAATTTTTGGGCATGGAAGTGGGACATCATTCCGGTCAGCAATTACCTAGGTTGGTTTGGAGTGTCCTACCTGATTCAGCTCATCTGGCGGAAAGCCAAATTTGAAAAATACAATCCATTGGCCACTTGGCTCTTGATCACTTGGATTCTCTTTTTCACACTTTTAAATTTTACGGTTATTTCTTAACTCGTTGGTTAAACAAACTAATCCATAACAATTTAGTCGCTACCCGTGTTTCTTTAGTTATGTTGATGTCTATCGTCTATATCGCTCTTGGATTTGCCGCCATGGAACTCTCTGGCTGGTTTATTCATAAGTATTTGATGCATGGTCCTCTTTGGATGATTCACAAGACCCATCACCAGCCTTCCCATTCTTTTTTTGAATGGAACGACCTGTTTTCCCTGCTATTTGGAAGCATTGCGATGGTGTTGATCTTTTTCGGAGTGGAACAATTGGACTACCGATTTTGGATGGGTGTAGGGATAAGCTTGTATGGCATGCTCTATTTTGTATTGCATGACGTGTTGGTTCACCGCCGGTTGCGGTGGTTTAGCAAACCCAAGCATCCTGTCTTGAAGGGAATCTACAAGGCACATCAGGCACATCATAAAACCAACCAAAAGGAGGATGCAGTTTCCTTTGGTTTATTTTTAGTCCCCAAACAATTCTTTAACAAGGAGGAGTAGTGAGCACGTATTCAATCAAAGATCTCGAACAATTGTCAGGCATCAAGGCCCATACGCTACGGATATGGGAGCAGCGGTACAATTTGCTGCAGCCTAAGCGTACGGATACTAATATCCGCTTTTATGACGATGACGACTTGAAGTTGATCTTAAACGTGGCCTTGCTCAATGACAATGGCGTCAAAATCAGCAAGATCGCGTCTATGTCCTCCAACGAGTTGCGCGAGGAAGTCATGAAACTCACCGATCGTTCCTTGACTCACGACGACCAGATTCATGCCTTGACAATCTGCATGATCGAAATGGACGAAGAGCGCTTTGACAAAATTTTAAGTACCAATATCCTAAAGCTCGGTTTTGAGCAGACGATGCTCAATGTCATTTATCCCTTCATGTCCAAGATCGGCGTACTCTGGCAGACGGGAGCCATCAATCCAGCACAGGAGCATTTTATCTCCAATCTGGTACGGCAAAAGTTAATTGTTGCTATCGATGGGCAGATTCCACAGCGCGGAGGCAAAAAGTTTTTACTTTACCTTCCTGAAGGAGAACTGCACGAGATCTCTATTCTTTTTGCAAGCTATTTGATCAAATCCAAAGGTCATAAAGTGATCTATTTGGGACAAAGCACCCCGAATGACGACTTACTCGCTGTGTACAAATTGCACCAGCCCGAGTACCTATTGACTGTGATCACCACTTCACCCTCCTCGGAATATGTGCAAGAATACATCAATGCACTATCTGATCGATTTGGAAATGCTCAAATCTTAGTTACAGGCTACCAAGTGCTCGGACAGGACCTCAACTTTCCAAGTAATGTAAGTCAGATGAGTTACATCCGAGACATCAAGGACCTGCTCGAGGAGCTTGATCCGGTTTTTCAAGAGAAATAGTTAAACAAAACTGGTTAAGACTTAAACAAACTTGTTTTTAAAAAAATGGCCTTTTTGATGAATTAAGACTATTTTTATATCTAAATCAACCTATTTTTACTTTTCTGTTTAATCTTTTTTATTTTTTATTCCACAAAACATTTGGATTTTGTTTAATCGTACTTAGATTTGATTAAACAAAACGCCATCAGCATGACTACTCTAGAATTTAGCTACTCCTTACAAAAGCTTTCTAGTTCCTTGAAGCCATTTGCCATGAAGCTTACCCGTGATGTGGACGATGCCAACGACCTCTTGCAGGACACGATGGTAAAGGCCTTCACCAATAAGGATAAATTCACAGAGGGTACTAATCTGAAGGCATGGTTGTACACCATCATGAAAAACACCTTCATTACCAACTACCAACGGATGGTAAGAAGAGGTACCTTTGTGGATACCACGGACAATTTGCATTACATCAACTCAAGTGATGCGCTGATTGACAATGGCGTTTTTGGTAACTTCACGATGGACGACATCCAGGAAGCCATCCAAAAGTTGGACGAAGTGTACCGAACTCCTTTCCTCATGCATTTTAGAGGGTTCAAGTACCATGAAATCGCTGATAAGCTTGAAATTCCTATTGGTACTGTAAAAAATAGAATCCATATTGCTCGCAAGCTATTGAAAGAAGACCTGATGGTCTACAAGCACAAAAATTAATTCTATGTCAAAAAAACATGTGGTAGTCATCGGATCCGGATTTGCCGGCCTTTCCGCAGCTACCCACCTGGCAGATAAGGGCAACTGCACCGTTACCCTACTTGAAAAAAATGATTCCCCTGGTGGAAGAGCTAGAAAGTTCGAGCACCAGGGGTTTGTTTTTGATATGGGCCCCAGCTGGTACTGGATGCCCGATGTATTTGAAACCTATTTTGCCCACTTCGGGAAAAAGCCAGCCGACTATTACGACTTGATCCGCTTGGATCCTTCTTATGCAGTCATCTATGGAGAACAGGATGTCCTGGATATCCCTGCCAACTTGGACGAATTTAAAGCCATGCTGGAAGGCATCGAGCCGGGAGCGGCTGCCAATCTGGATAAATTTCTTGCTCAGGCCAAGTACAAGTACGAAGTCGGCATTCACGACCTCGTGCATCGCCCAAGTAGATCCCTATTCGAATTTGCCTCCCCGCGCCTATTGCTTGATATGATGCGGATGGACATTTTTCAGTCCATGTCCAAGCACGTACGCAGCTTTTTTTCGCACGATAAAATTGTGCGACTCATGGAGTTTCCTGTGCTTTTCCTTGGAGAAACGGCCAATAACATCCCTGCACTCTACAGCTTGATGAACTATGCAGATATCGCCCTAGGAACCTGGTATCCCAAGAAAGGCATGCACGAGATCATCAAAGGCATGGTGGCTTTGGCTGAAGAAAAAGGGGTGAAATTCAAGTACCAAGCAGAAGTTGAGAAAATTGAGGTAACCAATGGCACTGCCAAAAGTCTACTACTTACTTCAGGTGAGCGCATCGAGGCGGACATTATCGTGGCTGGAGCGGATTACCACCATGTGGACAAGCACCTACTCGAACCCGCCTACAGCAACTATACAGAAGACTATTGGAACAAGCGGGTGATGGCCCCTTCGAGTTTGCTCTTTTACCTAGGAATAAATAAGCGATTGAAAAACCTACGCCACCACAACCTGTTTTTTGATGAGCCACTTGGACCGCATGCAGATGCGATCTACACCAATCCAAGGTGGCCAGAAAAGCCGCTTTTCTACGCATCTGTTCCTTCCATTACTGACCCTACTGTAGCACCTGAAGGGATGGAAAATCTCTTTTTGCTCGTACCACTCGCTCCAAACTTGGAGGACACGGAGGAGATGCGTGAAAAATACTTCCATATCATCCTAGATCGCTTGGAAAAAATCACAGGCCAAGAAATCCGTTCGCACATCGTCTACAAAAGATCCTATGCACACAACGATTTCAAATCCGACTACCATGCCTTCAAGGGTAATGCCTACGGACTAGCCAACACGCTGATGCAAACGGCCATTTTGAAGCCTAGTCTCAAGAGTAAAAAGGTGCGCAACCTCTACTACACGGGCCAATTGACCGTCCCTGGACCTGGTGTACCTCCCTCTCTGATTTCTGGGCATGTAGTGGCAAAAGAGGTGATGAAAGAAAACAATTTGTAAACAAAAAGGTATATTACGTACATGGATGCCATTTCCCTATATGACCAAACTACCTTAGAGTGCAGCAAGCTGATCACCCAGCGCTACAGTACTAGTTTTACTTTGGGCATCAAAACCTTAGCAAAAAAGTTTCATCTCCCGATCTATGCCATCTATGGTTTTGTTCGCTATGCAGATGAAATTGTAGATACCTTCCACGATCAGGACAAAAAAGCCCTACTCGACCGGTTCAAAAAAGACACTTACGAAGCCATTGAAGCCAAGATTTCCTTGAATCCAGTGCTTCATGCTTTTCAACTGATTGTCAATCAGTACCAGATTGACCTAGATCTCATCGAGGCCTTCTTGCATTCCATGGAGATGGACTTGGACTTCAAAACCTACAACGACTCCAAATACCACGAGTACATCTACGGCTCTGCCGAGGTGGTGGGGCTGATGTGTTTGAGGGTCTTTTGCCAAGGGGATGATGCAGAATACCAACGCCTCAGAGAGCCCGCCTGCAAGTTGGGCGCGGCCTTTCAAAAGGTCAATTTCCTACGAGACATCAAAAGTGATTTTGAGGAAAGAGGAAGAGTGTACTTCCCAGGGGTAGACTTCAACCGCTTTGATACTTCTGTCAAATCGTTGATCGAAGAAGACATCCAAAAAGATTTTGACGATTCCCTGATTGGCATCGCAGGACTTCCAGACGGAGCCAAACTTGGGGTCAAGGTGGCTTACTTGTACTACCAAAAGCTATTTGATAAAATCAAAAAGCTACCCCCAGAGACGATTACTCAGGAGCGGGTACGCATCCCCAATGCGCGAAAGCTGAGCCTTCTCTTTGGAAGCTATGTGGAAAACAAACTTGGCTTCTCCTGATGGAAAAGTACCTCTACTTAGGTATCCTCCTTTTCGCGATTAGCTATCCGCTTGCGCAATCCTTTGAGCATCGGATTCGCTATGCTACCCAATGGAAATTCCTTTTCCCCGGGATGGTGCTGACGGCAGCCTTTTTTATCGTCTGGGACATCTGGTTTACGCAGCTAGGGGTCTGGGAATTTAACCCCACCTACGTACTGGGATTCTTTTGGATGGACCTCCCACTAGAAGAATGGCTTTTCTTCTTGATCGTACCTTTTTCCTCCGTATTCATCTACGAAGTACTGATTTACTTCTTCCCAAAGGATCATTTTCGTCGATTTGGAAAGGCCTTCGTCTGGATCTTGGTGCCTTTTCTGCTGGCAATGAGTATCCTCCATTTAGACAAGTGGTACACTTCGGTCAACTTCTTGGTAGGTGCGCTTACGCTAGCCATCCACTACCTGATCTTCAAAGAAAAGTACTTGGGACGCTTTATTTTCGCTTACCTCGTCCACCTCATTCCGTTGATGCTTTGCAATGGGGTCCTTACCGGAGGGCTAACAGAGCAGCCTGTGGTCCTATACAACAATGCTGAAAATCTTGGCATTCGGATTTGGACGGTGCCTATTGAGGATTTGATTTACTCAATGACCTTGTTCCTGTTGAACATTAGCTTCTTTGAATACTTAAGAAGTAAGCAAACAATTTCCCCAAATCGTGGTTAATAATCGTATGAAACACCTACAGGTTCAAATAGACGATCATTCGGGCTTTTGCTTTGGGGTAGTGTACGCCATCGAAATGGCGGAAGAAATCCTGGAGGAGCAAGGCTATCTCTATTGCCTAGGTGACATCGTACACAATGACGAAGAAGTCAGTCGACTGACGCGCAAAGGGCTTAAAATCATCGACCATGGCGACTTGCATGGGTTGACAAATGAAAAGGTACTGATCCGTGCGCACGGAGAGCCACCTTCCACTTACGAGCTGTCAATCAAAAACAACTTGACGCTCATTGATGCGAGCTGCCCAGTGGTGCTCAAGCTTCAAAACCGCATCAAAAATTCCTTCGATAAGGAAGACAATATCTATATCTACGGCAAGCACGGGCATGCGGAAGTCATTGGCCTCTTGGGTCAGACCAACAATAAGGCCGTGGTATTCCAAGATATTTCGGAATTGGATATCCCCAATCTTCCCAAAAACATTACGCTGTACAGTCAGACTACCAAAAGCACCGACAAATTCTACGAAATCAACGAGATTTTACGGGAAAATGGAATCGCTGTAAACACGAACGACACCATTTGCAG
Source organism: Bacteroidota bacterium (assembly GCA_046051425.1). Classification (GTDB taxonomy): domain Bacteria; phylum Bacteroidota; class Bacteroidia; order Cytophagales; family Cyclobacteriaceae; genus Algoriphagus. The sequence goes on from JBJOOF010000142.1 coordinate 11,859, forward strand.
ACAAGTGTCAAACCGAGATAAGGAGCTGCGGAGCTTTGCGGAAAAGTTTGACAAAATCGTATTTGTAAGTGGCACCAAATCCTCCAACGGAAAGGTGCTTTACAATGTCTGCAAGGAGAAAAATGAACAAACTTTTTTTGTTTCCAATCCTGACCAAATTGAAGAAAGTTGGTTTGGACCTAGCGAATCCGTAGGCATCTGCGGAGCAACCTCCACTCCGATGTGGCTTATGGAGCAGGTTCGAGAGCGTATTTTAACCTTCTAATCACTCCCTCATGGAGGCTCCATCTCGTGCACGTTCCGTAGATCCAAAAGGTCTTTTGATTGGATGGGGAATTATCCTAGTCTGGGGACTTTCCTTGGCTTTCCTACTTACTTGGAAATTTTCCTGGGAAAATCCCTTGACCTACTTGGCCATTCTGGTCCAGACGCATCTGTACACCGGACTCTTTATTACTGCACACGATGCGATGCACGGCATCGTATCGTCCAATAAGAAAGCCAATCACTTCACTGGATGGATTGCCGCGATCTTATTCTCCTACAACTTCTATTGGAAGCTTTTTCCCAAGCACCACGAGCACCATCGCTACGTAGCCACGGATAAGGATCCAGATTACCATGCCTCTGGAAAGTTTTTCCGCTGGTACCTGAGCTTTATCCTCCAATATTTGACCATCTGGCAATTTCTGCTGATGGCGATCACGTTCAACCTACTTAAGCTGGTGCTGCCCACCGAAAACTTGATCCTTTTCTGGATGGTTCCTGCAGGGCTTTCCACATTACAGCTATTTTTCTTCGGCACCTACCTGCCTCACATGGGTGAGCAGACCAACGAACACCATTCGAGCTCACAGTCCAAAAACCATGTTTGGGCATTTTTGAGCTGTTACTTTTTTGGATATCACTTTGAGCACCACGACTCCCCTGGCACGCCTTGGTGGCGTCTATGGAGAGTGAAAGAAAAACAGGCTGCCTAACTTTTGCTAGCCAAACCTACCAAGTCATTTAATTGAAGCACTAAGCCAACCCTCACTATGCGAATTATCGGTCTTTTTGGAATCTTTTTCCTCCTTTCCCTAGCCAGTATGGGGCAAGGCCTCATCCGAGGAAAAATTACCAATCCTGTCAACAATCAGCCTATCCCCTTTGCCAATGTCCTGCTGCTCAACACGGAGCTAGGCGCCATCACCAACGAGGAGGGCTACTACGAAATCAGTAACATCCCTGCGGGACTTTACAATGTGCGGGCCAGCTATGTAGGCTATAAATCGTCTACCGCCTATGAAATCCAAGTAAGCTTGGCCAAGCCTGTACTATTGGATTTTAGCCTAGTAGAAGACGCTTCCGAACTTAGTGAAGTGGTGGTCAGCAGTGAATTTACCCGTTCGGAAGAAACCCCACTCTCGGTACGCAAGCTGAACACCAATGAAATCGAGCGCTATCCAGGGGGAAATCGAGACATCTCTCGAGTGATCCAATCCTTGCCCGGTGTAGCCAGCACGCCAAGTTTCCGTAACGACATCTTGATTCGCGGCGGTGCACCTAACGAAAACCGCTTTTTTGTAGACGAAATCGAAGTTCCTGTCATCAACCACTTCGCCACCCAAGGGTCCTCTGGAGGACCAGCAGGAATCTTGAATGTCAACCTGATTAAAAATGTAGACCTCATCACGGGTGGATTTCCTGCCAATCGCATGAATGGCCTAAGCTCCTTCTTCGAATTTCAGCTAAAGGAAGGAAGGAGAGACCGGATGGCTACTCAGCTGACCGTAGGTGCTTCCGAGTTGACCCTATCCAACGAAGGCCCTCTTTCCCCTAAGACCACCTATATTCTATCGGCCAGAAGGTCTTATTTGCAAGGCTTATTTCGTTTACTCAACCTCCCATTTCTCCCTACTTTCAACGATTTTCAGGTAAAAACCACCACCAAAATCAACGAAAAAACCGAATTAACCTTCATCGGTATTGGTGCCATCGACCAATTTGTGCTTAACGAGGATGTTCCTGAAGAAGAAACCGAGGCAGAAAAAGATGATCGCCTTTACCTACTCAATGTATTGCCTGTACAAACCCAATGGAATTACACCACGGGGGCCAAGTTGAAGCGGTTTAGAGACAATGGTTTTTGGACCTTTGTGCTGAGCCGAAACATGCTCAACAACGAATCCTATAAATATGCCGGAAACCAGGAAGGAGACGAAAAAAACCTGCTCTTCCGATACCGCTCCCAAGAGTCGGAAAATAAGTTTCGCGCAGAAAATAGCATTTTCGGAAAGGGTTATTCCATCAAGTACGGGGTCAATCTGGAGTACTCTCGCTACCTGATCGACAACTTTGACCGCGTCGCCCTGTCACAGACTGGAGGCACCATTGATATCTTGGCTACCTCCAACTACAGTAGCTATGGCGCTTTTGTATCGGGAACCCGGAATTGGTTTGGCGATCGTCTATTGCTTAGTGGAGGCGTGAGGGTAGATGGTTCAGATTTTGCCAAAACTGCTTCCAACCCACTCAACCAGCTGAGCCCTCGGTTTTCTGTTTCTTACCAGCTCAAGCCCAATCTCTTTGCCACCGCCAATGCAGGCATCTACTACCAGCGGCCGGCTTACACCATTCTCGGTTATCAAAATTCGGCGGGTGCTTTTGTGAATCAAGACAGTGATGTTCGCTTTATCCGAAATGCACAGCTGATTGGTGGAATCGAATACCTATTTCCAGAGAAAGCACGACGATTTACTGCAGAAGCATTTTACAAGCGATACAGCAACTACCCGACTTCTATCCGAAATGGCATTTCTTTGGCCAACCTAGGGGCAGATTTTGGAGCCATTGGCAACGAGTCCGTGCTCTCGAATTCCACAGGCAGAGCTTATGGACTGGAGTTTTTGGCTCAGCAGCGTCTGTACAACAATTTTTATGGAATCGCTTCCTTGACCTTGGTACGCTCAGAGTTTACCAACCCCAATTCGGAGGGCATGATTCCTTCCTCTTGGGACAATGGTTTTATTGTAAGCCTCACGGCAGGCAAGCGCTTTGGCAAAAACTGGGAGCTGGGTGGAAGATGGCGCTTCCTGGGTGGAACACCCTACACGCCTGCAGACTTAAGTGCCTCCAGTCTTCGCAGCAACTGGGATCTCCGGAATGCTGCCGTCCTAGATTTTTCTCGCATCAATGGCGTCCGGTTGAAGTCTTTTCATCAACTAGACATTCGTCTGGATAAAAAGTACTTCTTTGATCGCTGGAATCTGAACTGGTATGTTGACCTACAAAATGCCTACAACTATAAGGCGCAACAGCCCCCACAAATAGTCCCAGTCCGAGATGCGCAAGGCAATCTGACGGTAAATCCGACAGATCCAAGTCGCTACCAACTCAAATCCATCGTGAATCCTGGCGGAACTATACTTCCTACTATCGGCTTGATTGTAGAGTTTTAAGCATGTCATCGGTTGACGGACGACCGTCCACAGCCGATTGAAGTGAACTTCTAACTTTTTTCTTTCGTAACAGGTAACAAAGGGTACAATCAAATAAGTAAACAAAAACCCCGTTTCGGACGGGGTTTTTGTTTTTTATCTGGGTTAGTTTAGCCTCCAGCGTGCGTTGAGGCCAAATCCAGCTCGAAATTCGGTAACCTCCACCAAAAAGAGGTAGGGTCTAAAATCAAGCCCCAGTGTAATTGGCACCTCGGAAAAGGCGTACTCTACGCCTACCTCTCCAGCACCCCCAAATCGGAAGTCCTCGGATAAGTAAACTGAAGGACCAAACCCTGCATACCAGTTGAGCTGGGTGTCAGGGATGTCGTCGTAAATCGGATTCCAGAGCGCATCCACGCCCAGACCTTTTTGACCGAAACTTACATTGGCATGTACTCTACTGAATTCTCCTGTTGAGAAAATTCCATCTAACGCCACATTGTTTCCGTTGATGTGGCCAAACCGTAAACCAAGTTCCTGTGCCTGCGTGGAAATGGAGCCAAGGACTAGTCCGGCTAAAATCAGGGTAAAAAAGAGTGTTTTTCGCATAGTTGGTTGTGTTATGTTGTACCAAGTAACTTAACGAAAATTAAGCCAAATATGACTTATCCGAGCGCAATTATTTGGTTTCCTAGGCGAAGCACTTCCCGAACCAAAAGGTCCATGTCCTCCATACGTGTGCGCTGATTGGTATTCGCCACACGCAAGGTAAACTTACCCTCCAAGATCGTAGAGCTGGGTGAGGCAATCCCTTCCTCTTGCAGGCGAAGGAGGATTTCCCGGTTGAGCTCGCGAAGGGCTTCTTCATTTAAGCCAGGATAGATCATCCGAAAGCAGGTAATGCTCATGGATACTGGAGCCATCAATTCCAGATTCGGGTGCTGCTCCACTAATTTTCCCAAATAGACTGCCTGTCGATTGTTTTGAGCAATCATGTCCGCATACTTCGCTCTTCCATGCTCTTTGAGAGACATCCATACCTTTAATGCCTTGAAGCCACGCGAAAGCTCAAATCCGTAATTGTTGATGGAATCCAAGCCTCCGGAAAGGCCCCGCTGCTCTCGTAGGAGGTAATTGGGGGTGATGGCAAAGGAATCGCGGTGCTTTTTGGCATCTCGGATAAGCGTACATCCCACCTCGTAGGGCACATACAGCCACTTGTGCAAGTCAAAGGCCAAGCTATCCGCCTCCTCAATAGCCCGCAAGGCATCGGCATAGATTGGATCAAGTTTGGCCAAGGCGCCATAGGCTCCATCCACATGGAACCAAAGCCCGTATTCTTTCGAGATCTCCAGCAGTTCGGCCATGGGATCAATGGCTCCCGTATTCACCGTGCCGGCAGTACCTACTAGGCAGAAGGGAAGGAAACCGGCCTGAAGGTCCTCCTCCAACTGGGCTTTCAATAGCTGGACATCTAGCTCAAAGCGTTCGTTTACCCCGATTTTTCGGACCGCATCCGTCCCTAGTCCGATGATTTCGGCTGCCTTTTGGATGCAAGAATGCGTTTCTACCGAACAGTAAATGAGCAGCTGACCCGAGGCCGCCTTGAGTCCTTTCTGTCGAATCTTTTCTTCTCCAAAGGAATTTCTCGCCACCGTCAAGGCAGTGATATTCGCCATAGAGCCCCCGCTGACTAATATTCCTGAAGCCTCAGTAGGAAAATTCATTAGCTGCTTGCACCAGTTCACCACCTGCCGATCCACATACATCGCGGAGTGCTCGCCGATGGAGGTATTGGGATTCATCCCTGAGGCCAGCAAATCTCCAAAGGTCCCCATAGGAGTGCCTGTTCCTTGGATCCAAGCAAAAAATCGGGGATGCACATTCCCTTTGTTGTAGGGGAAAATATTCTCCTTAAACTCTCGGTAGACTTCTTCCGGGGATTGTCCCTGTTCAGGAATAGGCTGATCAAAAACCTCTTTCACCTCCAGTGGGATGGGTCTCCATATTTTTTGCTCACGGATTCCGGCCCAATAGTCAATGAGGTCATCGATCATCTGATGGCCAAGGGCTCGCATGGCCTCCCAATCTTTGGGGTCTAAGTTTTGATTGGGGATAGTTTCCTTTTGGGACATAGGGATAAAGCGTAGGATTATTTTTTTAAAGATATAGAACAAGACTTGAAATCTGATTCAATCAGGGCTTGGCCTTGAATTGGGGCTTAAGGATCAATTCTCTTTTTCAACAAGAAGCAAACTCAAAAAATCAACTGATACATTTCTTCCAGCTTGCTCACTTGGATAATTTGGATTTTAAATTTGCTCAAGTCCAAGCCTTTGACCGCATACTTGGAAACGACAATCTTCTTGAAGCCGAGCTTCTCAGCTTCTGCGATGCGGTTTTCGATGCGGGAAACCGCGCGAATCTCTCCTCCCAAGCCTACCTCTCCAGCAAAGCAAATCTGCTCCGAAACAGGTGTATCCTCGTAACTAGAAATCAAGGATGCGCACACGGCCAAGTCCAAGCCTGGATCGTCTACGCGCAGGCCACCTGCCACATTCAAAAACACGTCCTGCTGTCCGAGGCGCATGCCTCCACGCTTTTCCAACACGGCCAAAAGCATGTTGAGGCGCTTGGCATCGTGTCCAGTGCTGCTTCGCTGCGGCGTGCCGTAGGTAGCAGGGCTCACTAGGGATTGTATTTCGATTAGCAAGGGACGATTGCCCTCGAGCATGGCTCCTATGGCTACTCCATTGAGCACTTCTTCTCGCTGCGTAAGTAGGATTTCTGAGGGGTTGGAGACGGCGCGCAAGCCTTCGGCTCGCATTTCGTAGATGCCGAGTTCGTGTGTAGAGCCAAATCGGTTTTTGGAGGTGCGCAAGATGCGGTAGGTCAGGTGACGGTCTCCTTCAAACTGCAGCACGGTATCCACCATGTGTTCGAGCACTTTGGGACCAGCAATGGATCCGTCTTTGGTAATGTGGCCGATCAGAAACACAGGCGTGCCGGTTTCCTTGGCAAACTTCATCAGCTCCGCCGTGCATTCCCGCACTTGGGATACCGATCCCGCAGCAGATTCTACAAACTGGCTAGTTAGGGTTTGGATGGAGTCGATGACCAAAAAGTCCGGGTTGAGCGCCTCGATCTGCTGAAAAATCTGTTGGGTATTCGTTTCAGAAAGCACGTAGCAATCTGGATTTTTGGCAGCCATGCGATCTGCGCGCATTTTGATTTGTGCTTCGCTTTCCTCCCCAGAGACGTAAAGGACTTTCTTTCCTTTTAGTGTCAAGGCGATTTGCAGCATGAGCGTGGACTTGCCAATGCCTGGCTCACCACCGATGAGAACGAGGGAACCCGCAACGATCCCTCCACCCAGCACACGATCTAGTTCCGGGTCAGAGGTAATCCAGCGGGGCTGCTCCTCATAGTTGACTTCGGTGATTTTCTTAGGAGTGCTGGCTTTTTTGACCCCGGAGCCTTGCGGCTTCCAACTTCCTTTGCCCGGCTCTTCTTTTTGGATGACTTCTTCCACGTAGGTGTTCCATTCCCCACAAGCAGGGCATTTGCCGGTCCACTTCGGGCTCTGCGCTCCGCAGTTTTGACAGAAAAAGGTGGTTTTTACTTTAGCCAAGGGAAAGGAATTAAAGATTGTACAAGGTACTGCGTGTGAAGATAATTAGAAACAAGAACCAAGAGATTAGACTTTCAATCCAGCTGCCAAGAAAATTCTGCTCAAATGCGGATTGCTGTCTATCTCCGCTACTGTCTGCCTGGGGCAAGCAGTGTCTCTCGCTTCTTGGCTCTTGCATCTTGTTTCTCTACTAATGCGCTTGCAGCCAATCCGGACCCACGCCAACTTCCACTTCGATCGGCACAGGGAGAGGAATGGCATTGGCCATCAATCCTGGAATTTCTTTTTTGAGTAGCTCCACTTCGTCCTTGTGCGCATCAAACACCAATTCATCGTGTACTTGGAGAATGAGTTTGGACTTCAAATTATTCGCTTTCATCCAAGCCTGCACATGGATCATAGCCACCTTGATCAGGTCCGCAGCCGAACCTTGCAATGGAGCGTTAATCGCATTTCGCTCCGCAAAACCCCGCATGGTCATGTTGCGGCTATTGATGTCCCGCAGGTAACGGCGACGTCCAAGGATGGTCTCTACAAATTCCTGAGTTCGTGCCTTTTCAATCGCTCCATCCATGTACTGTTTAACCGCAGGAAACTCCGTGAAGTAGGCATCAATGATCTCCTTGGCTTCCCCGCGAGGAATGGATAGGCGCTGAGCCAAGCCAAAGGCAGAAATGCCATAGATGATGCCAAAGTTGGCAGTTTTGGCCTTTCTTCGCATGTCGGTGGTCACCTCATCCAAGGGAACCTTGAAGATTTTGGCAGCTGTAGTGGCGTGAATATCACGACCTGTTCGGAAGGCTTCCAGCATGGATTCGTCCTGGGAAAATGCCGCCATCAAGCGCAATTCAATCTGGGAATAATCGGCGGAAAGCAACACGTAGTTCTCATCTCGAGGCACGAATGCCTTTCGGATTTCCCTGCCTCGCGCGGTACGGATTGGGATATTTTGCAGGTTGGGGTTGATCGACGATAGGCGACCTGTTGCTGCCACAAACTGATTGTAGGTGGTGTGAATCCTTCCGGTCTTGGGGTTGATCATCGTAGGAAGCGCATCCACGTAGGTGGACTTCAGCTTGACCATTTGGCGATACTCGAGAATGGCCTCCGCGATCTCGTGTTCGTCTGCCATCTTGCTCAAGATTTCTTCCCCAGTGGCATATTGCCCAGTCTTGGTTTTTTTGGCCTTGGGATCCAATTTCAATTTTTCAAAAAGTACTTCCCCAAGCTGCTTGGGGGAAGCCAGATTGAAGCGCACTCCCGCCAATTCGTAGACGCGCTTCTCGATCTCCTTGCTTTCTTGTTCCAAGGTGACCGAGAGCTCCGCCAAGCTCCCTGTATCTATCCGCACCCCTTCAAACTCCATATCAGTCAATACTGGAATCAGCGGGTTTTCCACTTCTTCCACCAGCTTCTTCAAACCATTGGCTTGTAAAATCGGGTCCAACTTTCCTTTCAGCCGAAGCGTAATGTCTGCATCCTCAGACGCGTAAGCGGTCACCTCATCCTCGTCCACATCCCGCATATTGCCTTGTCCTTTGCCTTTTTTGCCGATCAGTTCGGTAATCGACACAGGCTTGTACTGCAAGTATTGCTGGGCCAGCCAGTCCATTCCATGCTTCCCTTCCGGTTCGATGAGGTAGTGGGCCAGAAGTGTATCGTACAGGGTTCCTTTGATTTCTATCCCGTAGTTTTTGAGTACGAGCAAGTCGTACTTGATGTTTTGGCCGATTTTGAGAATGGATTCATTTTCAAATACCGGACGAAGCATTTCCAATACCTCCTGAGTTTCTTTTGGATCAGGCCCTACCGGAATGTAATAGGCTTCACCTTCCAAATATGCAAAGGAAAGTCCCACCAATTCCGCTCGCATGGCGTCCAGGTCCGTGGTTTCGGTGTCAAAACAAATCTCTTTTTGCAGGAGCAAATAACCTATCAGTTCTTCGATAGCGGCTTTTCCTTTGATTTTATGGTAGTTGTGGGCATTGCTATGGATGGTGTCCAGGACAACCGGGGCCGCAAGTGAAATGGCTTCCTCATCCTCTCCCTCATCGAATTGAATCGTAGGTTGTGGAGCAGGTGCTCCAAACAGGTCCATCTGCGCAGGAGCTTGAGCTTGAGTCGCTGCGGCCGCCTTTTTGGCAGGTCCTTCTTTAAATAAGCGAGCTGCCAGAGTGCGGAACTCCAATTCCGAAAAAATCGCCCGCAATTTCTCCTCGTCCACGCCGGCATACCGAAGGTCAACCTCATCAAAATCTACTGGAACATCTATTTTGATGGTCGCGAGTTCCTTGGATAGTATTCCCTGTGGCCCAAAGTTTTCCACATTTTCCCGTTGCTTCCCTTTGAGTTGATCGGCATTGGCTACCACTCCTTCAACGGTTCCAAATTCTTTGAGCAGTTTGACGGCAGTTTTTTCCCCAATCCCTGGAATTCCTGGAATGTTATCCACAGCATCTCCCATCAAGCCCAAGATATCCCGGACCTGATCGACATTTTCAATGTCCCACTTGTCACAGATTTGCTTGGGTCCCATCACATCCACTCCATTGCCCATGAAGGCAGGCTTATACAAAAAAATATGCTCGTCCACCAACTGCCCATAGTCCTTGTCGGGAGTCATCATGTAGACGGTAAACAGTTCCTTTTCTGCCTTTTTTGCAATGGTGCCTATCACGTCATCCGCCTCAAATCCATCCATTTCCAAGACTGGGATTTTGAAAGCACGAACGATCTCCTTCACCCAAGGAATGGACACGGTGATGTCTTCGGGTTGCTCCAGTCGATTGGCCTTATACGGGGTATATTGTACGTGCCGAAACGTAGGGGCCTTGGTATCAAAGGCTACTGCGATGTGGCTGGGCTTTTCTTTTTCCAAGACCTCCAACAAGGTATTGGTAAAACCGAGCATCACCCCTGTATTGAGGCCTTTGGAGTTAATTCTAGGGTTTTTACTAAAGGCAAAATGGGCCCGATAAATGAGGGCCATGGCATCCAAAAGAAAAAGTTTATGGGCTTGGTGTTGAGACATTCGAACAAAAGGTTGGGGTAAGGAAAGAATAGTTTCCGTCTCACTAAGGTACTACTTTTTCGTAGGTGACAGAGGGTATTCGGGCTTGGAAATCGACAATTTCAGACAAGCTGAGTCAACCTTCGTTTTCGTGCTGCTTGAGGTAATTCTTCACTTGCAAGCTTCGCAAGAAAATAAGGGTCAAGGGGATCAACCAAAGCAACTCGTTGAACACTAAATGAAACACCGAGCGCTTATTCCAGCCTAGATCAGGTGCAAAGCCCAAGGTAAACCAGATCGCAGCGATAAGTTTCCCCGAAATCCCTATCAAAATCAACCAAACCCAAGACACCGGGTAGAAGGCAGCAAAAAATAGCACGAGACCAATGACGAGTCCAAAGATTCCAAAATAGGAGCTAGGAACTGGTTCCGCTGGCATCACTCCCATTGCCATCCACTTGACCACGGTATCCCCAAAGTAGGTGTAAAAGGCCGACCAGGCAATCGTGTACATGCCCGCAAGCAAGAGCAGACCTCTGAAATGCATGGGAAATTTGGGAAAATTAGCGGCTTGATCCATGGAAGGTTTGATTTTGTAGCGCGAAATGAACACCTTGAGGTGAAACAAGTTTGGGACGTATACAAAACTATCCAATGAATCGAAAAAACAACCTGCCTTCCATCGCTTTTCTTTTTCTTGGCGCCGCAATTTTCTCCGCCTTGGGCTTTGGCATCGGCCGAAATGTAGGTGAAATCAACCCTCCAACCATCGATGCCGCTGCGGATCTGATTGGCCTATCCTTTACCCCCCAAGAAAAGGACAGCATGATCGGCACACTCACTACGCACCGCAGCAACTATGAAGTACTCCGCCAAACCAAATTGGCGAATTCAGTGGGTCCTTCCCTAGTATTCAACCCCCTTCCGCAAGGCTTCTTCCCCAGCCAGGAACAACTGGCTTATGATTGGGGGCTTCCTACGAAGGTGACCCTGCCCACTTCTAATGTGGACCTGGCATTTATGCCAGTACACCAGCTTTCGGTACTGATCAAATCGCGTCAAGTGAGTTCTGAGCGACTGACAAAACTATATCTCGAACGAATCAAAACCCATTCTGATACGTTGGCTTGCTTGGTGACTCTTATGGAGGATCAGGCACTGACTCAGGCGCGGGCCCTAGACCAGGAACTTGCAGCGGGCAAATACAGAGGTCCACTTCATGGCATCCCTTATGGGGTGAAGGATTTATTTGCGCTTCCAGGAACAAGAACGACTTGGGGAGCCAACCCATACAAAGATCAAGTGATTGACGAGACCGCCACCATCATTACCAAGTTGGAAGCAGCAGGAGGAGTATTGGTAGGAAAATTTACCCTCGGTGCATTGGCCATGGGAGATGTGTGGTATGGAGGAGTCACTAAAAATCCCTGGAATCTAAAGCAAGGAGCAAGTGGGTCTTCAGCTGGCTCTGCTTCGGCGGTAAGCGCAGGATTGGTGCCCTTTGCCATCGGTACAGAGACGCTGGGTTCGATCGTATCCCCTTCCACTCGCAACGGAGTAACTGGGCTTCGTCCCACCTTTGGGCGAATCAGCAGACATGGAGCCATGGCGCTCAGCTGGTCCATGGACAAGGTGGGTCCTATCTCCCGATCGGCCCTAGACAATGCAATTGTTCTTTCTGTCTTGAATGGCAGCGATACCAAAGATCCCTCCACTATCCCAGCAGCATTCAATTATTCGGCTAAAAAAGAAGTCAAGAAATTGAAAGTGGGGTACTTCAGTTCCTTTTTTGAAGGAAATCGAAGCGGTATCGAAAATGACCGAGCGGTATTGGAACTGCTGAAAAACCAAGGAGTCACCCTCCACCCTGTGGAGTTGAAAACGAGCATCAATGCCGCTCCATTGGTATCCATGCTTTTGGTGGAAGGTGCAGCAGCATTCGATGAATTGACCCGATTCGGTCTGGATGACCAAATGGTAGCCCAGCACAAGAGTGCCTGGCCCAATGTATTTCGTGCAGCGCGATTTATCCCTGCCGTAGAATACATCCAAATGAGTCGGCAGCGAAGTGTATTGATCGAAGAAATGCATGCCTTGATGAAGGAGTACGATGTGATCATCACGCCATCCTTTGCAGGGCAGCAACTGCAAATTACCAACTTGACGGGGCATCCCGCACTTTGCCTGCCCAATGGATTTGGAGCCAATGGCAGCCCTACTTCCATTACCTTGCTGGCCAACCTATTTGAGGAAGAAAAATTGATTATGGTAGGACGGTTGATTCAGGAAAATTCCGATTGGCAGGCCAAACGACCTCCGCTATTTTCGAAATAGGCTTCCCTAGGTGGACGAAACCTAAAAAATGATCCCTTAATCAAAAAACAGGCTCCGCTTGTTAGCGGAGCCTGTTTTTTTTTAGTGGATAAACCCTGATATTTTAATGTGGGTGGGAGAAAGAAAGAGGACTTTCTGAGTGGTCTCCAATTTGTATTGATCTATTTTTCCAGTAGCCTGGTTCATGAAAAGTTCTCCCAGGGTGGTCGTGGAATAAAATAGATTTTCATCCTTGATCTTAAATGTCACCCAAGAAGGATAATTCTGCACGTAGCGAATGGATATTTCCTTCACTTTTCCTTTTGCCTCAGGCAGCAACTCGTGAATGAGCTGGTCTGGGGTGGTGCGGGTAGAATAAGCAGTAGCAAGGGCCGGAACATTGATGTCTGCTTCGTAAAAAGCGGCCAACTCTTCCTTCCAATCCTCGGAGGTATAGACCAAATCCGCTACTTGCTCCTCTCCATTAATTACCGAGGTTTTCAACACCGAATCCCCTTCGATTTTACTTAGCTCTAGGTTGATAAAACTTTTCAAATCAAAGTAAGGAAGTTTCTCAAGGGCCGGTTCTTGCTGGTTTGGTGAGCAAGCAAGCGTAATCCCTAAAAGCAGTACTGCGAAGATGTTTTTTAGTTTCATGATTCTAGTAGTATGTCTCCCGTCATTTCTTCGGGAATACCTACCCCCATCAACTGAAGGATAGTGGGCGCTAAGTCCCCCAATTTCCCGTCTTTCACGATAAATTTCTGTTTGTCTACCACGATAAATGGCACCAAGTTGGTCGTGTGCGCCGTATTGGGAGAGCCATCCTCATTGATCATCACGTCTGAGTTGCCATGATCCGCAATTACAAGGACCGTATAGTCATTTGCGATAGCGGCTTTGACCACTTTTTCTGCCGAAGCATCCACCGCTTCACAAGCCTTTACAGCAGCGTCAAAATCTCCAGTATGCCCCACCATATCTGCATTTGCAAAATTGAGACAGATAAAGTTTGCGCTTTTCTTATTGAGTTCTGGAGTAATCATCAAGGCGATTTCTCCAGCGCTCATTTCAGGCATCAAATCGTATGTCGCCACCTTTGGGGAAGGACAGAGAATTCTGCTTTCTCCGATAAATTCTTTTTCTCTGCCTCCAGAGAAGAAGAAGGTCACGTGCGGGTATTTCTCTGTTTCCGCGATGCGGATTTGTTTCTTTCCTGCCTTTTCCAAAACCTCCCCAAGGGTATTGTTGAGCTTGTCCTTTTCAAAAAGGACCTGTACGCCAGTAAAGGTTTCGTCGTAGGTGGTCAGTGTCAAGTAGTCCAAGTCCAACTTTTTCATATTGAAATCTGGAAAATCTCGCTGGCTGAGCGCTTGCGTGATTTCTCTTCCTCGGTCTGTTCGGAAATTGAAACACAAGACCATGTCGCCCTCTTGAATGGTGGCAAGTGGCTTATTGTCCTCTCCCACCTGAATGATGGGACGGATAAATTCGTCAGTTACGTTATTGCTGTAAGACTTCTTGATGGAAGCCAGGATGTTTTTCGATTTTTCTCCTTCTCCCGCCACCATCGCATCGTAAGCAAGCTTAACGCGCTCCCATCGGTTGTCCCGATCCATGGCATAGTAGCGGCCAATCACGGAAGCAATTTTTCCAACTGAATGGTCCAAATGATTTTGAAGATCTCCTAGGTAGGCCAATCCTCCTTTGGGGTCGGTATCCCGGCCATCCGTAAAGGCATGGATAAAGACGTCTTCCATCTCATGGTGCTTGGCTGCATCACACAGCCCCTTGAGGTGCTCGATGTGTGCATGCACACCCCCATCGGATACCAATCCTAAAAAATGTACTTTTTTCTTTCCTGCTTTTGCCCGCTCAAACGCTGCGCTCAAGACAGGATGGGTCAATAATTCCCCTTGCTGTACTGCCAAATTGATTTTTACCAAATCCTGGTAGACTACCCTTCCCGCACCAATGTTCATGTGCCCCACTTCCGAGTTGCCCATTTGACCTTCAGGCAATCCAACCGCAAGCCCTGAAGCCTCCAGCTTGGAATGTGGATAAGTCTTGAATAAGCTGTCCACAAAAGGGGTGTTGGCCTTGTCGATGGCAGAAACCGCAGGGTTGGTAGCTAATCCCCAACCATCTAAAATCATCAATAAAACGTTCTTATTCATGCCGCAAATATAGTACAATTGAAACCAAAATCGGGGAGAGAAGGTGGTGAAATTGTGTTGAAAAACTGCATTTTTTCACTCCTGAACGAAGAAACTCGCAATTTCATTTACAGACATGCCTTGAAAGCAGAGCAAGTAGGCCCTAGGACCAAGTACGGAGAAAATACGTTCGTTTGGTATCCGCTAATTGCCAGTTCCTCAGTCGGTAGGTTTATCCTGAGCGATAAATTCCAGGTTGCGGGTGATGCCTTTCAACTTGGTGCGGGTGACGGCCGAACCAGTAAAGACTCGTTTGAATGTTTCTTCGGTCAGCTCTTTCCAATCTTGTGCTGCCAAGGCTTCCAAGTCCGAAGAAGGACTGAAGGCAGGCTCTTGATGCGGCTTTGAAAATCGGTTCCATGGACAGACGTCCTGACAGACATCGCAGCCAAATACCCAATTGTCCATTTTCCCCGCAAAGGTGCTGGGGATGGCGTCCTTTAGTTCAATCGTGAGATAGGAAATACAACGGGAGCCGTCCACTACGCCCGGTGCCACGATCGCCTCGGTAGGGCAGGCGTCCATGCAGGCCGTGCAGGTGCCGCAATAATCCTTGGCTAAAGGAAGGTCCGGGGTCGCTTCTAGATCGATCACCAACTCGGCTAAAAAGAAAAAACTTCCCATGGACCGGTTGAGGAGGAGGCTATTTTTGCCGATCCAGCCCAAGCCTGCCCGCTGTGCCCATTGCCGCTCCATTATCGGAGCGGAATCCACAAAACTTCTACCGTCGATCTCTCCAATCTCGTCGCGAAGGCAGGTCAAAAACTCTCGAAGCTTTTCTTGGATCACGTCATGGTAATCTTTCCCATAAGCATACTTGGCCAACTTGATGTCTTCAGCGCCTTGCGGAAGTGCTCGTTCTGGGAAATAATTGTACACCAAGGAAACGACCGTCTTCGCGCCTTCCACCAACTTTCGGGGATCGAGTCGTTTATCAAAATGATTGGCGAGGTAACCCATGCGGCCTTGGTAATCGCGGCGCAGCCATTCTTCTAGTTTGGGTGCTTCCTCAGCCAAAAAATCTGCTTTGGCTATTCCACAAAAATCAAAGCCCAAGCGCTTGGCTGTGGATTTGAGTAGTTGGGCATGCCGATCGGAAGCAGTCATCATTCCCCGAAAATAGGGAGATTTCCCCTTTTCTTGTTAGTAAATGCTGAGGATAGGACAGATTGCTTACAAACTTCCTGCCCTAAAAATCGAATACATAAAGGATCCCGAGTGGATTGAAGGAAGATCCACGTTGTTTTTTGCCTAATTTTTTTTGAACTCCAAAACTCCTTGCCCTAATTGCGTGTTGTACTAACGCAGGTACCGGTCATCCCTATTTTTGGGAATCTTGTTTACCTAATTCCAGTCCATGAAAGGGTTTCGCTT
>JBJOOF010000143.1:0-6849 GCA_046051425.1 Bacteroidota bacterium
TAGCGTAAGTCTAAGACGTAAGTTGGGGAAAAGAAATGAAAAAGCCCGCTCCCAACTTTCCAATTGATTTAAATTGGAAGGCTAGAGAGCGGGCTTCAGGAAATTTTGTTGCTTACAAGTGGATGACTTCGTCGTAGGCTGCTGCTGCCGCTTCCATGATCGCTTCAGACATGGTTGGGTGCGGGTGCACAGTCTTGATCAATTCGTGACCGGTAGTTTCCAGTTTACGAATTGCCACGATCTCAGCAATCATTTCGGTGACATTGGCACCGATGAGGTGAGCACCCAATAGTTCGCCGTATTTTTTATCGAATACGAGCTTGACAAAACCGTCTTTTGCACCGGATGCAGAGGCTTTGCCGGAGGCGGAGAAAGGAAACTTACCAATACGTACTTCGTGTCCTGCCGCCTTGGCTTTGGCTTCGGTCATGCCCACAGAGGCAATCTCTGGAGAGCAATAGGTACATCCTGGGATGTTGCCATAATCCAGTGCCTCTGGATGGTGTCCTGCGATTTTTTCTACGCAAATGATGCCTTCAGCAGAAGCCACGTGCGCTAATGCAGGTCCAGGTACCACGTCACCGATGGCGTAATAGCCTGGCATGTTGGTTTGGTAGTAGTCATTTACTTGGATTTTACCTTTGTCCACTAAGATGCCTACCTCTTCCAATCCGATATTTTCCAAGTTGGATACGACGCCCGCCGCTGAAAGGACTACCTCACATTCCAGAACTTCCTCTCCCTTAGCTGTTTTGACGGTTACCTTACATCCTGCTCCTTTGGTATCTACCTTCGTCACCTCAGAGGAGGTCATGATGGTGATGCCTGATTTTTTATAGATTTTCTCAAGTGCTTTGGATACCTCTTCGTCCTCTACAGGTACGATTCGGTCCATAAATTCCACGATCGTCACCTTGGTGCCGATGGAGTTGTAGAAATAGGCAAATTCAACACCGATTGCACCTGAACCTACAACCACCATGCTTTTAGGCTGCTTCTCTAGGGTCATTGCCTTTCGGTAGCCAATCACTTTCTCGTTGTCGATTTTCAAAGTAGGCAACTCTCTTGCGCGAGCACCTGTGGCGATGATGATGTGGTCGGCAGCGTAAACTGTCTTTTTCCCTTCTTTATCGGCTACTTCTACCTTTTTGCCAGGCTGGATTTTTCCCCAGCCGGAAAGGATCTCAATTTTATTTTTCTTCATCAAAAACTGCACGCCTTTGCTCATGCCGTCTGCTACGCCTCGGCTGCGCTTGACCATGCCAGTAAAGTCTGCTTCTGCACCGCTAACCTGAATTCCATAGTCGCTGGCATGGCTGATGTACTCAAATACCTGTGCGCTTTTCAACAAGGCTTTGGTGGGGATACAACCCCAGTTGAGGCAGATTCCGCCCAACTCTTCTGCTTCCACGATGGCAGTTTTCAGTCCAAGTTGTGAAGCACGAATAGCCGCCACGTATCCTCCCGGTCCGCTACCCAGCACAATCAAGTCAAATTTTGTCGAAGACATAGTTTAATGGATTTGATATCAAAATAACTTCGCAAAAATAGGTCTTTTGCTTTCAGAAAAAAATCTGTTTTACGAGGTAGTTTTCACAGGGAAAAGTTTCTTAGTGAAGGATTTAGTGGGGGTAAACTTAATTCGGAGATACGCTTTTTTGGTGTGTATTTCTTGGGATTATTTCAAAAAAATAGGATAAATCATTCGTTCAGGATCAGTTCCTTCTCCTTTCAAAAAATCCAGCAACTAAATGACGGGAGAAATTTCTATTTTTGGCGAAATCAAAAATGAGTCTATTCATGGGATTACTAACTGGAAAAATTGCCCTCGTCACTGGAGCTTCCAAGGGAATTGGTAGAGCCATTGCCATCAAATTTGCCCAAGAGGGCGCGCAAGTGGCCTTCACCTACCTTTCAAGCGTAGACAAGGGGCTTGCCTTAGAAACTGAACTAAAGGCTTTTGGCATTACTGCCAAAGGATATCGCTCGGATGCTTCCGACTTTAAAGCAGCAGAGGAATTGATCAATGCGGTGGTGGCCGACTTTGGAGGTCTGGATATTTTGGTCAACAATGCGGGCATCACTCGGGACAACTTGCTGATGCGCATGACCGAGGAGTCTTGGGACGAGATCATGAACATCAACCTGAAGTCTTGCTTCAATACCGTAAAGGCGGCAACGCGTGTGATGATGAAGGCCAAGTCTGGATCCATCATCAACATGACTTCCGTGGTGGGCGTGAAGGGGAATGCCGGACAGGCCAATTATGCTGCCTCGAAAGCGGGAATTATCGGATTCACCAAATCCATTGCCTTGGAATTGGGATCACGCAACATTCGTTGCAATGCCGTGGCTCCTGGATTTATTGAAACAGAGATGACTGAGGTCTTGGATGAAAAAACAGTTCAGGGCTGGAGAGATGCCATCCCGATGAAACGAGGAGGACAGCCTGAAGAAATTGCGGATGTTTGCGTATTTCTCGGCTCAGAAATGAGCACTTACATTTCCGGCCAAGTGCTTCATGTCAATGGAGCGATGTATACTTAACATTTTAAAACCACATAGGTATTTAAAAAACCACATAGACACATAGAAACGAAGTGAATTCACTTTTTTCTCATGTGTCTATGTGGGTATTTTTTTTTCAAAAGACGACTAGAACAACTCTATGTGCCTATGTGGTTAATTTTTTTCCAAAAAGGCAACTAGAACAACTCTATGTGCCTATGTGGTTAACTTTTCATCAAAAAGACGACTAGAACAACTCTATGTGCCTATGTGGTTAATTTTTTCCCAAAAAGGCAACTAGAACAACTCTATGTGTCTAGGTGGTTTTAACCGGTTACCGGTCTTTTTCCAAAAACGGGTAGCGGTAATCAGTTGGGGAGACCAAGGTTTCTTTGATCGTACGTGGAGATACCCAACGGAGTAAGTTGATCATGGAACCGGCTTTGTCATTGGTACCTGAGGCTCTGGCGCCACCGAATGGCTGCTGTCCTACTACCGCACCTGTTGGCTTGTCGTTGATGTAGAAGTTGCCCGCTGCATTTTTTAATTTCTGGGTAGCCAGTTCGATCGCATACCGGTCTTTGGAGAATACCGCTCCAGTAAGTGCATAAGGGGAGGTTTGATCGACTAACTCTAGCACAGTCTCAAAATGCTCTTCATGGTACACGTAGATGGTCAAGACTGGGCCAAAGATCTCTTCACACATGGTCTTGTACATGGGGTCCTGCGTAAGGATGACCGTTGGCTCGATGAAATAGCCCTTGGACTTGTCATACTTTCCGCCAGCGATGATCTCTACGCCTGGAGCAGCCTTGGCTTGGTCGATGTAATTCGCGATTTTGTCAAAGGACTTCTCATCAATTACCGCATTGATAAAATTCGAAAAGTCTTCTGTTCCACCCATGCTCATGGAGGCCAGATCTTCGATCATGTATTTTTTAATCTCCTCCCAAAGGTTGGAAGGAAGGTAGGCTCTGGATGCTGCCGAACATTTCTGTCCTTGGTATTCAAAAGCACCCCGAACGAGTCCTACGGCTACGGCCTTGGGATCCGCAGATTTGTGTGCTAAGACAAAGTCCTTACCTCCCGTTTCTCCTACGATTCTAGGGTAGGATTTGTAGCGGGTGATGTTTTCACCAATAGTTTTCCAAACATGCTGGAATACGCCGGTGGAACCAGTAAAGTGAATTCCTGCAAAATCAGGGTGCTTGAAAATCACGTCTCCGGCGGTAGGTCCGTCGACATAAACTAGGTTGATTACCCCATCCGGAACACCAGCTTCTTTGAATACTTCCATGAGTACTTGGGCAGAATAGATCTGGGTGTAGGCCACCTTCCAAACGATGGTGTTTCCCATCAGCGCGGCTGAAGTAGGCAAGTTGCCTGCAATGGCGGTAAAGTTGAATGGAGTCAAGGCAAACACAAAGCCCTCGAGAGGTCGCTGCTCCAATCTATTCCAAACCCCTGCTCCAGATACTGGAGGCTGCTGGGCGTAGATTTCGCACATGTATTTGACATTGAAGCGGAGGAAGTCAATGAATTCACAGGCCGCATCAATCTCTGCCTGAAAGGCATTTTTGGACTGGCCAAGCATAGTGGCTGCATTGATTCGGGCACGGTAAGGACCAGCGAGCAAGTCCGCTGCTTTGAGGAAAATAGCGGCGCGCTGTTCCCAAGCCATATTTTCCCAGGCTTCCTTTGCCCCTAATGCGGCTTGGATGGCCTGCTCTACATGGGAACGGTCCCCTTCGTGAAACTGTCCTAAAATATGTTGGTGATCGTGTGGAGGAGAAAGCGTTCGAGTCTTGCCTGTTCGTACCTCTTCGCTCCCGATATACATGGGGATATCGATTTGTTGGGAACGGAGGGTGGCCAGCATGGCTTGAAGTTCTTTTCGCTCAGGGCTACCTGCTGCGTATGATTTTACCGGCTCATTTACTGGAGTAGGTACGTTGAAAAATCCCTTTAACATAGTATTCGTATTTGCGTGATTGGAAAGTGCGAAGATAATGTTTCTGAAGAAATGCTGCAGTGCTTTTACTCACAAAAGCAGTTCTAGTTCTTGAAGGTGACGAATTTCGTAGGTGGGTTGGAGGTCTATGCTTTTTCCCTCGGGGTTGAAATACACTTGGTCAATGTCCGCTCGCTGTGCCCCAAGAATGTCTGAGTTGGGGTTGTCACCAATCATCAAGCAACTGCTCGCATCAGTTTGAAGCTGCTCCAAGGCGTGGTAAAATATCCGGGGGTCGGGTTTTTTGTGTCCCGTGGTCTCCGAGGTGACCACCAGTTCAAAATAGTCGGTGATTCCAGAGGACTTCATTTTTTTGGCCTGCGACTCATTGAATCCATTGGTGATTACGTGAAGTCGGTAGGACTTTTGGAGGTAGCCCAGGATTTCTTTGGAATGGGGAAAAAGGTGGGGCTTGGAAGAAGTTCGGTGCATAAAATCCTCTTCAAAGGGGGCGGGGATCGAAGCAGCATTCCCTCCAGCATGGGTGAAAATTCGTGGGAAGCGTTCCCTTCGTAGTCCTTGCTTGTCGATTTTGCCCAGGTTGTAGTCGTCCCACAATTGGTAGTTGACGGTATGAAAGGAGGAGAAAAACTGTTCGAAAGTGGCGATGCCCAGGTCTTGCAAGGCATAGATTTGGAAGAGTTCCGAGAGGGATTCGCGTACGTTTCGATCGTAGTCCCATAGCGTATGGTCTAGGTCGAAAAATACATGCTGGTAGGTTTTCAAGAAAAATTAGCGTCTGTACTGGTTGTTTTCAATCTTATTGCTTGCCAGTTCTCGGTTGGATTTCAAGATTTCATAAGTAGCCTGGTCTTTGGTCAGGTTTGCATCCTTTTGGATCAACTTGAAAATCTGTTGCAGGATTTCGAGGTATTCTTCCAAGATGTAGTAAAACATCCATTGGTCTACCCTTCTGCTTCCGAGGAGGCCGGCATTCTTTAAGTAAATCAAGTGACGGCTAGTTTTTGTTTGCGTAAAGTCCAAAATAAGTTCCAGGTCTGAGATGCTCAATTCCTTATTCTGCATCAATAAATGCAGGATACGCACACGCGGCTCTTCCGAAAGTGCTTTAAAAATTCGCAAACCATAGTTTAAACTGATATTTTTGAGTCTCATTAGTAAGTTTTAACTTCTGGAACGAGGTGAAACGAAAATAATCGCTGAAATTGGCTTTAAATTTTCAAGAAGTCCAAGATCTGTACCTCTTTGAACCCAATATTCGTGAAAATAACCCATTTATACGCGCTTATTCTGTTGGCGGGATTTTTTTTCTGCAGCCAAGATCTTGTGGCTCAAGATAAGCAGGAAAAAAAAGTCATTCAACTTTCTGGTATTGTTCTCAATGCAGATAGTACGGATGCGGTGCCTGGGGTGAATATTTATGTGCCCAAGAAGGGTAGAGGAACAGTTTCTGGGCGATTCGGCTATTTTTCCATGCCGGTCTTGGAAGGAGATACCATTGTCTTCACCTTCATTGGATTGAAGAAGCAAAGTTTTACGGTTCCTGAAAATATGGATAAGGATCGCGTCTCCTTGATCCTGACCATGGAGGTGGATGAGATTGCTTTGGCAGAGATAGAAGTCATGCCCTATCCTACAGAGGATGAATTTAAGCAAGCGGTGATAGCCATGACGGTTGTGGATCCTATGTCCATTAGCCGCACCAATATGCGACCGGAGATGCTCCTCCGCTGGGCAGAATCCATGCCAGCCTCGGGAGGGGAGAATTTCCGAGCCTTCCAGGAAGCGCAGATGCTCCAAAATCAAGACATCTACGGACCCAGACCTTTACGGATTTTGGACCCATTTGCCTGGTCTCAGTTCATCCGATCCATCAAACGAGGCGATTTTAAAAGCAAGTAAACCGGATAGCCCCAGTTTTTCTGAGATTATTCAATAAATCCTTTCTAAACATTTGGTCGGATTTATTTAAAAGAATATCTTTGTGCCTCATTTCAGAAAAGCAAAATTAAAACTAGCAATAGCATGAAAAGCGATATTCATCCAAACTACAGAGACGTGGTATTTTACGACACCTCTAGTGAGTTTAAGTTTTTGACGAAGTCTACCATCGAAACCAACGAAACCATAGTATGGACGGATGGCAATACCTACCCTGTGTTCAAAATTGAAGTGAGCTCTGAGTCTCACCCTTTCTACACTGGTAAGAAAATGTTGTTGGATACCGCAGGTCGTGTGGAGAAATTCAACAAGCGTTACGCCAAGAAGTAATTTCGATTTTCGTTCTTCGAAAAAGTCTCCCGGAGCAAAGATTCCGGGAGACTTTTTTATTTTTGTTCTATGAAGCAACTTCTCCTGTTTGACGATCC
>JBJOOF010000144.1:0-23101 GCA_046051425.1 Bacteroidota bacterium
CACAATAATCTAAAGCAAGTCCAGTGACAAACACCCGACGAATCCCCTGCTGCTTGAGGTAATCTCCAAGCCCTGTATCCCCTCTACGAGCATTGTCAAAAAAACCAGAATAGGAATCCACCGAGGGGTTTTTTCCTTTTTGAAAAACAGCCTTCCATCGACTTCGGTCTAAGATGTCTGGAAAATCTGCACCCTCTGTTCCCTCCACGCAATGTACTGGCCAAAGAATCTGAGATAAGCCTTCCAAATCGATTTGCTGCCCTGGTTGGGTACCGGGATGATTTGCTGCGAAGCTACCATGCTTGGCCGGATGCCAATCTTGGGTAGCCACAATGTGATCAAACTGGGGTTGTAACGATGCGATGATCGGCAAAATCTCATCACCCTGGGAAACAGCTAGCGCCCCACCTGGTAGAAAATCATGCTGAATATCGACCAGAATTAATGCAGTATCAGGATTCATTTTCTTCATGTTGATCCGATTTAGCGGCAATGACCAATTCCATGCGCAAATGATGCAAATGCTCCTCCAAACCCACAGGATATACGTGAGGATTGGTCAAACGTTTGTGCGTTTTGTCAAAAGCTTCCAATTGTACTCCCGCTCTTTCACGGATTTGCTGAAGGCTAGGTAGTGCATAGACCAATTTACCCTTTCTAAAAATCGGTTTCAACAGCTCTTCTTCCTCGTAAAAAGCAGGCATCAACCGCTTGCGCTGCGTGGCATCATTGGGGTCAATAATCATGATTCCTTTGGGATCTATGGTCTGACCCTCCAAGTAAATCATATCTGCCACAGCCTTCCCTTTACTGAAGTACCGCCTTACCTTATGAATGCCTGGGATGTTGATTTTTAAAGATTGTTGGGAAACTTTCACCTTGGGCTCCCAGGTTCCGTTTTCATTTTTAACTGCCGAAAGTTTGTAAACTGCCCCCAAAGCAGGCTGGTCAAATGCCGTCACCAACTTAGTTCCTACACCCCACACATCAATCGCTGCATCTTGAGACTTTAGCGAAGAAATGATGTACTCATCCAAGTCATTGGATGCATAAATTTTGGCATTTGGAAATCCAGCTTCATCCAAAAGCTGCCTTGCCTGAATCGAAAAATAGGCCAAATCACCCGAATCGATCCGAATACCTAGCATCTCCTTCCCTTTTTGGCGAAGACTTAAGCCCACTTGGATGGCATTTTTTACCCCCGTCAATGTATCGTAGGTGTCGACCAAAAACACGCAATGATCCGGGAAAGCTTCTGCATAGGCATAAAATGCTTCCAATTCAGAATCAAAGGAAAGAATCCAGCTATGGGCATGCGTTCCAGACACAGGGATTCCAAATAGTTTCCCCGCCATCACATTGCTGGTAGAACTGCAGCCTCCGATGTAAGAAGCCCTGCTTGCTGCAAGTGCCCCGTCAATCCCTTGCGCTCGGCGTAATCCAAATTCCAACACAGGAGCACCCTGGGTAGCCATATTGATGCGCGCCGCCTTCGTAGCAATCAGCGTCTGAAAATTAAGAATGTTGAGCAAGGGGGTCTCTAGCAACTGGCATTGAATCAAAGTGCCACGTACCTGCACCATGGGAGCATTTGGAAATACTACTGTCCCTTCTTCTACGGCATCCACATCACAGGTAAATCGAAGGTCCTTCAAATAAGCCAAAAATGCCTCCTCGAACAAGGGACTTCCATCCTTCTGCTTCATTTCACGGAGGTAGTCCAATTCGGAATCGCCAAAATGCATATTACTACAAAAGTCCACTACGTAATCCAGCCCAGCCGCAAGCGTAAAGCCACCTTCAAAGGGATTCTTTCTAAAAAACAAGTTGAACACCGCTTCTTGCTCCCCTTTTCCTGACTTCCAATAGGCATAGGCCATGGTCAGTTGGTAAAAATCCGTAAGCAGCACGAGGTTACTTTGGTAAAGGTCTTTGGTGATTTTCATCAAAAAGGAAGAATTAGGAACTGCAAAACTACAAACTATTTTACCCGCAAATTCAAAAGAATGCCAATGAATACAAGGACCATCCCAATGTAGGAAGGTATGGGGAAGGTTTCTCCGAATAAAAGGAATCCAAAAATCAAGGCATAGACCACCCCTAGGTAGCTCAAACTAGAAATACGAGATACATTGCCCGACTGATAGGCCAAGGTCATAAAATACTGCGCATTTTGCGTACAAAAGCCGATCCACAACAAAATCAACCAATCCCATCCTACCGGAGTCACCCAGTCAAAATACATCAGCACAGAAGCGATGGGCAAGGTCACCAAGGGGAAATAAAATATAATCACCATTGGATGTTCAATTCCTTTCAGCTTTCGGATCAGATTGTAGGCTACCCCCGAAGCTAGCGCAGAAATCAATCCCAGCGCAGCACTCAATCCATCTACACGTGGATCTACTCCTTGAATCAGCAACACCCCCGCAAAGGCTAATCCAAAATACACAAACTGCCTAGCCCGTACTTTCTCCTTTAAGATAAAGATGCCTAGGATGGTGGTGAATATGGGAGATAGGTACTGCAGCGTCACTGCAGTAGCCAAGGGAATTCGTTGGAGGGTATAAAAAAATAAAATCAAACTGATGGACCCTACAATGCCTCTGGCTACCAAACTTAGTTTGTGGGTTCCAAAAAGTGGAATTCCTTTTTGACGCAAGACCAACACGGTAAACACTGCACTGAAAACAGATCGAAACCACACAATTTCAATTGCAGGAATGTGTGGAATAAATTTGACCGATACATTCATCAGCGCAAAAAATACGCTTGCTAAAAGCATGGACTGTACGGGACTGATTTTCAATGACAAATTGCTAGTTGTGGGTTTTAATGTACAAAACTAAGAGAAACTTCCTAGCTTGACCTAGTAAATGGAGGTAGGGTGAAAACCTTCCCACATCAAAAACTGTTTTAGAACAAAAAAAGTATGGCCTTAGCTATTGGAACCTCAGCCCCAGATTTTACACTTTCCGCTACCACAGTTGGCAGTATTACCCTTTCCAAAGACCTAGCTGGAAAATCTGTGATCCTCTATTTTTACCCCAAAGACTTCACACCGGGTTGTACCACCGAAGCCTGCGAATTTCGCGATCAATTTGCTGAATTTCGGGATTTGGACATTCCTGTATTTGGCATCAGCCGAGATAGCCTGGCTACCCATGAAAAGTTTAAAAAAACACACCGGCTACCTTTTGAACTCCTAGCAGATGAATCGGGAAAAGTCTGTAAAGCCTACGACGCGCTACTTCCCTTGATCAAAATGCCAACGCGGGTGACCTACCTCTTAGATACTAACCACAACATCGTAGGAGTTTTTCAAGGATTATTTGAAAACAAGGCACACGTGGCGGCCATGATCAAGCAGCTCAAAAAGTAATCAAGCGACTTCGATACGCCCATCCTTCATAACTACCTTTCGGTCAGCCATGGCGGCCAACTCTTCGTTGTGGGTCACAAGAACGAAGGAAAGATTGTAGGTGTCCCGCAACTTGAAAAATAAGTCATGCAGTGCTCTTGCATTGCTCGTGTCCAAATTACCACTTGGTTCATCTGCAAATACCAAATCTGGATTATTGATGAGCGCCCGGGCTACCGCCACACGCTGCTGCTCTCCCCCAGAAAGTTCGGAAGGCTTGTGATCCAATCGATGCCGAATCCCAAGGATATCTCCCAATTCTTCGGCGCGCTTCTTCAGTTCTTTTTCCTCCCTCCCTTGAATAAATCCTGGAATGCAAATATTCTCCAAGGCCGTGAACTCGGGAAGTAGGTTATGAAATTGAAAGATAAATCCAATTCGAGCATTTCGAAACTCCGCCAACGCATCTCCTTTAAGGTGCATTAAATTCTGACCATTCAAGGAAAGTTCGCCCTGATCTGGCCGATCCAGAGTTCCCAAAATATGAAGGAGGGTACTTTTGCCTGCGCCTGAAGCACCTACAATGGACACGATTTCCCCTTTGGAAATATCCAAATCTACCCCTTTTAGAACCTCGAGTGAACCGTACGATTTATGAATACCTTTGGCAATCAGCATGCTACTCATTTTTGATTTTTTAAATGTAAAACAAATCCTTCTAATCCAGGAATTAACAGGCTGTTTTCCAAAAATTCGAGGATTCCAGTTTGCTATATTGCCTTCACCCGCTTATCTTCGGGCAAAAATTTCCACAGATGAATATTCACGAATATCAGGCTAAAGAGGTATTAAAAGGATACGGCGTTCGTATCCAAGAGGGTATTGTAGCCAGCACCCCGGAAGAAGCACATGAGGCAGCTGTAAAGCTCAATGCGCAAACCGGTACTTCTTGGTTCGTGATCAAAGCACAGATTCACGCAGGAGGACGCGGTAAAGGTGAAGTAAAAGAAACCGGCTCCAGAGGAGTGGTTCTTGCCAAGAAATTGGAAGATGTGAAAGAAAAAGCAGCTGCGATCTTGGGAGGAACTTTGGTAACTATCCAAACGGGTGCTGAAGGAAAAAAAGTAAATAAGGTCTTGATCGCTGAGGATGTGTACTATCCTGGAGCGTCCGAACCCAAAGAATATTACATGTCTATCCTACTGGATCGTGCCACTGGTTCTAATGTGATCATGGCCTCTACAGAAGGGGGTATGGACATTGAAGAAGTTGCTGAACACCACCCTGAAAAAATCATCAAGGAGTGGATCGATCCTAAAGTTGGTTTACAAGGCTTCCAAGCCCGTAAAGTTGCCTTCAAATTGGGATTGACTGGTACAGCTCACAAAGAGATGGTGAAGTTTATTGGAGCATTGTATGCTGCTTACGTAGGTACCGACTCTTCTCAATTTGAAATCAACCCAGTGCTCAAAACGTCTGATGACAAGATCTTGGCAGTAGATGCAAAAGTGAATGTGGATGACAATGCACTTTACCGTCAGCCTAAGTTGGCTGAATTGAGAGACTTGGCTGAAGAAGATCCATTGGAAGTGGAAGCGGGTGAGTCAGGACTCAACTATGTGAAATTGGACGGCAACGTGGGCTGTATGGTCAACGGAGCAGGTCTAGCCATGGCTACCATGGACATGATCAAACTTTCTGGTGGTGAGCCTGCCAACTTCCTAGATGTAGGTGGAGGAGCCAATGCTACTACGGTAGAGGCTGGTTTCCGAATCATCTTGAAAGATCCTAACGTAAAAGCAATCCTAATCAACGTGTTTGGTGGTATCGTTCGTTGCGACCGTATCGCTAACGGCGTGGTAGAAGCTTACAAATCCATCGGAGATATTCGAGTTCCCATCATCGTTCGCCTTCAGGGCACCAATGCTGCAGAAGGAGCAAAAATTATTGACGATTCAGGCTTGAAAGTATTCTCAGCTATCACCTTGAAGGAAGCAGCTGAGCGAGTGAAAGCCGCGCTATAAATTTAGTACGCAGACGTAGTTCAACTGGATAGAATATCGGATTTCGGCTCCGAGGGTTGAGGGTTCGAATCCTTCCGTCTGTACTCTAAAGCTCAAACGAAAGTTTGGGCTTTTTTTTAT
This sequence comes from Bacteroidota bacterium, assembly GCA_046051425.1. GTDB lineage: Bacteria > Bacteroidota > Bacteroidia > Cytophagales > Cyclobacteriaceae > Algoriphagus. The sequence goes on from JBJOOF010000144.1 coordinate 5,506, forward strand.
GCCTCATGGCTGTGACCCCATCCAAAAAAATCAAGGGGCCTTAAACTAAAAAAGCAGGAGAAAATCTCCTGCCCTTTATTTGAAAACTAAACCAACTATTATTTAACTACCACAATAGATTCAAAAATACCACAATTCTGAATAAATCAAAATCCAATAGAAAAAATTGAATTTTTTTATTTTCCCCAACTCAATCCATCCCAGATAATTCCAATTCAGAATAAAAAAGTTTAATTCTGCAGTTCATCCACAGAATTCTTCTGTTCATTTTTAAATCAATACAAATCCTTAATTAACTCCAGTTACTTCCTCATCCACTGGTGAGCCGGCAACTTGTTTTTCTTCAACCAATTTTACACCAAGCACCTGTTTTACTTCCACTTTAAAAAACTCTTGGTGGATATTAAACTTAGCTTCACCTTCAGCAGGTGCTTTGGCCACGTAGGTTCCATCCTCTTGCATGGTGTAGGAGTTGGCATTATCTCTCAAGTTGTAGGATAGAATATTCATCAACTGCTTTTCCAGCAAAGGTGATTCTACCTTAAACAAGGATTCCAATCGTTTGTCAAAGCTTCGTACCATCATGTCAGCACTGCCTGAGTAGGTGCGTGTTTCTCCATTGTTATGGAAATGGTAGATGCGGCTATGCTCCAAGAAATCACCAACGATGGATAAGACTTCAATATTTTCACTTAAGCCTTTTCTTCCAGGTCGGAGGCAACAAATACCGCGGACGATTAGCTTCACTGGTACCCCCTGCTGAGAGGCATTGTAGAGCGCATAGATGATTTCAGAATCCTCGAGTGAGTTAACTTTGATGAATATGCCGCTAGGTAACCCATTTTTCGCATTCTTGGCCTCCTGCTCGATGAAGGAAATCAACTGATTTCGCATGTCTCGCGGTGCCGTGATCAAATTACGGTAGTCGCTAGGCACCGAATGCCCCGTGATTACATTGAAGAATTCAGATACGTCATTGGCCAGCACCTCATTGGTGGTCAGTAGACCGATGTCTGTGTAGAGCCGAGCTGTATCCTCGTTGTAATTACCCGAACCCAAATGCACGTAGCGGGTAATCTCTTGGTCGTCTTTTTTGACGATGAGAAGCAACTTGGTATGTGTTTTTAGATTGGAGATTCCATAGATCACGAAGCAACCCGCTTTCTGTAGCTTTTTCGCCTCGCGGATATTATTCTCCTCATCAAAGCGCGCTTTTACTTCAAACAATACGGATACGTGCTTTCCATTTTCTGCTGCGCGAAGTAAGGCCTTGGTGATGCGACTGTCCTTTGCCAAGCGGTAAATGGTCATTTTGATGGCCATCACATCCGGATCATCGGCAGCATTTTCAATCAAATCAAGGATCGAGTCGATGTTGTTGTACGGATGATGCAGCAAGATGTCACGTTCCTTCAGAATCTCGAAAATATCTGCTCTCCCCTCTTCTGGGTACGAAAGTGGCTTGACAGGGTCCGGGATTTGAGGCAATTTTTCTTTAAAACGTTTGTTGCCGACAATCTGCCATAAACCCGTGAAATCAATCATGCTCGCCCGTTTGACCATAAAAACAGAATCAGGGCGAAGGCTCCAGCGTTCGAGAAGAGAATTGAGCATCCATTTGGAATACCCCTCTTCGATGTCAATGCGCACCACACGACCTGTTTTCCGCTCCATTAGCTTGCGCTTCACTTCTTCCAGGAAGTTGGCATCCATATCTTCACTTTCTTCCAAGGTAAAATCCCCATTTCGGGTAATCCGGAAGAGGCTGACCGACTCAATCTCTACATTGCGGAAGAGAGAAATCAAATTTTCACGAATAACTTCTTCGATCGGGATCAAGGTCAAGGAATCCTCCCGCTCAATCTCAAAAAATCGCGGGATATTGGCTGGAATCTGCACAAAACTCATTTTGCGCATGTCCTTTCGCTCTCCTGGGCTGGTGGTGACTACCCCAAAGACCAGCAGTTTGTTCATCAAAATTGGAAAGGTGCGGTACCCATCGTACACCATAGGAGTAAGCATGGGGTAAATCGCCTTGAGGAAATACTCCTTTACTTTCTCCTGTTCCTCTGGCGTAAGTTTGGATACATTCACCAAAGAAATCCCCTCCTCGTGCAATCCAGGAAGGATAGTTTGGATAAAATGCTGCTGCTGCTCCCCATGGAAGCGCTGGCAATCCTTCATCAATTTTTCCTTGAAGGGCTCTTCTCGTAAGCCCGAGTAATCCACCCGCTCTTTTTCATAATCCAGATAGTTGTACAAGGAACCTACACGGATCATAAAAAACTCATCCATATTGGATGCCGTGATGGCCAAGAACTTCAACTTTTCGAAGATGCTTCGAAAACTCTTTTTGGATTGATCGAGAACTCGTTCATTGAACCTCACCCAACTCAAATCTCTACTGATTAGGTCACTTTTTTGGATGATGGACTCGTATTTATCTGCTGCCAGTTTCATACAGGTGTGTGTTTTTCAGAGTGGTCTTACGTAAACTACTAGGCTTCGTTACCTAAGTCCATGATTTTTTCAAGAAAAAAAGGGGGCTAAAAAGCCCCCAAAGATTAACTATCAATTTTGGCGTACTTCGCATTCTTCTCGATAAAGTCTCTTCGTGGAGCCACTTCATCGCCCATCAGCATGCTAAACAAGTGATCTGCCTCTGCAGCAGAATCGATGGTTACCTGCTTCAAGGTTCGCGTATTTGGATCCATAGTGGTAGACCAAAGTTGCTCTGGGTTCATTTCCCCAAGACCCTTGTAGCGCTGAATGCCTACGCTATCTTCCTTGCCTTCTTTGGCCATCTCTGAGATCAAGCGCTTGCGCTCTTCCTCAGTCCAGCAATAGCGTTCGTCCTTGCCTTTTTTGAGCAAGTACAAAGGCGGCAGTGCAATGTAGACGTAACCTCTTTCAATCAGCGGACGCATGTATCGGAAGAACAGCGTCAAAATCAGGGTTCGAATGTGGGAACCATCAATATCCGCATCCGTCATGATGATGATTTTGTGGTAACGAAGTCCCGTATCGTCAAGAGCCTTATCGTCATTGGCTGTACCAAACTTCACGCCTAGTGCGGTCAGGATGTTCTTGATTTCGTCGTTGTCATAGATTTTATGTTCGTGTGCCTTTTCTACGTTCAAGATTTTTCCTTTCAGAGGCAGGATGGCTTGGAAATCACGATCCCTACCCTGCTTGGCAGATCCCCCTGCGGAGTCTCCTTCGACCAGGTACAGTTCACAGACTGTAGGATCAGAGTTGGCGCAATCGGCCAACTTTCCAGGAAGGCCACCGCCACCCAAGATATTTTTACGCTGCACCATCTCACGTGCCTTTCGGGCAGCATGTCGGGCTTGCGCTGCAAGGATTACCTTGCCTACGATGGTCTTTGCTTCACGTGGATGCTCTTCGAGCCAAGCCTGAAGCACTTCAGACACTGCTGAGTCCACAAAGCCAACCACATCGGAGTTACCCAATTTGGTTTTGGTTTGTCCTTCAAACTGTGGTTCGGCCACCTTTACAGAGATCACGGCAGTGAGCCCTTCCCTAAAGTCATCGCCTGAAACCTCAATTTTCAATTTCTCCAACATGCCTGATTTGTCCGCATAAGACTTCAGCGTGCGCGTGAGTGCCCTTCTAAAGCCTGTTACGTGACTTCCACCCTCGTAGGTATTGATGGTGTTGACGTAGGACACCACGTTTTCCGTGTAGGAACTGTTGTAGTTCATCGCCACCTGCACCGGCACCTCCTGGTTGAGGGATTCGATGTAGATCGGAGTTTCAATGATTTTTTCGCGGGTTTCGTCCAAGTACTGCACAAACTCCACCAAACCTCCTTCGGAGAAAAATTCGTCAGACTTAGCGACCCCATCTTCCATCTCACGAAGGTCTTTCAAGTGAATGCGAATGCCTGCATTCAAGAACGACATCTCACGGAGACGGTTGGCGATGGTTTCGTATTTGAACTCGGTGATGGCAAAAATGCTATCATCGGGTTTGAAATGAATGGTGGTACCTCGCTTATCTGTTTTCCCGATTTCACGGGCAGGGTACTGAGGTGCACCAATTTTAAATTCTTGTTCAGTGATGATCCCATTTCGGTAAACCGTCGCTTTGAGATCTGTGGAAAGCGCATTGACGCAGGAAACTCCCACTCCGTGAAGACCACCAGAAACTTTATAGGTATCCTTGTCAAACTTACCACCGGCATGGAGAACCGTCAACACTACTTCTAGGGCAGATTTCTTTTCCTTAGGGTGCATATCCGTAGGGATTCCACGGCCATTGTCTTCTACTGTGATGGAGTTGTCTTCGTTTACAGTCACCTTGATGGTGTCGCAGTGACCTGCTAGCGCCTCATCGATGGAGTTATCGACTACTTCCCATATCAGGTGGTGCAGTCCTTTGATCCCTACATCGCCAATGTACATGGCTGGACGTTTTCTAACTGCTTCTAGGCCTTCTAATACTTGAATATTACCAGCGCCATAGTCTTCTGGATTGCTTAATGTTTCTTCACTCATGGTTTGGTATAAATCCCTTGATTTGGGTGGGTTGGTACTCCGATTAATCTCGGTTTTCTTAACAGCGCAATTTAGGAAAAAAAAGTGACTTGTGTAGGTGTTTTTGCAAAGGATTAAATGAAGTGATCTAGGAAAAATATTGAAAATTAAAACCAAATATTATTCTGAAAATTTGAATTTTTTAAGAATCGTTAAAAAATTTTCATGATAAAAATCACGCCGTATATCGCTGATTTTCAGGTTTTGATTTTTTTTGTTAAATTTTTCTTGTTTTTTTTTAAACAAATTTTTTACCTGAAAACTTATCTAATTGTAAAAGTTAGTTAACATCAACCAAAACCAAAAAAATTATGAATTACAGCATTCTATTAGACGTAGGATCTACTGTTACATCTGCAGTGCTTCCTACGCTTGACAAAATCGATTCCTTCCAGGACGCGATTGCCATCACCTTCTTTATTGGGTACATGGCCATGTTAGCATCTGCAGTCTTTTTCTTTGTAGAAAGAGGTTCTGTAGACGGCAAGTGGAAACTTTCACTATTGGTATCCGGATTAATCACGGGTATTGCCGCAGTACACTATTATTACATGAGAGAATTCTACATGGAATATGGCGTGAGCCCTACAGCTTTACGCTATGTAGATTGGACCTTGACAGTTCCTTTGATGTGCGTAGAGTTCTATTTGCTAACAAGACCTTTTGGTGCCAAAGGAGCAACACTCTTCAAATTGATCCTAGCTTCAGTTGTGATGTTAGTGACTGGTTTGATTGGTGAAACAGTTGGTTTAGGCTCAAATGTAATGTGGGGAATCCTTTCTACAGTAGGTTACTTGTACATTGTGTATGAAGTATTTGCTGGAGACGTAGCCAAATTGACAACCGCTTCCAATAGCCCAGCTTTGGCAAAAGCGATGTTCCTAATGAAGATCTTCATCACTTTGGGATGGTCCATTTACCCAATTGGTTACATGGTACTTCCAGGCAACTTGCTTGCTGGAATGTTCACTGTAGAATCAATTGACTTGTTCTACAACATTGCCGATGCAATCAACAAAATTGGTTTTGGCTTGGTAGTTTACACAGTAGCAGTTGCTGAAAGCAACAAGAAATAAGATTTAATTAGGCTGCCTATGTGAATGCATAGGCAGCCTTTTTTTTATATGAAAAAATACGACTACATACTAGCAGGAGGAGGATGCGCAGGTTTAAGCCTGGTCTACCATCTACTAGATAGTAGTTTGAAAGATTCCAACATCCTCATCTTAGAACCTACTCTTGGAGAGGTTCCAAACAAAACTTGGTGCTACTGGAACACAGCAGCCCTCCCCATTCACCCAGAAGCGGCTCGATTTTCCTGGAATTCGTTTTACTTGCAGCAGGGAAAGCAGCAACACCAACATGGGTTAGAAAATTTATCCTATTACCACCTCAACTCGCACGACTTCTATGCTCACGTGCTGGAGAAAATTAAAAACTTCCCCAACGTGCATTTTTTGAAGGAGGAAGTCAGTGCCATTCGTTGCATCGAAAATGAAGTGCAGGTAGTAACCAAAAGCTCAGGGACTTACAACAGCGGTTACGTATTTGATTCACGTATTACTACAGATACTACTAATCAAACCATTTTAAATCAAGTTTTTATAGGCTTACGGATTAAAAGCAATACCCCTATTTTTAATCCTGGATCCATGGGCCTAATGGATTTCGACACGCCTTCCTCTTCTGGCTTTGATTTCATCTACACGCTCCCCTTCTCTAGCCAAGAGGCCTTGATTGAATACACGGCCTACACCAGCGAAGCACGTGAAGAAGAGGCACTTTTGAGTTCACTTCAGGCTTTCCTAAAGCAAAAATTTGGAGAACTTGAATACGAAATCACCTTTCAGGAAACTGGCCAGATTCCAATGACCAGCCGAGTTAACCAAGAGACTAGCGGGAATCGGCACATACAAATTGGTACGGCTGCAGGCTGGACCAAACCCTCCACGGGCTATACCTTCGCTCAAATCCAAGAAAACTGCAGCCAACTGGTTGCTCGCTTGGAACAAGGAGCCACTCAAGACCTTCGATTTCCAAGGAAATCACGTTTCGTTTTCTACGACAACATTCTACTTAGCATTGCCCACCACTGGCCCAAGCGCCTTCCTGGCTTATTCATTAATCTTTTTTCGACCTCTTCTCCTGACTTAGTCTTTCGCTTTTTGGCAGAAAAAACGAGTTTCTGGGAGGAACTCAGGCTTTTGTCCCGTTTGAAATTTGGTATTTTTTTAAAAGGACTTACCCGCTATGGCACGTATTGAATACTTGGCCAAAGCCCTGGGTCTTGGGATCGCCCTTCTTTTTCTGCTTTTCCCTGATCTCTCCCAATCCATCCAGTTTGCAGTATTTGGACTCGTCCTGCTTCTGGTAGGCATTCCACACGGCGGAATAGATCACCTCATCCACAACCCGGACATTCGTCCTCAGGGCCTGGTTTCTTTTATCCTACGCTACCTACTACTCATGCTTGGTTATGGGCTCTTATGGTGGTTTCTGCCTATAGCAGCGCTAATCGCATTCCTGGGGATGTCTGCTTACCACTTCGGCCAATCGCACTTCTTGGAACAAGGAAAATTAGAAAACAGGGAAGGGCTGCTTTACCTGCTCAAAGGGGCGTTTTTCCTATTTGTCATTCTCTTTGGGGATTGGCCCATGACCCAAGAAATATTGAGTTCTATGCTCTACTTGGATCTTTCTGAAGAATTTAGACTGGGAATTTTGGGTTTCTTGTTGGTGAGTTCTCTGATCGTTCAAGGCTTCAGTGCCAAACCTTTCGGCTTAACCGATGGACTGGATTACTTGATCCTTGCTCCAATCCTTTATTTCAGCCCACTGTTGATTAGTTTTAGCGTGTATTTTGGGTTTTGGCACTCCCTACCCAGCATGCTTGCTGAGTATGCCTACCTACGGCAAATCCCAGCCTTCAACTCTCCCTTGAAATTTGGCAAGCAATTGCTCCCCTTTTCTGGAATTAGTTTGGTGGGCATAGCAGGAATCCTAGTTGCTGGACTTGAATTCCTAGAACCCAATCAGCTGTACCTACTATTCTTTGTGCTAATTTCCCTGATTTCCCTTCCCCACATCCTGTATATGGATACCTTTTTGAAAGAGAAATTTCAAAATTGACCCGTGGTCAACATAACCAAGGTACAGGCTTCTAGTACCTCAATACCAGCTGCTTTTGCTTTAGAAAAAAAATCAGGATTCTCTGTTCCTGGATTAAAAACAATACGCTTAGGCGCAAGGCCAATCAGGTAATCCACCCATTCGGTCTGGTTTGTAGGTCCTAAATACAGCGTAATGGTATGAATACCGGTTAAATCTGGCTTTTGACGCAAGTCGACAATCTCCTTCCCGAAAACCAATCCCTTCTTGATTCCAATTGGAATAAAGGGGACTCCTTTGGCTTGCAACAAGTCGGCCGCTCGGTAAGCATAGCGCTCTGGATTGTCCGTAGCTCCCACTACCAGGGTCAATTTGGACTTATTTGGGGCGCTGTCCATAATGGCGGTCCCGCTCAAAAGTGTCCATGTGGCGGTGCTTTTTACTATCGTAGATGTCATCAAGCGTAAGCAAGATCCCAGTCTCCTCTACCTCTCCAAACTCGTCGTTTAGCGCGGTTCCAAAATTTTTCATGCTTGGGGACAGGTTCATGTACGCATTGATTAGCGGAGGAATGTTCTCTCCCAATGCACGGATTCGTCCATTGAGGACTTTGTATCCCTCCTTGTAGTCCAGCCCTTCGAAGGGATTGGGTTGGGAAAGGATGTCCGTTTCATAGCTCAATCTCAACTTCTCTTTTGGCCTCACTAAACCTTGATTGTCAGGAAAATAATGATTCATGAAATAGAGCAATAAATCGCGCCCTTCCCGATTGTAATGCGGGTACATGGTTACTTTTCCAAACAAGTATTTGACATTGGGATGAAGGAGTACAAAGGCCCCCAAACCATCCCAAAGGTTGTCCAGGCTAAACATTCCCTTGCGGTTGTCCAAACTAGGCTGGTAACTGGGCTGTACAAAAGATCTCCCCAATTCAATGGTATAGGGCAAGTAATCTTGGATAAATTCTGGAGAAAAGTCAAACAAATGCTTGGTAGAAAGTTGAATTTCCCCATCAGGACCTAAGGCATTCGTGCAACAAATAAGTCGATACCCTGCCACAATCTGTTCGTCCTCCTCGTTCCAAGTGATGAGCTGCTCGTAGCATGTTTCGCTCGTATCATTCTCATCCAGGTCCAATTCCATGCCTGTACCTCCTCCTGCTGCTCGAAAAGTCAATTCTCGAAGTCTACCGATCTCACGTACCACATTAGGCGAATTGTGGTAATTGACCACGTAGACTATGTTATCGCCATTGTTGGTGTAGCGAAGGAAACGCTCTGGGGTAAGTTCGGCCTTCAGAAGTTCACGATCCACGGCGGGAATAATCGCTTTCACCTCAGACATTCGATTTTCCAAGTTCATACACTTTTGATTTCATGTGGTCTGCCCACTCTGGATCGGATTTGCTGCCGTCAAAATAGGTATAGGGTAACGGCTTTCCAAGCGTGATGTGAATTTTGCCTTTACGCTGCTTGTACATTTCATCTACCAACCAAAACATTTCCAGATTAACCTTCAGACCAATTTTTTTTCTAAAGTTGCTCAGATTGTAAAAAAAGGATGAATTTCTCCCTGAAATATGGGTTGGGATAACTGGCAATTGGTATTGTTTTGCCTTGGCTATAAAGCTTTTCTTCCAAAGCAAATCCTTTATTCCCTCCTCCTGCTTTCGCGAAACCAGGCCTGCGGGAAAAATCAACACCACATGGCCTTGAGAATACACTTCCTCAATGCGCTGATTAGCAGCCGTAGAATTTTTCCCAAACTTATTGACGGGTACAAAAAGAGGTTCGAAATTGTTGAAAGTCATCAGCAGGTCATTCACGAGGATGCGCACATCTGGACGAATCTTTCCGATGGCCTGCACGAAGGCAATCCCATCCATACCACCCAAAGGATGGTTGGAAGCCAAGATCACTCCCCCAGTTTTCGGGATATTTTCTGCCCCACTCACGGTGACATCCATCTCAAATTCCTGGATCAGGGCGTTGGCAAAGTCCCAACCTTTTTTGGAAAGGTGCTTATTCAGCACCGAATTGAGCCATTCTTCGTGCGTCACCCGCTTCACATAGCGAAGCAAAAATCCAGGCATCCACTTCAAGAGACTTGGATTCTTTAAAGCAATCGCTTTTTCAATATCTATAAATTTTTGAGACATGGCCCAATCAAAAACAAGGGTTAATTTCTTCCTGCGAGCCCACAAAAGGGCTAACTATTCAAAAATAGAAAAAAATCTAGCATGCAAACCCCGAACAAGCCCCTGGTTTTCTAGTTTCCTGAAAACCAAGTACCTTGATTTGGAATTGAACTCCTAAAAAATGAACCTAGTTCTTACCGGAAGTACCTCCGGAATCGGATGGGAAACCCTCCTCGCCCTTCTCCCCAAGTTTGACCAGGTGTTTCTACCTGTCAGAAACCTGGCCAAGGCCGAAAAGTTGATTCAGCACCTTCCCCAAAAGGAGAAAATAGTGCTCATCTACCTAGACCTAAGCAACCTTGCCTCGGTCAAAGCAGGAGCAGCAGTCCTGCTGAGCCAGGTGGATGCAATACAGGTCCTCATCAACAATGCTGGCGGGATGTACCCTGCGGGGAAACGAACTGCTGAAGGAGTGGACCTCAGTTTCAGCAGCAACCATCTCGGACAGTTTCTTTTGTTCCAAGAACTGCTACCTGCCCTGATCAAAGGCCAAGCCAAGGTAATCCAAGTAAGTTCAGAAGCTCACCGAATCGCAGGGCCTCCCGAACAGGATTTTTCACTACGAAAATCCTCCAGCACAGTCAATTCCTATGCGAAAGTTAAATTGTATAATATCTTATTTACGAATGAGATAATTACTAATTATGCAAGTGAAGGATTAAGTGTATATTCCCTACATCCAGGAGCTGTGCGAACGGCCTTTGGTTCGGAAGCCTCTCCTTGGGCCAAGGGGTTGATTGCCTTTACAAAACTCTTTTTTATCTCCCCAAAGGCAGGCGCAGCCACCACGATTTTTCTGGCTACCACACCGAAGGAAAACCTTAAAAATGGGGGCTACTACAAGAACAAAAAGTTAAGCAGCCCCTCCACCCTTTCCAGAGATCCGAAATTGGCAAAAGCGCTCTGGGAGTTTAGCCAAGCAGAAATCCAACAGGTATTCACCAATACAGGTACTGCTAAGAAGTAGAAGCCCACGAAAATCTGTAGTTTTGCAGCAATGAAAGACTTGATCCTATCCCTTTCCCCAGGACCTTGGAAAGAATATGAATTGATTGATACGGGAGGCTTCGAAAAATTGGAGCGCTTTGGGAAATTTATCCTGAGTCGTCCTGAGCCTCAGGCAATCTGGGACAAATCCTTACCGGATGCCGAGTGGAAAAAGTTGGCCCATGCCCACTTTGCCAAGGAGAAAAACAATCCTGAAAAAGGGCAATGGCAGCAGCTGAAGCCCATGCCGGACCACTGGCAACTCCCCTACGAAAATGCGGAAGGGCTAAAAATGACTCTCAATCTCTCCCAAACCTCCTTCAAGCACATCGGCGTTTTCCCCGAGCAGGCGGTTAACTGGGATTATTTGTACCGAAAATTGAAGGCTTTTCCGACGCCCAAGCCCAAAGTGCTCAACCTGTTTGGGTACACCGGAGCGGCGAGCGTGGCCGCAAGGGCCGCTGGCGCAGAGGTGTCCCACTTGGACTCAGTGAAGCAAGTGGTGACTTGGACCAAGCACAACATGGAATCTTCGGACCTAGATGGCATCCGCTGGATTGTAGATGACGCCATGAAATTCATCAAGCGCGAAGCCCGTCGTGGCAATGTATACCAGGCCATCGTCTTGGATCCACCCGCCTATGGCAGAGGTCCTGAAGGGGAAAAATGGATCCTGGAAGAGCAAATCAACGAAATGCTGAAAACCTGCAAAGAGATTCTAGATCCAAAAGATCACCTCCTACTACTCAACATGTATTCCCTGAGTTTTTCTTCCTTGATCGCAGCCAATTTGATCCAAACCAACTTTGGAAAGGTAGAAAATGCAGAACAGGGCGAATTGTACTTGGAAGAAAGTCAAGGGAAGAAACTTCCCCTGGGCATTTTTTACCGGTTTTCAAGTTTTTGACCAAGATTCAAAATGATCTCCAATCGGCAGCTTTTCCTATCCAATTTGGCCCAAACGACGGATTTTCCGCTAGCGATCGAAATCGTGAAGGCAGAAGGAATCTACCTCTATGGACCCAATGGAGAGCGCTACCTGGATCTGATCTCCGGCATTGGCGTGAGTAATGTGGGCCATTGCCACCCCAAGGTGGTCACCGCCATCCATGAACAGGTGGACCAATACCTCCACGTGATGGTCTATGGGGAATACATTCAATCCCCACAAACTCTCTTGGCCAAGGCCTTGGTGGACACCCTTCCTGCTGGACTTGACAACGTCTATCTGGTCAATAGCGGTTCGGAAGCCATCGAGGGCGCCATGAAGTTGGCCAAGCGCTTCACCAATCGCCGCAACCTCATCTCCTGCACCAATGCCTACCATGGCAGCACCCAGGGTGCGCTCAGCATCGGGGGCAACGAGGAATTTAAGCGGGGATATCGCCCCTTACTCCCCGGCACTTCGCAGATTTTTTACGGGAGTTTCTCAGATCTAGCCAAGATCACCGAAGACACTGCCGCAGTAGTCATTGAAACTATCCAAGGTGAAGCGGGCATTCGTGTGGCCTGCACCACCTATTTCCAAGCCCTACGCGCTCGATGCACTGAAGTAGGCGCCTTATTGATCCTGGATGAGATTCAGGCTGGATTCGGTCGAACAGGCACTTTCTGGGCTTTTGAACAGTTTGACATCGTCCCAGACATTCTCGTATGTGCCAAAGGAATGGGCGGAGGCATGCCCATTGGCGCATTTATCGCCAACAAGGAGGTGATGGGGGTATTCAAATCCAATCCCCTACTGGGACACATTACCACTTTTGGAGGGCATCCTGTATCCGCTGCTGCTTCGCTGGCCACCCTTCGCGTACTTCAAGAGGAGCAGTTGATGGAGCAGGTCGGAGAAAAGGCCAACCTATTCAAGTCCCTACTCATCCATCCGCAAATCAAGGCCATTCGCAACCAAGGGCTGATGATGGCTCTAGAGTTTGAATCTTTTGACGTGCTCAAACCCATCATCGACCGGGCGATCCAACTGGGAGTAATCACGGATTGGTTCCTATTCTGCGACGATAGCATGCGCATCGCTCCTCCATTGACAATCAGTTTGGACGAGATTCGCGAAGCCTGTGCTCTTATCCTGCAGGCTATCGATGGAACTTAACCCAGCCATCCAAAAAATTTAACCTCCACTTTACCATTTTTTATCCTAATTTTCCCTTGTTCCTAGACGAATTTCAACTGATGAAAACAACACTTCGCATACTCGGCATCTTCCTATTTGTGGTTCTAACAGCCCTTCTCGGTTTTATTTTCTGGAAAAGTCCCCAATACGACGGGGAAGTACAGATCACGGGGTTGACCGAAGAAGTAGACATCCACTTCGATGAATATGGTGTACCGCATATCTATGCGCAAAATGAGGTAGACGCCTACCGCGCTTTGGGTTACATCCATGCGCAGGAACGCTTGTTTCAGTTGGAAATGATGCGCCGCGTCGGATCAGGTACTCTAGCGGAACTCCTGGGGCCAGATGTGGTTGAGATCGATCAATTTTTCCATACCCTTGGCATCCCAAAGCATGCTAAAGAAAGTAGCAAGGCTTTAGTGGCACAGGGGAATAGCCCTTGGAAAAGTGCAGCTGAAGCCTACATCGCCGGGGTCAACCAGTTTATCGAGCAAGACAAACTTCCGGTAGAATACCTACTTCTAGGCAGCAAACCGCGTCCCTACACCTTGGATGACATGCACTCTGTCTTGGGTTACATGTCCTTTTCCTTTGCGATGAGTTTGAAGACGGATCCTTTGGTTACGCAGATTGCGCGCAAGTGGGGACCCGATTACCTTGCCTCCCTTGCAGTACAGACGCTTCCCAACCACCACGTCATCCCAGTCAATTACCCAGATTCCTTAGTGGCCGGAGCCAGTGCAGTCAACTCCAAGCTTACTGCCCTATTGGATAAACTTCCTGCCCCAATGCTAGAAGGATCCAACGCCTGGGTGATCTCCGGAAGCCGCACCGAGTCGGGTAAGGTCCTTTTTGCAAACGATACGCACATAGGCTTTGCTTCGCCATCCGTTTGGTTTGAAGCACATATCGAATACCCTGGCTATAGTTTTTATGGCAACCACCTCGCAGGCATTCCCTTTGGACTGGTAGGGCATTCCAGACACCACAGCGTGGGCTTGACCATGTTTGAAAACGACGATCAAGACTTTTTTGAGGAAAAACTCAATCCCGCAAATCCGAATGAAATTATTGTTGGCGACTCCATTTACCCCATCACCACACGTACGGAAGTGATTCAGGTCAAAGGTCAGCAACCGATAACCTTCCAAATCAAGGAAACGGTTCACGGTCCGGTAATCAACTCTGTGGTCAAGGAAATTCAAGCGATGACCTCCAACCCAGTGTCCTCTTGGTGGGTATACCTACTCGAGCCTACCCGTGCCCTGGAGGCCGTGTACCAGATCAACCATGCGAGCAACATGCAAGATGTGGCCAATGCCGCATCACTCATTCATGCCCCAGGACTCAACATTATGTACGGAGATAGTCTGGGCAACATTGCCTGGTGGGCAGCGGCCAAACTCCCTATTCGAGGAACTGCTGTGCATCCCACTATTTTCGCGGATGGCTCAGATCCCGCAGCACAACCCCAAGGATGGTACCCTTTCACGGAAAATCCGCAGAGCATCAATCCTGAATCTGGATTCGTTGCCTCGGCCAACAATCAGCCCGACTCCACCAGATCAGGAATCTTCTTCCCAGGATACTACTACCCTGGTGAGCGCTGGAACCGAATTGCCAAGACGGTAACCTCCAAAAAAGACTGGACCCAAGAATCCCTTGAAGACCTGCAATTGGAAACAATCAATGAAAAATCGGTTCAAAATGCAGCCTTCTTACTCGAACAAGTTACTCAAGGGAACTTTGAAAAATACGAGGATATCCTAGGTGAACTGGCGGATTGGGAAGGCGACCATGACCTAGATCATACCGCTCCTACCCTCTACTACAAGTGGCTGTACCACACCCTCCGCCTAGCCATGGAGGATGAAATCGGCAAAGAAGGATTTGAGAGTTACCTCCAAACCTTCATCATGATCGGCAGCACCTCCCATTTCTTTACGCACGAGCAAAACAAGTGGTGGGACAAGAAAAATACCAGCACCAAAGAATCACGAGCAGAGATCGTGAGCGAAGCCTTGAAGGTGAGTTTGGAGGAACTAACTCAGCAGTTTGGTGAAGACCAAGGAGACTGGGAATGGGAAAAGGCAGTGACCGTAGAACACCCTCACCCTCTCGGTGCCAAGAAGCCTTTGGACAAACTCTTCAATGTGCGTACCGAGGCCGTGGAAGCCAATGAGGAATCGGTCAACAAGTTGGCCTTCAAATTGAATGGAACTGGGATCTACAAAGTGACATCAGGACCTGCCATGCGCATCCTATTGGACTTTGAGAATGTGGAAGAATCCGTGTCGGTCTTGCCTACAGGAAACTCTGGGAATCGCTTTAGCAAGCACTATTCCGACCAGAAAGAACTGTATGTGGAAGGCAAATACCGCCCGCAATTGATGAATAAGGAAGATATTCTGGATGAGGCGAAAGGAACGTTGAAGTTGATACCGAGGAAGTAGAAACAAGGTTTATAGAAGCAAGAAACAAGAGCCAAGAATTTAGACTCTTTCCTAGAAGCAAGAAACAAGAGCCAAGAATTTAGACTTAGCATCCCGGTAGTTATAACTTCCTGCCACCCTAGAGCAGCATCCAATCTTGTCTCTATTATCTCGCTTCTTGGCTCTTGTATCTAATCTCTCGCTTCTTGTCTCTTGGCTCTAATCTCTTGCTTCTCCCCACCCCTATGTCCCAACACGATCTTAACCAATCCCTCTGGAGCCAGTTTGGTGCCGCATTGGAAATGCTTGCTGAGAGTATTCAAACCTGTCCGAAGGAAGTTTGGGAGGGTAACCAAGTGTTTTCCTTTCAGACTTACCATACCCTATTTTTTCTGGATTACTACCTGAGCACCAACCCGGTTGGTTTTGCTCCCCCTTCCGAATTTTCGTATTCCGAATTTGACGAAGCCCCACAAATCGTGATTTTCTCCCAAGAATCCCTGCTTCACTATTTGGACGCTTGCAAAGAGAAGGCTCGGAACTTAATTGAAGGTTTGGATGAGGAACATACCTCCCAACGATGGATCAATGAATCCAAAACCATGGATTATTCCATCTTTGAAATTCTTCTCTACAACCTCCGTCACGTACAGCACCATGTAGGCCAACTCAACCTCCTCCTCCGGCAACACATCGACCATGCCCCTGAGTGGATCGAAAAAGCAAGAAAGTGAAACATTTGGTGGGGAGAAGAGTTTTTAACAAAGAAACAAGAAATTAGAAGCAAGAAATTAGATTCCTGTTCTAGAAGCAAGAAACAAGAACCAAGAAATTAGACTTAAAATCCTAGTAATTGGTAATTTCTGCTTTAAAAGACACAAATTGTGATATTTCCTGTCTCTAATCTCTGGAATCTAGGCTCTTGCATCTCGTCTCTCGCTTCTTGGCTCTTGCATCTCGTCTCTTGTCTCTTGCATCTCTCTCTTGGCTCTTGCCTCTTGCTTCTTGTCTCTTTTTTCTCCAATACCCATGTCCAAAAAATCCTACCCTATCCAAAAAACCGAAGAAGAATGGCAGAACCAATTGGATCCCTTGTCCTACCAAGTCTTGCGTCAAAAAGGAACTGAAAGACCCTTCACTGGTGCCTACACGCTAAACAAAGAAACGGGCGTGTATTCCTGCAAAGGATGTGGAAGCCCAATTTTTCACTCGGACTTCAAATACGACAGCGGCTGCGGTTGGCCTAGTTTTACCCAGCCCATCCGTCCAGAAGCGATTGAAGTCAAGATGGACTACAGCCACTTGATGATTCGAGAAGAAATCCTTTGTGCCTCTTGTGGTGGACACCTAGGTCACCGATTTCCCGATGGCCCGAGCGACCAAGGAGGCATTCGCTATTGCATCAATTCGGTGAGTATGGAGTTTGAAAAGTAGAAGCAAGATGCGAGAAACGAGACTTTAGACTACATCTCTTGCTTCTTGGTTCTTGTCTCTTGGCTCTCGATTCTTGGATTTTCCCATCCAACCCCTATCTTTGCTCACGAAATGAAATCAAACGCAGCAACTCTTATTTTTTCTCTGCCAGCACAGGTGCACCACCTGTTGCATCATTTCCATCATTCCTCTTGAGAGGAAGATACATACACCCACCCCGGTGCAGCTGATGATAGGGATTCGGCCAGTCACCACCCCTTCATTCAACTAGTTTCGAATTCATTCAAATTTCCTTATGGAACAGATTGTACGCATTGCCGTTCAAAAAAGTGGTCGCCTATCCGATGACTCACTTAGCCTCATCAAAGAGTGTGGCATCAAGTTTTACAATGGAACGGGCAAACTCAAGTCCACCTCCACCAATTTTCCGGTCGAATTCCTTTTTCTCCGAGACGACGACATCCCTGGCTATGTAGCAGATGGCGTAGCGGATCTAGGGATAGTAGGCCAAAATGAGGTAGCCGAAAAAGACAAAGAAGTGGTCCTGCTCAAAAAGTTGGGCTTCTCCAAATGCAGACTCGCTCTCGCCATCCCCAAAGGCACACCCTACGAAGGAATCGGCTATTTCGAGGGAAAGAATATTGCTACCTCCTACCCCAAAATCCTGGGAGATTACCTAAAAGACCAACAAATCACAGCCTCCATCCACGAGATTTCCGGTTCGGTAGAGATCGCTCCCAGCATTGGCTTG
>JBJOOF010000145.1:0-2874 GCA_046051425.1 Bacteroidota bacterium
TTGGGGTTCGGTCATGGCAAAGCAGGAGCGGATTTCTCCTCGCTGCAGGGGTCCAAGCCACTTTTCTTTCTGCTCCTCCGAACCAAACTGGTGGAGCAATTCCATGTTTCCAATATCTGGTGCATTGCAGTTGAATACGTAATGTCCGATCGGGCTTTGGCCCAAAATTTCAGATACCTGGGCAAATTGCACGAGGTTCAAACCAAGACCACCTTCATTCTTGGCTAAATGAGGGACAAATAGACCTAAAGACTTTGCCTTTTCCCGGAGGGCCTTTAGTGCGGGTAGGTAAGATTTAAATGGTCCTTTGACCACATCCAAGTCTATGGGGAATAGTTCTTGTTCTACAAATTGCCGATAGGCTACCAGCAGTTGCTTCAGTTGTGCTGCCGAGATTTCTTGGGTTGGGTTCATTGTAAAATCAAATAGTAAAGCCTCCGTCTGCGGTCAAAATGGCTCCAGTCGTGTAGGTAGAAGCGGGAGAGGCAAGAAACAAGGCCATGGCACCAATTTCCTCTGAGGTGCCCGCTCTTTTTATGGCCAATTGTTTCAAGATCATGGACATGATTTTTTCATTGGACCAAAGTGCTTCTGAGAATTTGGTTTGGATAAGACCGGGGCAAATGGCATTGACACGAATCTTGGAATCTCCCCATTCCTTGGCAAAAACCTTGGTTAAGGAAATCAAGGCCGCTTTGGATACCGAATAAATTCCAAGGCCTTGTTCTGGGGATATTCCACCGATACTGGAAATATTGATAACTGATGCGCCAGCCGATTTTCTTAGGTGGGGAAAGCACAACCTGCTGAGTTCAAAAGCCGCCTTCACATTCACGTTCATGATCTTGTCAAAGGCTTCAAGGGTAGTTTCATGTACCGGACCAAAAACAGGATTACTTGCTGCATTATTGACAAGGATGTCGATACCTCCATATTTTTCCACCGTCTTATCCACCAGAACCTTAAGTTCCTCCATGTTTCCCACATTACAGGCAATTGCGGAGACCTCATAGCCTTTGGCGTTAAGTTGCTGTGCTTGTTCATCCAATACCTCTTGCTTTCTACTGCTGATGACTACTTTGGCACCTGCTGCAGCAAACATTTCTGCGATGCCAAATCCGATGCCTTTGCTAGCTCCTGTGATCAGGGCTACTTTTCCATCCAATGAAAAAACTGTAGATAAATCCATGCGTTTTTGGGTTATTTTTCTTCCAAAAGATAGGAAAAATATGGCCATGCTGTAACTTGTGGGCCAAGCAAATTCATTAATTATCCCTCATTATCTCTTTTTTCTATCCCCATGAAAGAATTAATTTTTGATCAAACTGGCACTCCTCAAGAGGTCTTGTATCTCAAGGAAAGTGAAATGCCTCAACCTAAGGCACATGAGGTGCTGATCCGTGTGAAAGCCAGAAATATCAACCCTTCAGACATCATGTTTGTACGTGGAATGTATGGCATCACCCCCAAACTCCCCAGTAGTGCAGGCTTTGAGGCCAGTGGGGTAGTAGAAAAAGGAGATGAAGCAGGAAAAGTTGCCGCAGGCACTCGGGTGATGTTTACGGCTATTGGTACCTGGAAAGAGTATGTTTGTGTGCCAGCGGCCCTAGTAATTCCTATTCCTGGGCAGATGTCGGATGAGGTGGCCTGTCAGGCATTTGTCAACCCAATGACGGCTTATGGGATGATCGAGGACTCGGGTTTACAAGCTGGGCAATGGCTTTTGCTTACAGCAGGAGCTTCTGCATTTGGCAAATTCGCCATTCAGATGGCCAAGGCCAAGGGCATTCGAGTGGCAGCTACTGTTCGCCATGAATCACAGAAAGAATTGTTGATGGGTTTAGGGGCGGAATTAGTCATCAATACCAGCAATGAGAAATTGGCGAAGGTGATTTTTGAGAAAACTGAGGTAGGCGTAGATGTGGTCTTTGATGCAGTCGGAGGTGAGTTGGGTGTAAAGGCCTTGTCTTGTTTAAAGCAAAAAGGGCGTATGCTCGTTTTTGGAGCGCTTGCCTTGGAAAATCTGTCTATTAATAGTGGCTTGCTGATCTTTAAAAATCTACGTATCGAGGGATTCTGGTTGAGTACTTGGATTGAGGAACTTTCTACCGAACAACGGATGAAGGCTTTCCAACGGGTATTTGGATTTTTGATGCAGGATGAATCGAAGGTGGATGTGGCCGCAACGTATCCCTTGTCCGAATTTAAAGCTGCTTTAGATGCTTACGAGAAAGCGGGAAGAAACGGAAAAATCTTGCTTGTGAGTGAATAGTTGGTTCAATTGAACGGCTATTTTTAGGATTATCGCCATATTTGCAACCGAATAATTAAGACAGTTACCATGAATTGGGAAAAAATTGACCAAGAACTTACTGAGATTGTGCAAAAGCGAATTCAGTTAAGTGCGTTGGAATATAGTGATGAAAATTACGACGATTTAGAGGAGCAATTGCACGACCTCGAAGACGACTTCAACGAGCATTACGAGGATGTCTTGGCTCCTGAATTGGAAAAGATTTACACCAAGTTAAAATCTGACACGGATGTTCTGCTACCTACAGCCTATTTGGCAAATACCTATCAAGAGATGCTTCCTGATGCAAAAGGAAGCATAACCTATGAGGTAAGTGGGGAACAAGGGGTGCCCATTGAATCGGACCAACTCGGAAAAGTGGATATGCGAATTGTGCTTATCCCAAACCCAGTTCGATTTGTGTTACTGGTCAACGGCAAGCAATTGAAAGAATTGTGGAAAAGCAGGTAAAAAAAAGGGGCGAAAGCCCCTTTTTTTTAGAATAAACTAGCCTGTACCGCCTGTGGCTTCGTGGCTTGGATGGTTCCTTTAAGCATTTCTTGCATCATTTTGAGAAATCC